>NZ_NRIQ01000027.1:0-182729 GCF_020224095.1 Enterobacter sp. CCUG 70166
CCAGCTGAGCTACGGATGCAAAATGGCGGTGAGGCGGGGATTCGAACCCCGGATGCAGCTTTTGACCGCATACTCCCTTAGCAGGGGAGCGCCTTCAGCCTCTCGGCCACCTCACCACACAACGCCTCTTTCGAGTGCTTCGAGCAACTCGTTAAGAGCTTCTCGTCGCTGCGTGGCGCATATATTACTTTCTGGGACTTATAAGTCAAACAATTTTCCACATGCTTTTTTCGTTTGCACAATTCGCACGCAATTCGCATGTAAAAGCCGCAAAGAGAGTGTTTTATAAGCGGATTTTGCAGGCATCTTCACAGAATTGTGTTGAGAGAAGCGCGTCATTTGGATGAGATAAGATTATGAGAGTGGTCAAAAACGAAGCGTTTGAAATAGAACGGTAACTTTATGCAGTAAAAATAGCGGGAGGGTTGCGTCTCGCCCGACAGCGAGACGCGACAATATCAGTAACTGGACTGCTGGGATTTTTCAGCCTGGATACGCTGGTAGATCTCTTCACGGTGGACAGATACTTCTTTAGGAGCGTTAACACCAATACGTACCTGGTTACCCTTTACCCCTAAAACTGTCACGGTGACCTCATCCCCAATCATGAGGGTCTCACCAACTCGACGAGTCAGAATCAGCATTCTTTGCTCCTTGAAAGATTAAAAGAGTCGGGTCTCTTGTATCCCGGCATTATCCATCATATAACGCCAAAAAGTAAGCGATGACAAACACGTAAAGTGTAAGCAGTCACGGCATCACATTCTGTTAAACGTAAGTTTAGCCGATATACACAAACTCAACCTGACTTTATCGTTATCGATAGCGCAGTGAGCAAGACGCCATAACGTTACCGCTATGGCGTCTGCTTGTGCTTTGTAGTTATTACAGTTTCGCGCTTACCCAGCTTTCAACGCTGGCTAATGCCGCGGGAAGTGCCGCCGCATCCGTACCACCGGCTTGCGCCATGTCCGGACGACCGCCACCTTTGCCACCCACCTGCTGGGCGACCATGCCAATCAGTTCCCCTGCTTTGACACGATCCGTCACATCCTTAGAGACGCCCGCAATCAGAGAAACCTTACCCTCTGCGACCGTTGCCAGCACGATAACCGTCGAACCAAGCTGGTTCTTCAGATCGTCGACCATGGTACGCAGCATCTTAGGCTCAACGCCCGCCAGGTCGCTGACCAGCAGTTTGACGCCCTTAATGTCTACCGCTTTGCTGGAGAGGTTTGCGCTCTCCTGCGCCGCAGCCTGTTCTTTCAGCTGCTGGAGTTCTTTTTCCAGCTGACGGGTACGATCCAGCGCGACACGCACTTTCTCGCCCAGGTTCTGGCTATCGCCTTTCAGCAGCTGCGCGATCTCGTGCAGCTGGTCGCTCTGCGCATGCAGGCTGGCAATTGCACCTTCCCCGGTCACCGCCTCAATACGACGCACGCCTGCCGCCGTACCCGACTCGGAAACGATGCGGAACAAGCCGATGTCACCGGTGCGGGATGCGTGAGTACCGCCACACAGTTCGGTAGAGAAGTCGCCCATGCTCAGCACGCGAACGCGGTCGTCATATTTCTCGCCAAACAGCGCCATCGCACCTTTCTTCTTCGCTGCCTCAAGATCCATGATGTGGGTTTCGATTGGCAGGTTACGGCGGATCTGGGCATTCACCAGGTCTTCCACCGCACGAATTTCAGACGGCTTCATCGCTTCAAAATGCGAGAAGTCGAAACGCAGCACTTTGTCGTTAACCAGAGAACCTTTCTGTGCAACGTGCGTACCCAGCACTTCGCGCAGGGCTGCGTGCATCAGGTGGGTTGCCGAGTGGTTCAGACGAATGCGCGCGCGGCGAGCTTCGTCAACGTTGGCCTGAACGCCCTCGCCCACTTTCAGAGAACCGGAAACCAGTTTGCCCTGGTGACCAATTGCCTGACCGTATTTCTGGGTATCGCTTACGCTGAAGCTGAAGCCATTGCCTTTCAGTTCGCCTTTATCGCCAACCTGGCCGCCGGATTCCGCATAGAACGGTGTTTTATCCAGGATAACAACCGCGTCCTGACCTGCGCTAATGCTGTCTACGGCTTTACCGTCAACAAACAGCGCGGTCACGTTGCTGGTCAGAGCCAGCTCTTCGTAGCCTTTAAATTCAGACGCGCTATCAACGCGGATCATCGCGTTGTAGTCCGCGCCAAAACCGCTGGATTCACGCGCACGACGACGCTGCTCTTCCATTGCGGCTTCAAAGCCTGCTTCGTCAACTTTGATGTTGCGCTCGCGGCAAACGTCCGCCGTCAGGTCAACCGGGAAGCCGTAGGTGTCGTACAGGCGGAAAGCGGTTTCGCCATCCAGCGTGTCGCCCTTGAGTTTCGCCAGCTCGTCGTCCAGCAGCGCCAGTCCGCGCTCCAGCGTACGGGCAAACTGCTCTTCTTCGGTTTTCAGAACCTGTTCAACCTGCGCCTGCTGGCGTTTCAGCTCGTCACCGGCAGAGCCCATCACGCCAATCAGTGGCCCAACGAGTTTATAGAAGAAGGTGTCCTTCGCGCCCAGCATGTTGCCATGACGGATCGCACGACGAATGATACGACGCAGCACATAGCCACGGTTTTCATTCGACGGGATAACGCCGTCAGCAATCAGGAACGCACAGGAACGAATATGGTCTGCGATAACGCGCAGTGATTTGTTGTTCAGATCGGTTGCGCCCGTCACTTCGGCAACGGCTTTGATCAGGGTGCTGAACAGGTCAATCTCATAGTTGGAGTTAACGTGTTGCAGAACGGCCGCGATACGCTCAAGACCCATACCGGTATCTACGGACGGTTTTGGCAGCGGCTCCATGGTGCCGTCGGCCTGACGGTTGAACTGCATGAAGACGATGTTCCAGATCTCAATGTAGCGATCGCCATCTTCTTCCGCGCTTCCCGGAGGGCCGCCCCAGATGTGGTCACCATGATCGTAGAAGATCTCGGTGCACGGACCGCAAGGGCCGGTGTCACCCATCTGCCAGAAGTTATCAGACGCGTAAGGCGCGCCTTTGTTGTCACCGATACGGATGATACGTTCACGAGGGATACCCACTTCTTTTTCCCAGATGTCGAACGCTTCGTCATCGGTCTCATACACGGTCACCCACAGACGCTCTTTCGGCAGATTAAACCAGTTTTCACCGGTCAGCAGTTCCCACGCATATTGAATGGCGTCGTGTTTGAAGTAGTCGCCGAAGCTGAAGTTACCCAGCATTTCGAAGAAAGTGTGGTGGCGCGCGGTGTAACCGACGTTTTCCAGATCGTTGTGTTTACCGCCCGCACGCACGCAACGCTGTGAGGTTGTGGCGCGGGAATAATTACGCTTGTCGAGACCAAGGAACACATCCTTGAACTGGTTCATCCCGGCGTTGGTAAACAGCAGAGTCGGGTCATTGTTCGGTACCAGGGAGCTGCTGGCAACAACCTGGTGTCCCTTACTATGGAAAAAATCGAGAAACGCCTGACGGATCTCAGCGGTGCTCTTGCTCATAATTATCCTGAAATCAAGCTAACGAAATGTCGCAGCAGATCTGTATCTGTAAACAGTTGGACGGACCAGCTACTGGAAAAAGTGGGAATAAGATAAGTTTTCTTTAGTGGGAAGTAAAATCCCGCATGCGTTCAATCGGTAAAATTACGCCAGATATCCTGAATATCTTCCATCAGGAAGCCGCGGTAGAGCAAAAAGCGCTGGATTTTAACTTTTTCTGAAAATTCACGCGGCAGCGGCTCACCGTACTTTCGTACCGCCTGCTCACGCGCCAGTTCGCACCAGTCGATTTCACTTTCGCGCATGGCTTTTTCAATCGATTCACGGGCTACACCTTTCTGGTTCAGCTCCTGGCGGATACGCGCTGGCCCATAGCCTTTACGACCACGGCTGGCAAGAAAGCGAGCGGCAAAACGGCCGTCATCCAGATAGTGATGCTCGTAGCACCAGGCAACCACGCGGTCATAATCTTCCGCGGTGGCATCAATGTCTTCCGGACCGTTTTTGCTCATGACGGGCGCTGACAGTTTCCGCCGCAGCTCCTGTTCGCTATGGTCACGCACGGCAAGAATACGCACGGCCCGATCCAGCAAGCGTGAGTAGGCTGGTCGGCGTGATGTCGGTTCACTCATAAAAAACCTGTCGATTCAGAAATGCAAAAAGGGCCGCATCAGCAGCCCTTCATTTTTATCCGAGAGGATTAAAAGTCTTCGTTGGTTTCTTCAGCATCCGCGCCGTCGACCACGAAATCAGGTTTAGAGTCCTGGTTGCTCAGCAGGAGTTCACGCACCTTCTTCTCAATCTCTTTCGCCGCCGCCGGGTTCTCTTTCAGCCAGGAGATAGCATTCGCTTTACCCTGACCAATCTTGTCACCGTTGTAGCTGTACCATGCGCCCGCTTTTTCAATCAGCTTCTCTTTCACGCCCAGGTCAACCAGCTCGCCGAGGAAGTTGATACCTTCGCCGTAGAGGATCTGGAATTCAGCCTGTTTGAACGGTGCTGCGATTTTGTTCTTCACAACCTTCACGCGGGTTTCGCTACCGACGACGTTATCCCCCTCTTTCACCGCGCCGATACGGCGGATATCCAGACGGACAGAAGCGTAGAATTTCAGAGCGTTACCGCCGGTGGTGGTTTCCGGGTTACCGAACATTACACCAATTTTCATACGGATCTGGTTGATGAAGATCAGCAGCGTATTGGACTGCTTCAGGTTACCCGCCAGCTTACGCATCGCCTGGCTCATCATACGTGCCGCGAGGCCCATGTGAGAGTCACCGATTTCACCTTCAATTTCCGCTTTTGGCGTCAGCGCCGCAACGGAGTCGACGATGATCACGTCAACCGCACCTGAGCGCGCCAGCGCGTCACAAATTTCCAGGGCCTGCTCGCCGGTGTCCGGCTGTGAGCACAGCAGGTTGTCGATATCAACGCCCAGTTTACGGGCATAGACCGGGTCCAGCGCGTGCTCGGCATCGATAAACGCACAGGTTTTACCTTCGCGCTGTGCCGCCGCAACAACCTGCAACGTCAGGGTGGTTTTACCCGAGGATTCCGGACCGTAGATTTCTACGATACGGCCCATCGGTAAACCGCCAGCGCCCAGTGCGATATCAAGAGAAAGCGAACCAGTGGAGATAGTTTCCACGTCCATGGAACGGTCTTCACCCAGGCGCATGATGGAGCCTTTACCGAATTGCTTTTCGATCTGGCCCAGTGCTGCCGCCAACGCTTTCTGTTTGTTTTCGTCGATAGCCATTATTACTCCTGTCATGCCGGGAGAAGCAACTGCGCTTCACCATGGACTTCTGTTCTGTTGAGGCAATTATACTGTATAGTCATACAGTATCAAGTATTTTGTAGAAATTGTTGCCAGAGCGTTTTTAACGCATATTCCGTTGCCTGACGACGCACGCTTTCGCGATCGCCGCTGAAGCATTCCCGGCGGGTGATCCCTTCACCTTTTGAGGTGGCAAAGCCAAACCAGACGGTGCCGACAGGCTTCACGTCGCTGCCGCCGTCCGGCCCCGCGATACCGCTGATGGAGATAGCGTAATCTGCGCGCGCCTCTTTCAGCGCGCCAATCGCCATTTCGATCACCACCGGCTCGCTGACCGCGCCATGCTGCTCAAGCGTGGCTTCACGCACGCCAATCATCTGCGCTTTAGCCTCGTTACTGTAGGTCACAAAGCCGCGTTCAAACCAGGCGGAACTGCCAGCAATATCGGTAATTGCTTTCGCCACCCAGCCGCCGGTGCAGGATTCTGCGGTCGTAAGAGTCGCGCCGCGCTGTTTCAGCGCCAGCCCCACCACTTCGCTTAGCTGCATCAATTCATGGTCAGTCATTCTCGCTCCAGGCCTTAGAAAAACATGCAGCACAAGATAGCACTTTCTCATCAAATATGGGGATGCGCGTCGGGTTTTACGAGGGGGCTTCAGAAAAAAGCCGATGCGGGCGCACCGGCCAGAGAGACGCTTATTTCATGCTGTTAGCGAGGGTGTCTACATTGTGGCGAAACGCCTTGACGTAGGTGTCCGCCACGCCGCCCTTCGCGGACAGCGCTTCCGGGTAAAGTTCACCGCCCGGCTGGGCGCCCGTGGCGGTCGCAATCTGCTTCACCAGGCGCGGGTCAAGCTGGTTTTCCATAAACCAGGTTTTCACGCCGTCAGCTTTAATCTGATTGATGATCTCCGCCACCTGCGCCGCGCTGGCTTCACTCTCAGACGACAGCCCCTGCGGCGCCATAAACGTCACGCCGTAGGCGCGGCTGAAATAGCCGAAAGCGTCGTGGCTGGTCAGCACTTTGCGCTTCGCCTGTGGGATGTCGCTGAAACGCTTTTTAGCCCAACCGTCCAGCTGAGAGAGCTGCGCAATATAGGGTTTACCGGTAGCTTCAAGCGCCGCCGTATCTTCAGGATCGGCCTTCACCAGCCCTGAGAGAATATTTTGCGCATACAGCGCGCCGTTCGCCGCGCTGTTCCACGCGTGCGGATCGGTCACGGTTTTACCGTCCTCTTCCAGCGTGTGCGTTTTCACGCCGTCCGAAGCAACCACCAGCTGGCCTTTGAATCCGGAGGCTTTCACCAGACGATCGAGCCAGCCCTCCAGCCCCAGCCCATTGACCACCACCACGTCAGCTTTACTCAACGCCGCGCTGTCTTTGGGCGAGGGTTCGAAAGTATGGGGATCACCGTCCGGCCCCACCAGCGTCGTCACCTTCACACGATCGCCGCCAACCTGCTGCGTGATGTCTCCCAGGATGGAAAAGCTGGTCACCACATTAAGCGTTTTCGCCATTACGCCGTGCGTCATCATGCCGAGCGCGAGCGCCACGGCTAACCCTGTACGTTTCATCGTTTCCCCTTGCGTTAAAAAAGCGCCCGCAGGCTATCCGCCAGCCTGCTGCGCGTGCCAAATAAAACGGAAATAAAGAACAATGCGCTGGCGGTCAGCACAATGGAGGGCCCGGCGGGCAGACTCACTGCCCAGGAAAGGCTTAAGCCCAGCCACGCGCAAAAAATACCGCTGATACCCGCCATCAGAAGTAACCCTGGCAGGGTGCGCACCCAGCAGCGTGCCGCCACGGCGGGCAACATCATCAGCCCGACGGCCATCAACGTGCCGAGCACCTGAAAACCGGCCACCAGGTTGAGCACCAGCAGCGCCAGAAACAGACCGTGTAACATCCCGGGCAGCCAGCGCGCGTTCACCTGCAACCACGCGGTATCGAACGCTTCGCTGACCAGCCCACGATAAAACATCGCCAGCGTGAGGAGCGTGAACATGCAAACGCCCGTCACGAACAGGGCTGACGCGCTATCCACGGCGAGAATGGAGCCAAACAAAAGATGAAGCAGATCGACATTTGAACCGCGCAGCGACACCAGCGTGACGCCCAGCGCCAGGGAACCCAGGTAAAACCCCGCGAAGCTGGCATCCTCTTTAAGGGGCGTGCGGCGGCTGACCAGCCCGGCCACCAGCGCAACGGCGATCCCGGCAATAAACCCGCCGACAGTCATTGCCAGCAGCGACATACCGCTGAGCAGATAGCCCACCGCGACACCCGGCAAAATGGCATGAGAAAGGGCGTCCCCCATCAGGCTCATCCGACGCAGCTGAAGGAATACCCCCAGCGCCGTGGTGCTGACGGAGAGCGCCAGGCAAACCACAAGTGCACGGCGCATAAAGCCGTACTCAATAAACGGCTGGAAGAATGTATGCCAGATCATGCCACCCTCACCCGCTCGGTTTTCCATTGGGGAATATCAGCGTCCAGACGTAACGTCTGCGGGAAGTGACGTGCTACGCGCTCGCTGTCATGCAGAACCGCCAGTAGGGTCTGCCCCTGCATATACATCTCCAGCATCAGATCCATCAGCACGTTGCAGGTCGCTTCATCAACGCCGGTGAAGGGTTCGTCCAGCATCACCAGCGGTACCTGCTGCACTAAAACGCGGGCAAACAGCATGCGCTGAAATTGCCCGCCGGAGAGTTCATCGATGGTGGATAACGCCATGGACGCCAGCCCCACGCGCTCAAGCGCGCCGGCAATGCGCATGCGGGTATCCCGACGAAAACCGGCAAATAGCGAGATTTCTGGCCAGCAGCCCATGCTCACCACGTCCTGCACGGTCAGAGGAAATTGCGCCTCCAGCGCGTGACGCTGCGCCAGCCAGCCCACCACCGGACGTCTCCCCTGCCAGCGAAACGTACCGCTGACGGGCGGAAGAAAGCCAGCGAGCGTTTTCAGCAGCGTGGATTTGCCGCAGCCGTTGGCCCCGACGATGGCGGTCATGCTCCCGCGTTCAATCACGCCGGACAGTGCGCGCGTAACGGGCTGGCGATCGTAACCCGCCACCAGGTCGTTCATCACGATCATGGCAACGCCACCGCCCAGCGCACGGCCAGGCCGAGAAACAGAATGAGCACCAGCGCCAGCAGCAGCCGAACCGGGGATGAGAGAGAAAACAGGGACATGGGCATTTCAATTCAAAATTATGTTATAACATAACAATAATGAAAGACGATTAAGATGTAAACGGCGGGAGTGAAATGGGAATGTGGCGAAATGTTTCTGCAAACTTCCCTCTCCCGTGGGAGAGGGTCAGGGTGAGGGCATCAGGCCGCACCGTGCGGGCAGCCATGCCGGGTGGCGGCGTTGCCTTACCCGGCCTACCCGTCGGGGTAACTTACTGGCTAAACGGTGACGCTGCCGGCACACGCGCCTGAGACACCGCCAGCCCCAGCTGCCACACCGCCATCGCATAGTGCGTGCTGTGGTTGTAGCGGGTAATTGTGTAGAAGTTCGGCAGTCCGAACCAGTACTGATAACCGGTTCCGACATCCAGGCGCAGCAGGCTCACCTGGTCAACATTGCCCAGCGGCTGCGACGGCGTTAAGCCTGCCGCTGCAAGCTGCGCAACGCTGTATTTGGTTTTAAATCCGTTTTCCAGACCAAACGCCTCGCCGTTTGCCTGCACCGCCACCTGGCCGCCCGGCGTCCAGCCGTGCGCTTTGAAGTAGTTGGCCACGCTGCCAATGGCGTCTTCGGGATCCCACAGGTTGATGTGACCATCCCCGTTAAAATCTACCGCGTACTGCTTATAGGAGGACGGCATAAACTGGCCGTAGCCCATCGCACCGGCGAACGACCCTTTCAGATCTAACGGATCGTCCTGTTCGTCTCGCGCCATCAGCAGGAAGGTTTCCAGTTCAGAGGAGAAATACTCGGCGCGGCGCGGGTAGTTGAAGGAGAGCGTCGCCAGCGCATCGAGGATGCGGGTTTTACCCATAATGCGTCCCCAGCGAGTCTCGACCCCAATAATACCGACGATGATCTCCGGCGGCACGCCATAGACCTGCCACGCGCGGTTCAGGGCGTCTTCATACTGATTCCAGAACACCACGCCATTTTGCACGTTGTCCGGGGTAATAAACTGTTTGCGATAGCGCAGCCACGCCCCGTTTGGCCCGGTCGGCACCTGGGCCGTCGGCGCCTGCCTGTCCATCAGGCGCAGCACGTAGTCCAGACGCTTCGCCTGAGACAAAATAGCATGCAGCTGCTGGCGATCAAAACCGTGCTTGCTCACCATTTTATCGATGAACTGTTCGGCCGCAGGGTTATTCGCGAAGTCGCCGCCCATCTGCATCATATTGTGCTGCGGCTCAAGCAGAAACCCGCCGGAAGGCGCGCCCGCCGTTTGTTGAACAGCTTCAGTCCTGGGTTTGCTACTACAGGCGGACAGGAGAATAAGCGCAGGTAACAGCGCTGCATAACGACGCTTGAACATGTGGCATCCATTTAACGAGTTCGGTAAGAACCCAGTATGGTAAAGCATCCGCAACACCTCAAGGAAGCGGTACACACCTCCCCAACGCAAATCCGCGCTTTTTTCCATCGAAAATCATTCGCCCCACCAATTATCTTTCAAATTAATCCATTTTTCTTTCATTGTGAGATCTAATTAACACTTTAAAAGCTTTCAATTTGATTATTATTAGCCCCGAACAGACAAAAACAAACGCCCTACAGGAGAGAAGAATGATAGAAACCATCACCCACGGCGCCGAGTGGTTCATCGGGCTTTTTCAGAAAGGCGGCGAGGTATTCACCGGCATGGTGACCGGGATCCTGCCCCTGCTGATCAGCCTGCTGGTAATCATGAACGCGCTGATTAACTTTATCGGCCAGCAGCGTATTGAACGCTTCGCCCAGCGCTGCGCCGGAAACCCGCTGTCCCGCTACCTGATCCTGCCCTTCATCGGCACCTTTGTGTTCTGCAACCCGATGACCTTAAGCCTCGGCCGCTTTATGCCAGAGAAGTACAAGCCGAGCTATTACGCCGCCGCCTCCTACAGTTGCCATTCCATGAACGGCCTGTTCCCGCACATCAACCCCGGCGAGCTGTTCGTTTATCTCGGGATCGCCAGCGGCCTTACCACGCTTGGCCTGCCGCTCGGCCCGCTGGCGGTGAGCTACCTGCTGGTCGGTCTGGTCACCAACTTCTTCCGCGGCTGGGTGACGGATCTCACCACCGCCATTTTTGAGAAAAAAATGGGCATCCAGCTTGAACAGAAAGTCCATCTTTCAGGAGCTACAGCATGAACCGGATCCGCATTGAGAAAGGCACGGGCGGCTGGGGCGGCCCGCTGGAGTTCGACGCCACCGAAGGCAAAAAGATTGTGTACATCACCGCGGGCACGCGCCCGGCGATCGTCGACAGGCTGCACGAGCTGACCGGCTGGGAAGCGGTCGACGGCTTCAAGGAAGGCGAACCGCCGGAAGCGGAAATCGGCGTGGCGGTGATCGACTGCGGCGGCACGCTGCGCTGCGGCATCTATCCGAAGCGCCGCATTCCGACGGTAAATATTCACTCCACCGGGAAATCCGGCCCGCTGGCGCAGTACATCCTTGAGGATATTTATGTCTCTGGGGTGAAGGAGGACAACATCACGCTGGTGAATGGCACATCCGCGCCGCAAAAAGCGGCCCCGCGCGAGTACGACACCAGCAAAAAAATCACCGAGCAGAGCGATGGCCTGCTGGCGAAGGTCGGGATGGGGATGGGGTCCGCCGTGGCGGTGCTGTTCCAGTCCGGGCGCGACACCATCGACACGGTGCTGAAAACCATTCTGCCGTTTATGGCGTTCGTCTCGGCGTTGATCGGTATCATCATGGCCTCCGGCCTCGGCGACTGGATTGCCCGCGGCCTCGCCCCGCTCGCCAGCCACCCGCTCGGCCTGGTGACGCTGGCGCTGATCTGCTCCTTCCCGCTGCTGTCGCCGTTTCTCGGCCCGGGCGCGGTGATTGCCCAGGTCATCGGCGTGCTGATTGGCGTACAGATTGGTCTGGGCAACATTCCCCCGCACCTCGCTCTGCCAGCCCTTTTTGCCATTAACGCTCAGGCGGCGTGCGACTTCATCCCCGTCGGGCTGTCGCTGGCGGAAGCACGTCAGGACACCGTGCGCGTGGGCGTCCCCTCCGTGCTGGTGAGCCGCTTCCTGACGGGCGCGCCCACGGTGCTGATTGCCTGGTTTGTCTCCGGCTTTATTTATCAATAAGAGGTTCCTGCCATGACCGTGATTTACCAGACCACCATTACCCGCATCGGCCAGAGCGCGGCCGATGCGCTGAGCGACCAGATGCTGATCACCTTCCGCGAAGGGGCGCCTGCGGATATCGAAGAGTTTTGCTTTATCCACTGCCACGGCGAGCTAAACGGCGAGCTGAAGGCCGGGAGCCAGCTTGAGCTGGGCGAGGTGCGCTATGCCGTGACCGCCGTCGGCGACGTCGCTGAACAAAACCTGCGCGAGCTGGGGCACATCACCCTGCGTTTTGACGGGCAGCCGCAGGCGGAGTATCCCGGCACGGTTCACGTTGAGGGGCCGGTTCCGCAGGCTGTCACACCAGGCTGTACGTTAAAATTTGTTGCGTAATTAAGGAGAAACACATGAGTCAGGTTGCCGTTGTCATTGGTGGGGGACAAACCTTAGGCGAGTTCCTCTGCCGTGGGCTTGCCGCAGAGGGTTACCGCGTGGCGGTTGTGGACATTCAGAGTGAAAAAGCCGCCCGCGTGGCGGACGCCATCAACACCGAGTTTGGCGAAGGGATGGCGTACGGATTTGGTGCCGACGCCACCAGCGAGCAGAGCGTGATGGCGCTGGCCCGCGGCGTAGATGAGATATTTGGGCGTATCGACCTGCTGGTCTACAGCGCGGGGATCGCGAAAGCGGCCTTTATCAGCGATTTCGAACTGGGGGATTTTGACCGCTCGTTGCAGGTGAATCTGGTGGGCTATTTCCTCTGCGCCCGTGAGTTTTCCAGGCTGATGATCCGCGATGGTATTCAGGGGCGCATCATTCAGATCAACTCGAAATCCGGGAAAGTGGGCAGCAAGCACAACTCCGGCTACAGCGCGGCGAAGTTTGGCGGCGTGGGGCTGACGCAGTCTCTGGCGCTGGATCTGGCCGAATACGGCATCACCGTTCACTCGCTGATGCTGGGTAACCTGTTGAAATCGCCGATGTTCCAGTCCCTGCTGCCGCAGTACGCCTCCAAGCTCGGCATCAAAGCTGAAGAAGTGGAGCAGTACTACATCGACAAAGTGCCGCTCAAGCGCGGGTGTGATTATCAGGACGTGCTGAACATGCTGCTGTTTTACGCCAGCCCGAAAGCCTCGTACTGCACCGGGCAGTCGATTAACGTCACCGGTGGGCAGGTGATGTTCTGATCGAGCGGCCTGATGCCCTCACCCTAACCCTCTCCCACCGGGAGAGGGAACAAAACAAGGAGCCGATATGGTAACCGCATTAATCACCGTCGCCGCCCTCGCCTGGATCTGCCAGATGGCGTTTGGCGGCTGGCAAATCCATCAGTTTAACCGCGCCTTTGACGCCCTGTGCCAAAAAGGCCGTGTGGGCGTCGGGCGTTCCGGCGGACGCTTCAAACCGCGGGTTGTCGTCGCTGTTGCGCTGGATGAAAACAATAAGGTCTGCGATTCCCTCATCATGCGCGGCATGACCGTCTTTGCCCGCCCGGTGAAAATCCAGGCGATCAACGGCATGTTGCTGCATGAATTACAACCTGATGTGATCTTCCCCCATGATTCACTCTGTCAGAATGCACTATCATTAGCGCTTAATCTGAAACATGGATAATTTCGTTGTGAAAGTTATAAACTTGCGGAATTATCATTTCGCAACGTAAGGAACGAAGCGCCTATGAAACCACGTCAGCGGCAGGCGGCCATACTTGAGCATCTGCAAAAGCAGGGAAAGTGCTCGGTAGAGGATCTGGCCCACTACTTTGACACCACCGGCACGACAATACGCAAGGACCTGGTGTTGCTCGAAAACTCCGGCGCCGTCATTCGTACCTACGGCGGCGTGGTGCTCAATAAAGACGAAGCCGACCCGCCTATCGATCACAAGACGCTGATTAATACGCACCAGAAAGCGCTGATTGCCGAAGCTGCGGTCAAATTTATCCAGGACGGCGATTCCATCATCCTCGACGCTGGCAGTACCGTCCTACAGATGATCCCGCTGCTCAGCCGCTTTAATAACATCACCGTGATGACCAACAGCCTGCACATCGTCAATGCGCTGTCAGAGTTCGACAGCGAGCAGACCATCCTGATGCCCGGTGGCACCTTCCGTAAAAAATCCGCGTCGTTTCACGGGCAGCTGGCGGAGAATGCCTTCGACCACTTCAGCTTCGATAAGCTGTTTATGGGCACGGACGGCATCGACCTCAACGCGGGCGTGACCACCTTCAACGAGGTGTTCAGCGTCAGCAAAGCGATGTGCAACGCCGCGCGGGAAGTGATTTTGATGGCGGACTCGTCGAAGTTTGGCCGTAAAAGCCCCAACATTGTCTGTAGCCTTGAAAGCGTCGATAAGCTGATTACCGACGCAGGTATCGATCCGGCATTTAAAAAAGCGCTGGAAGCGAAGGGCATCGACGTGATCGTAACCGGAGAGAAAAATGAGTGATTTTCTGTTAAACGCAGGCCGCCAGACTCTGCTGCTGGAGCTACAGGAAGCCAGCCGCCTGCCGGAGCGTCTGGGTGAGGATTTTGTTCGTGCAGCCAACACCATTATCCACTGCGAGGGCAAAGTGATCGTGGCGGGTATCGGTAAATCCGGTCATATCGGCAAGAAGATTGCCGCGACGCTTGCCAGCACCGGCACACCGGCGTTCTTCGTGCATCCTGCCGAAGCGCTGCACGGCGATCTGGGGATGATCGAAAGCCGCGACGTGATGCTGTTTATCTCCTACTCCGGTTCAGCCAAAGAGCTGGATCTCATCATCCCTCGCCTGCAAGAAAAATCGGTGGCCCTGTTAGCGATGACCGGCAAATCCCGTTCGCCGCTGGCGCTGGCCGCGAAAGCAACGCTGGATATTTCCGTTGAGCGCGAAGCCTGCCCGATGCACCTGGCACCGACCTCCAGCACCGTCAACACGCTGATGATGGGCGACGCGCTGGCGATGGCGGTGATGCAGGCGCGCGGTTTTAATGAGGAAGATTTCGCCCGTTCCCATCCTGCTGGCGCGCTTGGGGCACGTCTGCTCAACAAGGTTCACCACCTGATGCGCACGGACGATGCCATTCCTCAGGTCAAACTCGACACCAGCGTGATGGACGCCATGCTGGAGCTGAGCCGCACCGGGCTGGGGCTGGTTGCGGTATGCGACAACGACCGTCAGGTGAAGGGCGTCTTCACCGACGGCGACCTGCGCCGCTGGCTGGTGGGCGGCGGCAAGCTGGAGGCGCGGGTATCCGAAGCAATGACCCGGGGCGGGCTGACGCTGAATGCCGACAGCCGCGCCATTGAAGCCAAAGAGGTGCTGATGAAGCGCAAAATCACCGCTGCGCCGGTGGTGGACGAGCACGGCAGGCTGTGCGGCGCGATCAACCTGCAAGACTTCTACCAGGCGGGGATTATTTAACCCTTAAGCCCCAGACGTTTCGCCAGCCTGTGAAGGTTGGCGACGTCCATCTCCAGCGCCCGCGCGCATGCCGCCCAGCTGCGGTTATTCTGCTCCAGGGCGCGGGTGATCATCTGGCGCTGGAACGCATCCGTCGCCTCGCGCAGGTTTTCGTTCACGCTCTCAGGTATCACTGGCTTCACGGACGGCGTCGTTTCCTCATGCAGCGCGAAATGGCGCGCATGAATAACCACTTCATCCCCCGAACGCGTAGCCCGCGCCAGCACCACCGCGCGGTGAATCGCATGTTCCAGTTCACGCACGTTACCCGGCCAGCCGTAGCTCAGCAGGTGCGTCCTCGCGCCGGGGCTTAGCACCACGCGGGAAAGCCCCATTTTGAGCCGACACTGTTCGCAGAAAAAGCCCGCCAGCAGCACCACATCATCGCCCCGCTCGCGCAGCGGCGGCACCGTGAGCGGGAACACGCTCAGACGGTGGAACAGATCGGCGCGGAAATTGCCCGCCAGCACCTCTTCGCGCAGATCGCGGTTCGTCGCCGCCAGCACGCGCACATCCACGCGTAAGCTGCGATCGTCACCCACGCGTTGAATATCGCCATACTGCAACACCCGCAGCAGTTTGGCCTGGAGCGAAAGGGAGAGTTCGCCAATTTCATCGAGGAACAGCGTGCCGTTATCAGCCATTTCGAACTTGCCGCTGCGGTTGCTGATCGCCCCGGTAAAGGCCCCTTTGACGTGTCCGAACAGCTCGCTTTCCGCCACGCTTTCCGGCAGCGCCGCGCAGTTGAGATACACCAGCGGGTTCACCGCACGGGGCGAGGCTTCGTGGATCGCTTTCGCCACCAGCTCTTTACCGGTGCCGGTCTCCCCGAAGATCAGCACGTTCAAATCAGACGCGGCGACAATCTCAATCTCTTTTTTAAGCTGCGCCATGCCCGGCGAAAGGCCAATCATTTCGGTGTGCGCCACCTGCTCAAACGCCGTCGGGCTACCCGGAAGAATATTCTGGCTCTCCAGCTGTTCTATCAGCAGGGCGTTGTTCAGCGCCCCGGCCGCCAGCGCGGCAATCAGCCGTAGCTCTTCGTCGCTGAAGGTATCGAACTGATCCGGCGACATGCCATCGAGGGTTAACGCGCCAATCAGGTTCTGCCCGGCAAACAGCGGCAGGCCGATACAGGCGTGAACCTTCAGGCTCTCCTGGCCGGGGATCAGGCCGTCGTACGGATCGGGCAGATCGCTGTCTGCCGGGAAACGCACCACGTCACCCGCACGGGCGATGGTTTCCAGACGCGGGTGGCCCTCCAGGGTAAAGCGCCGCCCGAGTACGTCCTTCGCCAGACCGTCGATAGCCAGCGGAATAAACTGCCGCCCTTCGTAACGCAGCAGCGCCGAGGCATCGCAATCCAGCACGTGGCGCAACGTGGAGATCAGCCGTTGAAAGCGGTCCTGATGACCAATACCGGTTTGCAGTTCTATGGCGATCTTCGCCAGCACATCTACGGAAAAGCTCATCTCTGCCTCACTGTCATTTTGACAACACATAGTGTCATATTGACAATTTTCAAGATAGTCAAAATGACTACCCATTAGGGAGAATCAAAACACAAATATATTATTTTCAATAAGTTAAAAAACTGGCACGCAACTTGATATATGACAGTCATCTTATTTGAAAACGCCGTATTAAGTTGAGGTTGCTATGTCTATTCTGGTTAAAAATAACATTCATTGGGTGGGTCAACGTGACTGGGAAGTACGTGATTTTCACGGGACGGAATACAAAACGCTGCGCGGCAGCAGCTACAACAGCTACCTCATTCGCGAAGGTAAAAACGTCCTGATCGATACCGTCGATCACAAATTCAGCCGCGAGTTCGTGCAGAACCTGCGCAGCGAAATCGATTTGAATGACATCGACTACATCATCATCAACCACGCGGAAGAGGATCACGCCGGGGCGCTGACCGAGCTGATGTCCCACATTCCGGATACCCCGATCTACTGCACCACCAATGCCATTGACTCCATCAACGGCCACCACCACCATCCAGAGTGGAACTTCCACACCGTAAAAACCGGCGACACGCTGGATATCGGCAACGGCAAACAGCTGATCTTCGTGGAAACCCCAATGCTGCACTGGCCGGACAGCATGATGACCTACATGACCGGTGACGCGGTGCTGTTCAGCAACGACGCCTTCGGCCAGCACTACTGCGACGAACGTCTGTTCAACGACGAAGTGGATCAGACCGAGCTGTTCGAACAGTGCCAGCGCTACTACGCCAACATCCTGACGCCGTTCAGCCGTCTGGTCACGCCAAAAATCACCGAGATCCTCGGCTTCAACCTGCCGGTGGATATGATTGCCACCTCCCACGGCGTGGTATGGCGTGAAAATCCAACCCAGATCGTCGAACTGTACCTGAAGTGGGCGGCGGACTATCAGGAAGATCGCATTACCATCTTCTACGACACCATGTCCAACAACACCCGCATGATGGCGGACGCCATTGCCCAGGGCATCAACGAAGTGGACCCGAACGTGGCAGTGAAAATCTTCAACGTGGCGCGCAGCGATAAGAATGAGGTATTGACCAACGTCTTCCGCTCCAAAGGCGTGCTGGTGGGTACCTCCACCATGAATAACGTGATGATGCCGAAAATTGCCGGACTGGTGGAAGAGATGACCGGCCTGCGCTTCCGTAACAAACGCGCCAGCGCCTTTGGTTCACACGGCTGGAGCGGCGGCGCGGTAGACCGTCTCTCCACCCGTTTACAGGATGCCGGTTTTGAGATGTCCCTGAGCCTGAAGGCGAAATGGCGTCCGGATCTCGACGCGCTGGAAATCTGTCGCCAGCACGGTCGCGACATTGCCCGCCAGTGGGCGCTTGCGCCGCTGCCGGAAACCGCACCCGCCGCGGCTGCTGCGCCGGAAGCCGTTGCAGAAGCCGCTCCTGCCGCTGCCGACCTCGGCCCCTGCATGCAGTGCAGCGTCTGCCAGTGGATTTACGATCCTGAGCTGGGCGAGCCGTTGCAGGATGTCGCGCCGGGTACACCGTGGAGCGAGGTGCCGGACAACTTCCTCTGCCCGGAATGTTCCCTCGGAAAAGACGTCTTTGATGAACTGGCAACGGAGGCAAAATGAGCCACGGCATCGTCATTATCGGCTCGGGCTTTGCCGCCCGCCAGCTGGTGAAAAATATCCGCAAACAGGATGCTAACGTGCCGTTGACGGTGATCGCCGCCGACAGCATGGATGAGTACAACAAGCCTGATTTAAGCCACGTCATTAGCCAAAATCAGCGCGCCGACGATCTCACCCGCCAGACGGCGGGGGAGTTTGCAGAACAATTTAATCTGCGTCTGTTTCCGTACACCTGGGTCACCGATATCGACGCCGACGCCCACGTGGTGAACGCGAAAGATAAAACCTGGCAGTACGACAAGCTGGTGCTGGCGACGGGGGCATCTGCGTTTGTGCCGCCGGTTGAGGGCCGCGAGTTGATGGTCACGCTCAACAGTCAGCAGGAGTATCAGGCCAGCGAGACCCTGTTACGCGACGCCATGCGGGTGATGATTGTCGGCGGCGGGCTGATTGGCACCGAGCTGGCGATGGACTTCTGCCGGGCGGGAAAATCCGTCACCCTGGTTGACCACGCGGCCAGCATTCTGTCAGCGCTGATGCCGGCAGAAGTAAGCAGTCGCTTACAGCATCGTTTGACCGACATGGGCGTGCATCTGCTGCTGAAATCGCAGTTGCAGAGCCTGAGCAAAACCGAAACCGGCATCTGTGCGACGCTCGACCGCACCCGCAGGGTGGAAGTGGATGTGGTTATTGCGGCGACGGGGCTGCGCCCGGAAACCGCGCTGGCGCACCGCGCAGGCGCAGAGATCAATCGCGGCGTGAAGGTAGACAGCTACCTGCAAACCACCCAGCCGGACATTTATGCCCTGGGCGACTGCGCGGAAATTAACGGCCAGGTGCTGCCGTTCCTGCAACCGATTCAGTTAAGCGCCATGTTCCTGGCGAAAAACCTGCTCGGCGGCAACGCCCCGGTGAAATTACCCGCCATGCTGGTGAAGGTAAAAACGCCGGAACTACCGCTGCATCTCGCAGGTGAAACGCAGCGTCAGGATCTGGACTGGGAGATTGTCCTTTCGCCTCAGGGCATGGTGGCGCGCGGCACCGATACTGTCGGTCAGATGCGCGCCTTTGTGGTCAGCGAAGACAGAATGAAGGAGGCCTTCGCGCTGCTGAAATCGTTACCTGCTTAACCCTCGTCATGCCGGGTGGCGCTCCGCTTACCCGGCCTACTTAACACCATAACGGTAAACCTTGTAGGCCCGCGCAAGCGTAGCGCCGCCGGGCAAAAACAGGGCTGCGTGGTTCAGGACCGCACCACCAGCGCGTCATAACCGCGCCAGCGGTAGTTCGCCATTGAGATCAGCCAGCAGGCGACAAACAGCCCGACCACCACAAACCCGGCGTCGCCCAGGTTATCGTTCACCGCACCAATCAGATCCCACACGCCGCCGCTGAGGGAGAACTTGTCCATCAGCAGACCCAGCGCTTCCAGCCCGCCGATAAACAGCGCCACCACCACCGAAGTGCCGGTGATGGTCATGTTGTAGTACAGCTTGCGCTGCGGCTTGTTGAATGCCCAGCCGTAGGCACCCACCATCAGCAGGTTATCGAGCGTATCCACCAGCGCCATGCCGCTGGCGAAGAGCGCCGGGAAGATCATGATCGACCACACCGACATCCCGCTGGAGGCGCTGGCGGCGGAGATCCCCAGCACGCCGATTTCGGTGGCCGTGTCAAAGCCGAGGCCAAACAGGAAGCCCACCAGATACATCTGCCAGCTTTTATTGACGAGGCGGAAGGTTTTGCCGAACAGCCAGTTCATGACGCCACCCTGGGCAGGCAGCGTGATGTCGCCCTGCACGGGCCTGCCGTGTTTCAGTGCCTGAAAACTGCGCCAGACGCCGCGCAGGATCACCATATTCACCAGCGCCATCGCCAGCAGGAAGGTGGCGGAGACGGCGGTGCCAATCAGGCTGCCGGTTTCGTGGAACCATTCCATATTTTTCTGAAACGCCGTGGCGGTGGCGGCGATGGCAATGGAGGCCAGCACCACGATGGTGGAGTGTCCGAGGGAAAACCATGCGCCCACGCCGGACGGGCGCTTGCCCTGCTGCATCATCTTACGCGTCACGGTATCAATCGCGGCGATATGGTCGGCATCCACCGCATGACGCAGTCCGTAACACCAGGCCAGCAGGCTGGCCGCCATCAGCGCCGTACTGCCGCTAAAGGTGTGCCACGCCAGCCCCCAGGCCAGCAGGTTAGCCATCACCAGAGCCAGCAGCAGGCACGCTGCACGAGGTTCATTGCGTAAAAGTCGTAACATTTTAAATCCTTTGTGAACATGATCGGGCGGCAGCAACCACCGCCTGCCCGAAGGAGATCGCTCCGTCGCCTGCGGGCAGGCGCGAAGGAAAAAGAAGCGTGAAATCAGAAAGGTAATGACGAAGGCGCGCGCGTAGCAGGCGGTTGTGAAGGACACCTCCGCTGAAGCACACCGTAGAGAGCGACCGTCGGCGCGCATGCGTTGCCGCCAGTTCGCTCAGCCCTTTTGCCAGCGCATCGTGAAAGGCCCAGGCGCGCTCGCCGGGCTCCGCCCGCCAGGCCAGCCACTGCTGCCAGAACAGCGCAAGGTTATCCGTCTTGAGCGTCACCGGATGATCAACCCCTGCACAGCGTTCGGCCAGCGCCTCCAGCCGGCACGCGGCTTCGCCCTCATAGCGTTGCGTTTCAATGCCCAGCGCACAGGCCACGGCGTCAAACAGACGACCACAGGAGGAGGCCCGCGGCGCATTGATACCGCGCGACACTGCCGTTGCCAGCAGCGGCCAGTTTTGACGCTGTACCGCCTCTGTTTCCGGGTACTGCTGCCAGTCAGGTACGAACGCCAGACAGTGGGCGAGCAAATTGCGCCACAGCTGTTTTGCCGCCAGATCGCCCCCCGGCAGCGCAACGGCTGGCAGACCGCCCAGCCGTTCGCAGTCGCGATAGTTCACCCGCAGGCACTCGCCGCCCCACAGCGCGCCGTTCTCACCCATACCGATCCCATCCAGCGTCAGGGCAATAACATCCCCGCCGTCGAGCGGCCAGCCATTCTCCGCCAGACACGCTGCTGCATGCGCATGATGATGCAGCACGGTCTCAACGGGCAGCGCCTGCGCCCGGGCCCACTGTCGGGCGTGATATCCCGGATGGGCATCGCACACCACGCGCTCAGGCTGGAAGGCGTAGATGTCCTGCATCGTCGAGAGCGCACTGCGCCACTGCGCCTCTACGCCCTCGTCGCTCAGATCGCCAAAATGCTGGCTCAGCACCGCCTGGTTGCCACGTACCAGGCAGAAGGTATTTTTCATCTCCGCGCCGGTGCATAACATGGGCGAGATGTCGCGGAATCCGGCGGGCAATGTGATGGCATCCGGCACAAAACCGCGTGCGCGACGCAGCATCGCACCGTCCCGATCCATTACGGAATCATCCATCCGTTGAAGAATATCGCGGTTGTGCAGCAGGAAGCCGTCAGCGACGTCACTGAGTTCTTCCAGCGCCTGCTGGTTGCTTATGGCGGGTGGATGACCGCTGAGGTTGCCGGAGGTCATCACCAGCGGGCGCTGGCAGTCCAACATCAGCAAATGCTGGAGCGGGTTCGCAGGTAGCATCACGCCAATTGTATTCAGCCCCGGCGCAATCTCCTCAGGAAACGCAGGAAGGCAGGCTTTTGGCGTCAGCACAATCGGCGCAGCGGGTGAACGTAACAGCGTCTGGATGGCCTCCGGCAGATCGTTCGCATGCGGGATCATCACCGCCAGCGGCTTGGTCGGGCGCTGCTTGCGTGCCCGCAATTTCCGAATCGCCTGTGGGTTAAGCGCGTCGCAGACCAGGTGAAATCCGCCCAGCCCTTTGACCGCCACAATCCCGCCGTTTTTCAATCTCTCCACCGCCGCGCTTAACGCCGATTCGCGGGTGGTGGCAGCATCCCCGGCTTGCCACTCCAGCTGCGGCCCGCAGTCCGGGCAGGCCACCGGCTGAGCGTGAAAACGCCGGTCAGCCGGGTTGCGGTACTCCGTTTCACAGGGCACACAGAGCGGGAAAGGCGCCATTGACGTGGCCGGGCGGTCATAGGGCATGGCGCGGATAATGGTAAACCGCGGTCCGCAGTGGGTGCAGTTGATAAACGGGTAGCGATAACGGCGCTCGCGCGGATCGCGCATCTCCGCCAGGCACGCGGGACAGGTGGCGGCATCCGGGACGATTTGCGTGTCCATCGCCCCGCTCTCGCTGTGGCGGATGACAAACTCGTCCGGCAGCGTATTCCAGCTGTACGGCTGCGTTTCAACGCGATCGATGCGCGCCAGCGGTGGGCAGTCCTGGCGCAGTCTCGCGGTAAAGTCACCCCCACTACCCGCGAGACGCACCAGGACACCCTCTCCGTCGTTGCACACGTCGCCCGCCAGCCCCAGCTGGTGTGCAAGCTGCCAGACGAAGGGACGAAATCCTACCCCCTGCACCTTGCCGCGCACCCGAAGCTGTACGCCGTTAACGCGCATTGCAGCTTAAAACAGCAGCGATGACGAGGTGTCGAACGCCGCACGGCGGCGTTTTTCGGCACTCATCTGTTCGAGCTTGTCGCGATCGACGCAGACCAGCGCATGCGTCGGACAGGCTTCCATACACGCCGGACCGGCGTCGCGGTGGTAGCAGAGGTCACATTTATTGGCTTCGGCTTTCTCCGCGCGCACACTCAGCCCGATACCGCTGTTGCGCACCACCGGGCGAACGACCACCTCCATCGCGCCATACGGACACGCCACCACACAGGTTTTGCACCCGATGCAGCGCTCCTGCATCACATGCACGAAGCCTTTCTCGCGCTTAATCGCCCCGTTCGGACAGACGTTGGCGCACGGCGCGTCTTCGCACTGGCGACAGATAGCGGCGGTGGAAATATTCACGCCTTTAATGACGTGGATGCGCGGCAGGAAGGTATCGGGGGTCAGGGAGGCGCAATCCTGCTCCGCCTGATGGGAAACCACGCACGCCACTTCACAGGTACGGCAACCAATGCATTTGCTGGCATCGGCCATAATAAAACGGTTCATCTGCTTCTCCGGCATAACTGTTATGCGCGAAGCTATTCATAAACCGTGCCAATATTTAATGCATTGATTTTGAAGATAAATAAAAAAGAAGAGGATCTGTCATCGTCATTTGTGACGATGACAGATGTCGACGTCAGCGATGCGGGCCGTCAATGACGGAGCCGCGCAGGATAAGCTCGCCGGAAAAAGTTTGCTGAGGCTTAAACTCACCGCCGTCGAGCATGAAGATCAGGCGGCTGATGGTCTCCTGGATCATCTCCGTTACCGGAATACGCACGCTGGAGAGGGACGGCACGATATAGGGCGCGATTGCCACGTCGTCAAAGCCGATGACGGACACCGCGCCCGGCGTGGCGACGCCGCTCTCGTGCAACTGCCTGATGGCGCCAATCGCCATATCGTCGTTACTCGCCACCAGGGCGGTAAACGTCTCGCCGCGGGTGAGCAGCTGAGAGACCGCCGCCGCGCCGCTGGCCGGGCTCCACTTCCCTTCGGCGATCAGCGCGTCACGCAGGGAAATGCCGTTCTGCGCCAGCGCGTCCTTGTAGCCGGAAAGACGCTCCACCCCGGTGGGGGAATCCAGCGAACCGGTGATAAACGCAATCTCCCGGTGGCCTTTCGCGATCAACTGCGATACTGCGTCCTGACACGACGCTTTATGATCGGACCAGACGCTGTGGCTGCTGTTTTTCCGCAAACGGCGGTTGAGCACCATAATCGGCTGCTCGCATTTCTCAATAATTTCGTCCAGCGCTTCCACGCTCAGAAAACGCGGGTAGATGATCACCGCGTCGCAGCGCATGTCGAGCAGGTACTGGATCGCCTCGCGCTCCTCTTCGGCGCTGTGCTTGCCGTCCGCCAGGATCAGCTGACGCCCCTTCTCTTCCGTCATCCGCGCGGCGTTAAACAGCAGCTCGCTAAAGTAGACCCCATGGTACAGGGTGTTTGTCACCACCAGCCCCAGGGTCTGGGTGCGTTTGGTCGCCAGGTTTCGCGCCAGCAGATTGGGGCGATACCCGCTCTCTTCGATGGCCTGAAACACGCGGTCTTTCGTCTCCTGGCTGACGTAACCGTTCCCCGACAGCACCCGGGAGACCGTCGCTTTCGACACGCCTGCCCGCTTCGCCACTTCCAGCATCGTGGTCATAGTGTTATTCCATTCAAAACCGATGAGCCGCAGTGTACTTCACCGCAGAAAAATTGTCGCAGCGGCGTTATCACGCTTTATACGGCCACGAGTGATCGTCATCACGAAACGAAAAAATGCATAAAAAGCGGTCTTGTTTCATTAAAAGAAACTCATGATGATTATGTGAAACCGGTTTCCTACACTTCTCACAACGATAACAGGATCACATCCGATGGCAAAAAATTACGCTGCGCTGGCAAATGACGTGGTTAGCGCGCTGGGCGGTAAAGAGAACATCGTCGCCGTCACCCACTGCATGACGCGCCTGCGCTTCGTTCTGAAAGACGAAAGCCTTACCGACGCCGCGCGTCTGAAAAGCATCAGCGGCGTGCTCGGCGTGGTGCGCAACGACAATCAGTGCCAGGTGATCATCGGCAACACCGTGTCCCAGGCATACCGTGAAGTGGTGAGCCTGCTGCCCGCCAACCTGCAACCTGCCGTAGAGGAAGGTCCACAGAAGCTTACGCTGCGCCGGATTGGCGCCGGGATCCTCGACGCGCTGATCGGCACCATGTCTCCGCTGATCCCGGCGATCATCGGCGGGTCGATGGTCAAGCTGCTGGCGATGATCCTTGAGATGACCGGCGTGCTGGGCAAAGGTGACCCGACGCTGACGATCCTGACCGTTATCGGCGACGGCGCGTTCTTCTTCCTGCCGCTGATGGTGGCGGCTTCCGCAGCGGTGAAGTTCAAAACCAACATGTCCCTGGCGATAGCCATTGCGGGCGTACTGGTTCACCCGAGCTTTATCGAGCTGATGGCGAAAGCGGCGCAGGGCGAGCATGTAGAATTTGCCTTAATTCCGGTGACGGCGGTGAAATACACCTATACCGTTATCCCGGCCCTGGTGATGACCTGGTGCCTGTCGTATATCGAACGCTGGGTGGATCGCATCACCCCGGCGGTGACCAAAAACTTCCTCAAGCCGATGCTGATCGTGCTGATTGCCGCCCCGCTCGCCATCGTACTGATTGGCCCGCTCGGGATCTGGATCGGTAGCGCCATCTCCGCGCTGGTCTACACCATTCACGGCTATCTGGGCTGGCTCTCCGTTGCCATTATGGGCGCGCTGTGGCCGCTACTGGTGATGACCGGGATGCACCGCGTGTTTACGCCGACCATCATCCAGACCATTGCCGAAACGGGCAAAGAAGGGATGGTGATGCCGTCGGAAATCGGCGCCAACCTGTCGCTCGGCGGTTCATCGCTGGCGGTGGCGTGGAAAACCAAAAACCCGGAGCTGCGCCAGACGGCGCTGGCGGCTGCGGCCTCCGCCATCATGGCGGGGATCTCTGAACCGGCCCTGTACGGCGTGGCGGTACGTCTGAAACGTCCGCTGATTGCGAGCCTGATCAGCGGCTTTATCTGCGGCGCGGTGGCCGGCATGGCCGGTCTTGCCAGCCACTCCATGGCGGCGCCGGGGCTGTTCACCAGCGTGCAGTTCTTCGACCCGGCCAACCCGATGACCATCGTCTGGGTGTTTGGCGTGATGGGTCTGGCGGTGGTGCTGTCGTTCGTGCTGACCCTGCTGTTAGGGTTTGAAGATATCCCGGTAGAAGACGAAGCCGAAAAAGCACGCGCCCTGCAAACCGCACCGGTACAGAACAAAGCAGCAGAAGCATAAACTGAAAGCGAGGTAAGAATGTCTGTTTTTCCACAAGGATTTTTATGGGGCGGCGCGCTTGCCGCTAACCAGAGTGAAGGGGCTTACCGTGAAGGCGGCAAAGGACTGACAACGGTCGATATGATCCCCCACGGCGCAAACCGTCTGGCGGTAAAAGTCGGCAAGGAAAAACGGTTTTCGTTGCGTGACGACGAATTTTACCCGAGCCACGAGGCGATTGATTTTTACCATCGTTACAAAGAAGACATTGCCCTGATGGCGGAGATGGGCTTTACGGTGTTCCGCACCTCGATTGCCTGGAGCCGCCTCTACCCGAACGGCGACGAACCGTTGCCAAATCAGGAGGGCATTGCCTTCTACCGCGCGGTGTTCGAGGAGTGCAAAAAGTACAACATCGAGCCGCTGGTGACCCTCTGCCATTTCGACGTGCCGATGCACCTGGTGACGGAGTACGGCTCCTGGCGCAACCGTAAGATGGTGGATTTCTTCGCCCGCTACGCCCGCACCTGCTTCGAGGCGTTTAACGGGCTGGTGAAATACTGGCTGACCTTCAACGAAATCAACATCATGCTGCACAGCCCGTTCTCCGGCGCGGGGCTGGTGTTTGAGGAAGGGGAAAACGAAGACCAGGTGAAATACCAGGCCGCGCACCACGAGCTGGTGGCGAGCGCGCTGGCGACCAAAATCGCCCACGAGGTGAACCCGGAAAACCAGGTCGGCTGCATGCTGGCGGGCGGTAACTTCTACCCCTACTCCTGCAAGCCGGAAGACGTGTGGATGGCACTGGAGAAAGACCGCGAGAACCTGTTCTTTATCGACGTGCAGGCGCGCGGCAGCTATCCGGCCTACTCCGCCCGCGTGTTCCGCGAGAAAGGGGTGGTGATTGTGAAAGACCCCGGCGACGACGACCTGCTGAAAAACACCGTCGACTTTGTCTCGTTCAGTTATTACGCCTCGCGCTGCGCGTCGGCGGATATGAACGCGGGCAACACCAGCGCGGCGAACATCGTGAAGTCCCTGCGCAACCCGCATATTCAGGTGAGCGAGTGGGGCTGGGGCATCGACCCGCTCGGGCTGCGCATAACCATGAACATGATGTATGACCGCTACCAGAAGCCGCTGTTCCTGGTGGAAAACGGCCTCGGGGCGAAGGACGTCATTGATGAAAACGGCGAGATCAACGACGACTACCGCATCAGCTACCTGCGCGAGCATATCCGTGCGATGGGTGACGCGATTGAGGACGGCGTCCCGCTGATGGGCTACACCACCTGGGGCTGCATTGACCTGGTCTCGGCCTCAACCGGGGAGATGAGCAAGCGCTACGGGTTTGTCTACGTCGACCGCGACGACGCCGGGAACGGCACGCTGGATCGAAAGCGCAAGAAATCGTTCTGGTGGTATAAGAAGGTGATTGCGAGTAACGGGGCGGATCTGGCGTAGCCTGTTTTGCCGGGTGGCGGCGTTGCCTTACCCGGCCTACAAACTGCTCGATGCGGTTTTCACCCTCTCCCCTCTGGGGTGAGGGCCGGGGTGAGGGGCTGAAAACCCCCGTTCCCAACCCACCCGGCAAGCCGTGAATACACCACGTCCACCGCCTCTTTCACCGGCGGCGTCATCGGATAATAAAACCCGACGATGTCCGGCTGAATGCCCAGAAACAGCACCTCACCCACGTCGTCTTTAATCTGATCCACCAGGTAGTTCAGCGGCATGTTGTGGGTGGTCATCATAAACATCTCGGCGATGTCGTCCGGGTCAATCAGGCGGATCTCGCCGGGGTTGAGCCCCATATCGGTGGCATCGACGATTAACAACCTGTCCGGGCGCAGCTCGCGAATGGCCACCACGTCGTTTTCCGGCGCGCTGCCGCCGTCAATCACCACCCAGTTGCCCGGCGGGTTCGCGGCGCACATCTCCGCCAGCAGCGGGCCCGCGCCGTCGTCGCCCATCATGCTGTTGCCGACACACAGTAAAACTTCAGTCACGTAATCTCCTCACCATCAGGTAGATGGCGCTCTCCTGATGAATATCGTGCAGCATGCCGAGCAGCGTTTTGCTCCACGCCTGCTGCTCTGGGGTTTGCCTGCCGAGCGCCGCGTCAAAGGCGTTGGCGAGCATCGCAATGTGGTTGGCGTCGATAAGGATCTCGCCGTACTTCGGCACGCCCTCCATTTTGCGCCGCGCCGTGCTGCCCTCCTCCAGCGTGGCGATCCACGCCAGGTACTCGGGCCACGGGCAGCTTAGCGCCGTTTCAAGGCAGTCGATCACCCCGAGGTGGTGCCCAATCGCCAGGCTGTAATAGACCACCTGCTGCGCCGCATCCGGCGTGGCATCGTTCTCATCAATAAACTTACGGCTCAGCTGGCTGAACACCACCGTTTCACTCATCGGATACGCGCCTCATCCACAATACTGTTCAGGTTTGCCACGATCTCATTGAGACGCGGATCGTTTTCCGCCTCCAGCCAGCGCGCCACCTGATGGTCGCCCTGGCTCAGCAGACGCAGATAATCGTCGGCAATCTGACGGCCATAGCGGTAACCCGCCAGCCTGCGCGCCGTGCGGTCGATCTTCACCCGCAGCGGCTGCACCATATCCGGGTGCAGGAGAGTGGCTGGCTGGTTGTCCAGCTCGCCCGGCTCGCGGGCGTGGATCTTCTGCTCCAGCAGGCCGAGCGCCATGGCAAAACCGTACAGCGTGGCGGCGGGCGTCGGCGGGCAGCCCGGAATGTAAACGTCCACCGGCACGATTTTGTCGGTGCCGCCCCAGACGCAGTAAAGATCGTGGAAGATGCCGCCGCTGTTGCCGCAGGCGCCGTAGGAGATGCAGATTTTCGGATCCGGCGCAGACTGCCAGGCGCGCAGCGCAGGCGAGCGCATCGCGCGGGTGACCGCGCCGGTGAACAGCAGGATATCCGCGTGGCGCGGGGACGGCACCACTTTGATGCCGAAGCGTTCGGCGTCAAACAGCGGCGACAGGGTGGCGAAGATTTCGATCTCACAGCCGTTGCAGCCGCCGCAGTCCACGCGATAGACGTAGGCCGAGCGTTTGATTTTTTTCAGCAGCGACGCCTTCATGCTGGCGATGGACTCCTCCACCGTCAGCGGCACCGGAATGCCGTTAGCGTCGCGCGGGCCGAGTAAGTTTTCCATCAGCTGGCCTCTCTCATATGACGGGTTAAATCGATGCGGTCAGACGGCAGCAGGCATTTCTGACGTTTGCACTCCGGGCAGGTTTCGAAGCTTTCACGGTGATGCTCCGCACGCACGTCGCCGTTGTGCTTCAGCAGCGCGATGGCGTAGTCGATCTCTTTTTGCACGGCGAACGGACGCTTGCAGACGCGGCAGTTGCACAGCGCAAAGCGCGACTGCTGGAGGAAATCCTCTTTTTTCCACACCGCCAGCTCGTACTCCTGAGACAGGCGAATGGCTACCGTCGGGCAGACCTCCTCGCAGCGGCCGCAGAAGATGCAGCGCCCGAGGTTAAACTGCCAGGCCAGCTCGCCGGTTTTCAGGTCCGTTTCCACCGTTAAGGCATTCGACGGGCAGGCGTTGACGCAGGCCGCGCAGCCGATGCACTGCTGCGGGTTGTGCTCCGGCTTGCCGCGAAAGTTTTTATCCACCGGGATCGGCTCCAGCGGATAACTGCTGGTCTGCGCGCCGGTTTTGATCACTTTTTTGATAAAGGTAAACATGACGAGTCCTTATTTCAGCGGCGAGTTCTTACGCTCGATGCTGTAGCGCTCAAGCTCTTTGTACGGCACCACCTGGCTTTTCTTCTTGCGCACGTCCACGACGGTCATGCGGTCGGTGCAGGAGTAGCACGGGTCGAGGCTGCCGATGATCAGCGGCGCGTCAGAGACGGTGTTACCGCGCAGCATGTAGCGCAGGGTTGGCCAGTTGGCGTAGGTCGCCGCACGGCAGCGCCAGCGGTAGAGCTTCTGGTTGTCGCCGGTCATGCTCCAGTGAATGTCATCCCCGCGCGGCGCTTCGGCGAATCCGAGGGCAAAGCGGTTTGGAATGTAGGTGAAGCCTTCCACCATCAGCGGGCCGCCCGGCAGGTTATCAAGGCCGTAGTCGATCATGTTCAGCGCGGTAAACACCTCGTTGATGCGCACCTTCAGGCGGGAGATGACGTCGCAGCCCTGCTCGCTGTGCACGGTCATCGGCAGCAGGCCGTAGCCGACGAACGGGTGATCGGCGCGGGTGTCGCGGGCGTGGCCGCTGGCGCGCACCATTGGACCGACGTTGCTGAAGTCGCGGGCGATTTCAGGGTCAAGACGACCAATCCCGACGGTGCGCTGCTCGATGTTTGGCGTGCTGAGCAGCATGTCCACCAGCTCCTGCACGTCCCGGCGCATCTGCTGCGCCAGCTGGCGGGTCTGGATCATGTCGTCTTTCAGCAGGTCGCGGCGGATCCCGCCGATCAGGTTAAGGCCGTAGGTTTTACGCGCCCCGGTGAGGATCTCCGCCATCTTCATTGATGCCTCACGCACGCGGAAGAACTGCATAAACCCGGAGTCAAAGCCGACGAAGTGGCAGGCCAGGCCGAGGTTCAGCAGGTGTGAGTGCAGGCGTTCCACCTCCAGCAGAATGGCGCGGATCATCTGCGCGCGTTCCGGCACCACGATCCCCATGCCGTTCTCCACCGAGGTGGTGTAGGCGGTGCTGTGGGCAAAGCCGCAGATGCCGCACACGCGGTCAGAAAGAAACGTGACTTCGTTGTAGCCCATGCGGGTCTCCGCCAGCTTCTCCATGCCGCGGTGGACGTAGAACAGGCGGTAGTCGGCGTCGATAATGTTTTCGCCGTCGACGAACAGGCGGAAGTGGCCCGGTTCGTCAGAGGTGACGTGCAGCGGGCCGATCGGCACCACATTATTCTTCTTGCTGCCCAGCTCGTTGATGAACTCGTAGGTTTCGCTGTCGGTTGTCGGGGCCGGACGCTGGCGGTAGTCCATGCTGTCCTTGCGCAGCGGATAGAGTTCATCCGGCCAGTCGTCCGGCAGCACCAGGCGACGCTCGTCAGGCAGACCAACCGGCACCAGGCCGTACATGTCGCGCACTTCGCGCTCGCCCCAGACGGCGGCGGGTACGCGCGGCGTGACGGACGGGTACTCCGGCTTGTTCGGGTCAACTTCGACGCGCACGGTGAGCCAGCACTTCTCGCCCTGCTCCATCGACATCACGTAGTACACCGCATAGTTGCCGCACAGCTGACGCTCGTCGTTGCCGAACAGCACCGACAGCCAGCCGCCCTGCTGGTAGTAAAGAAACTCCACCACTTCCGGCAGGTAGTTCACCTTAATGGTGACGGTTACCTGGTCTTTGGTTTGCCATGACTCCTCCAGCACCACGCCCGGGAAAGCCTGATGCAACGCGGCGAGATACTGCTGACCTTTCTTTTCTTCAGACATAAACACTCTCTTTAATCACGCCACCAGCAAGGAGACGAACGCTAAAAATGCAAAACCAAAACCAGCCCAGGTAATGCGTGACGTTTCGACAAAACGCAGGCGCGCCATGCTGTTTTCAAACAGGGCAATCACCAGCACGCCGATAAGCAGCTTGAGCGCAGCCACCACAACGGCCAGCAGCAGGCCGCCCGCAGAGAAGTGCGTCATCTGCCCCCACGGGAAGAAAACGCCGACGAACATCTGCAACACCACCAGCTGCTTGAGGCTGATGCCCCACTTCAGCACCGCAAAGCCGTAGCCGCTGTACTCGGTGAGTGGCCCCTCCTGCAATTCCTGCTCCGCTTCCGCGAGATCGAACGGCAGCTTGCCCATCTCGATAAAGGTGGCGAACGCGCAGGCGCAGAGCGCCAGCACCAGCGGGAGCGAACGTGAAACCGGCCAGTGGTAAACGGTGTCGGTGATGAAACTGATGTGGGTCGAGCCAGCAACCTGCGCGGCGACCCACAGCCCCAGCAGCAGAATTGGCTCAACCAGCACGCCGAGCATCGCCTCACGACTGGCGCCGATACCCGTAAACGGGCTGCCGGTGTCCAGGCCCGCAATCGCAAAGAAGAAACGCGCGATGGCGAAGAGGTAGATCAGCGTAATCAGATCGCCAAGCACGGGCAGCGGCGAGCCCACTGTCACTACCGGCAGCGCGGTGGCGATGGTCAGCATCACGCCGACCATCACGAACGGCGTCAGGCGGAACACCCAACCTGCGGCATCCGGAGCGACGCTCTGACGGGAGAGCAGCTTGAAGAGATCGCGGTACTCCTGGAGCACGCCAGGCCCGCGACGGTTGTGTAGCCGGGCGCGCGCCACGCGCGTGATGCCCGACAGCAGCGGCGCGGCGGCAAACAGCACCAGCGCCTGAAGAATTGCCAGTAACAAACTCATGTCAGGCTCCTCGTGAAATGACAATCACCACCAGCACCGCCAGCTCGATCAGCGCCAGGCGACGGAACAGCACGGGCACGGCGGCACTCTGCCAGCCCGGCATCCAGCCCACCGGGTTCAGCCAGTGGCGCAGCTTCAGCACGGCGGCGAAGTTCTCCTTCACCGGCATGGCGAAACCGTGGGCGGTGATGACCATCGACTGCTCGTGTTCGTAGCCGCAGGCCCACGCCGCGCCGCGCGAGCGGGAGGCGAGACGGTCGCGTCTGAAGAACAGCATCAGCACGAACGGCAGGAGCGGCGCGGCAATCAGCAGCAGCGCCATCATCGGCTGGGACACGACGGTATGCGCCGTAGCCAGCGGCAGCGGAATGGCATGGCCCAGAAGCGGCAGCAGCCACGGCGCGGCAACCCCACCTGCGATACAGCACAGCGCCAGCGCGACCACGCTGGTGGCCATCAGCACCGGGGCGCAACAGGCGTTTTCCGCTTCGCGGGTGCGCGGCGCGCCCAGGAAGGTGACGCCGTAAACCTTCGCCATACACATCACCGCCAGCGCCCCGGTAATCGCCAGCCCAACCGCCAGCAGCGGGCCGAGCAGCCGCGCGATAAACGCGTCGCTCTGGCCGAGCGCGAAGAAGGATTGATAGATTACCCACTCCCCGGCAAAGCCGTTCAGCGGCGGAAGCGCGGCCATCGCCATCAGCCCGACCAGCATCGCCAGCGAAATGACGGGCATTTTTTTGCCAATCCCGCCGAGCTTTTCAATATCGCGGTGCCCGGTGCGAAACCAGACGCTGCCCGCCCCGAGGAACAGGGTGCTTTTAAACAGGCTGTGGTTGATAAGGTGATACAGACCGCCAATAAACCCGGCGGCAATCAGCGCCGGCTGGTTGAGCGCCAGCCCGCTGACACCCGCGCCCATGCCGAGCAGGATGATGCCGATATTCTCCAGAGTGTGGTACGCCAGCAGGCGCTGGATGTTATGCTCCATCAGGGCGTACAGCCCGCCGACAAATGCGGTGATCATCCCCGCAATCAGCAGCGCCACGCCCCACCACAGCGGCGGCTGGCCGCCCGTCAGGGTTATCGTCAGGATGCCGAACAGACCGACCTTCATCACCACGGTGGAGAACAGCGCGGCAGCCGGGGCCGAGGCATTGGCATGCGCCTGCGGCACCCAGCCGTGCAGCGGGATAATCCCGGCCAGCAGGCCAAAACCGACTACGCCCAACAGCCAGACGTCATTCCCCAGCGGCTGGCCGTTAAGCACGGCAAAGTCCAGCGTGCCGAAACGCTGCCACACCAGCCAGCAGGCCAGCGCCAGCAGCAGCGTGCCGAGTCGTCCGAGCGCAAACCACAGCTTGCCGGAGGCGCTGCATCCGGTCAGGAACACGCCGCACAGGGCCATGATTTCAGCCATCACCACCAGCGCGCCGAGGTTGCTGGCGACAACAGTGCAGACCGCGGCGGCCATCAACAGGTTGACCAGCAGGCCGTTGGCGTTGGTATGCTGATGGCGGTGCCAGTCGATATTAAACAGGCTGATAAACAGCCCACACAGACCAAAGGTGACCAGCCAGATGGCATTTAGCGGCGTAAGCTCAACGGCGTGGTGAATCAGCGGGATGAGGATGTCGACGGATTGGCCGTCGATCAGGACAGCGCCGCCCGCCGCCAGCGTCATCAGGCTGCCGACCGCCCCGCCGATACCGGCGATCCAGCCGCTCAGCGTTTTATGGAAGGAGAGGAGCAGTGCCAGGACAGCGGCGGTGGCAAACCAGGCCACGCCGCTGGTCATCATAACTATCGCGTTCATTTCGCCCCCTCGTTAAGCGCCCGCAGCAGCGAAAGATCGCCGACGTCAGTATTGATGGTCAGCTCGCGCTTGCGTTTGCTGGTGCGGGCGATGTCGCGAATATTAACCAGAATTAACGCTTTGGTCGGACAGGTGCGCACGCAGGCCGGACCTTGTTCATCGAAGCTGCACAGGTCGCACTTCACCGCAACGGCACGAATGCCCGGCACCCAGTCGAGCAGCGTGCTCACGCGTGCCGGAGCCGGTGGCGCAGGCGGCGCTTTCGGGGTGTTGGCATTCGCCGGAATATGCAGCGGACGGCTGCCGGAAAACTCAATGGCACCGAACGGACAGGCGATGCCGCACAGCTTGCAGCTCACGCACAGGCTTTCGTTCAGCTGTACCGCGCCGTCAACGCGGGTGATGGCATTGACGGGACAGACGCCTGCGCATGGCGCGTCTTCACAGTGGTGACAGAGCTGCGGGGCAGACTCTTTCTCATTACGCATGACGCGCAGGCGCGGCATGGACTGTAGCCCGTGCAGGCGGTGCGTTTCCGAGCACGCCGCCTCACAGGTTCGACAGCCAATACAGACCGTCGAGTCAGCAATTACAAAACGGTTCACCGGGTCATCCTCTGGTGATGGTCATTTTTGACGAAAAAAAACTGTCTTATCGACACTTCTCGACACTCGCTCTTCAGGCCACGTTCGCGGAGGATTTTCCGTCGATCAGCTGTTTCAGGTTGATCGGCTGATCGTGCTCAACGGCAGCGTAGAGGCCGTTATAAACCGGCGCGATTTTCTCCAGATAGTGCTCCAGCACCTGCTGGCGATCGCGGGTGCTGACGTGACCGTCCACCATGCCGTCGGCCATCAGTTGGGCTTTCGCAATACACTGTTTTTCACCCTCTTTTGTCTCAACGTAATACTCAATGGTGTGGCTGTTGAAGCTCTCCGCCAGGGTGACAAAAATCGTGAAGTGACCAAACAACACAAAGCGCATATCCCCCTGCGCCGCGCAGCTCATGGCATGGTGCAGACGGGCTTTCGAGAGGGTGATCCCCTGAATCAGAGAGTTGCAGTAGAGGTGCCACTGGTCCTGAAGCTGCTGATGACGTTGCGCGATGTAATCCGCTTTTTCGCTAATTTCCCAAATAGTCATAAAAGGTATCCGGTTAATGGAGTTAGCGGCTGTTAAGCAGATTTCGTGCCAGTTTTTAATTTATTGATTTAAATGGCTTTTAAAGAGATGCGCACTGTCACCGCCGCGGTGTCGACGTGTCATTTCGACAGCGTTGACATCGTCACGCCGTAACGCAAATCAAGCTGGCACTGTTATTGCATTGAAGGGGCAATTCATTAAGGAGGCGTCATGCACGAAATCACCCTCTGCCAGCGGGCACTGGAACTTATCGAACAGCAGGCTGTGCAGAACCATGCGAAGCGCGTGACCGGCGTCTGGCTGAAGGTCGGGGCGTTTTCCTGCGTCGAGACCAGCGCCCTCACCTTCTGTTTTGAGCTGGTGTGCCGCGGCACGCTGGCGGAGGGTTGCGCACTGCATATCGAGGAGCAGCAGGCGGAGTGCTGGTGCGAGCAGTGTCAGCAGTACGTCACGCTGCTGTCATCGAAGGTACAGCGCTGTCCGCAGTGCCAGAGCAGCGGGCTGCGCATCGTGGCGGATGACGGTATGCAGATCCAACGCCTCGAAATCGAGAAGGAGTAATGTATGTGTAGTACCTGCGGTTGCGCTGAAGGCAACCTGTATATAGAAGGGGATGAACACCGTCCCCACTCCGCGTTTCGCTCCGCACCCTTTTCTCCTGCCCCGCGTCCCGCGGCGGCACTGACCGGCATCACCTTTGCGCCGCAGCGTTCAGACGCGGGCGACCTGCATTACGGCCACGGCGAAGCAGGCACCCACGCGCCGGGCATCAGCCAGCGCGAGATGCTGGAGGTGGAGATCAATGTGCTGGACAAAAATAACCAGCTCGCCGCTCGCAATCGCGCCCGCTTTGCCGCCCGTCAACAGCTGGTACTGAACCTGGTCTCCAGCCCCGGCTCCGGTAAAACCACCCTGCTGACCGAAACCCTCAAACGACTGAATAAACGAGTCTCCTGCGCCGTTATCGAAGGCGATCAGCAAACGGTAAACGACGCGGCGCGCATCCGCGAAACCGGTACGCCCGCGATTCAGGTCAACACCGGCAAGGGCTGCCACCTGGATGCGCAGATGATTGCCGACGCCGCCCCGCGCCTGCCGCTGGCGAACAACGGCATCCTGTTCATTGAAAACGTCGGCAACCTGGTCTGCCCGGCAAGCTTCGACCTCGGCGAGCGGCATAAAGTGGCGGTGCTCTCCGTGACCGAAGGGGAAGACAAGCCGCTGAAGTATCCACATATGTTTGCCGCCGCCTCCCTCATGCTGCTGAACAAAGTCGACCTGCTGCCGTACCTGAATTTCGACGTGGATAAGTGCCTGGCTTACGCCCGGGAAGTGAACCCGGACATTGAGATCCTGCTGGTTTCCGCCACGCGCGGCGACGGGATGGACGCCTGGCTGAACTGGCTGGAGAGCGAACGATGTGCATAGGCGTCCCCGGACAAATTCATTCGATCGACGGCAATCAGGCCAAAGTGGAGGTCTGCGGCATCCTGCGCGATGTCGATCTGACGCTGGTGGGCAGCCACGATGAGACCGGCGCATCGCGTCTCGGCCAGTGGGTGCTGGTCCACGTGGGGTTTGCCATGAGCGTGATTAATGAGGAAGAAGCCCGTGACACGCTGGACGCGCTACAGAATATGTTCGACGTTGAGCCGGACGTGGGTGCCCTGCTGTATGGTGAGGAACGATAACACATGCGTTACGTTGATGAATATCGCGCGCCTGAGCAGGTGTTGCAGCTTATCGATCGCCTGAAAACCCGCGCGTCCCTGCTGGACTACACGAAAGAAAAACCGCTGCGGATCATGGAGGTGTGCGGCGGACACACCCACGCCATCTTTAAATTTGGCCTCGACCAGCTGCTGCCGGAGAACATCGAATTTATCCACGGCCCCGGCTGCCCGGTGTGCGTGCTGCCGATGGGGCGCATCGACAGCTGTCTCGACATCGCCAGCCGCCCCGGTGTGATTTTTTGCACCTTTGGCGACGCCATGCGCGTACCGGGAAAAAATGGCTCGCTGCTCCAGGCGAAGGCGCGCGGCGCGGACGTGCGAATCGTCTACTCACCGATGGATGCCCTTACGCTGGCAGAGGCTAATCCTGAGCGTAAGGTGGTCTTTTTCGGGCTGGGTTTTGAAACCACCATGCCCGCCACCGCTATCACTCTCCAGCAGGCGAAAGCCCGCAACGTCACTAACTTTTACTTTTTCTGCCAGCACATCACGCTTATTCCCACGCTGCGTAGCCTGCTTGAAGCGCCGGACAACGGCATCGACGCCTTCCTGGCACCAGGACACGTCAGCATGGTGATCGGCACAGAAGCCTACGGTTTTATCGCTGAACAGTACAATCGTCCGTTAGTGGTGGCTGGTTTCGAGCCACTTGATCTACTGCAAGGCGTGACCATGCTGGTTGAGCAGAAAATAGCGGCCCTGAGTGTGGTGGAAAATCAGTATCGCCGCGTGGTGCCCGATGCAGGTAACAGACGGGCACAGCAGGCGATAGCCGACGTGTTTAGCGTCGAAGGCGACAGCGAGTGGCGCGGACTGGGGCTGATTGCCGAATCCGGCGTACACCTGACGCCCGCGTATCGCGCCTTCGACGCCGAAGCGCATTTCCGCCCGCAGCCGCAGAAGGTGTGCGACGATCCCCGCGCCCGCTGTGGCGACGTACTCACCGGCAAATGCAAACCTCATCACTGCCCGTTATTTGGCAACGCCTGTAACCCGCAAACCGCGTTTGGCGCGCTGATGGTCTCTTCCGAAGGGGCATGCGCCGCGTGGTATCACTATCGCAACCAGGAGTGTGAAGCATGAACACGGTGGAAATGGCGCACGGAAGCGGTGGACAGGCGATGCAGCAGTTGATTAACAGGCTGTTCATGGAAGCCTTTAACAACCCCTGGCTCGCCGAGCAGGAAGATCAGGCGCGTATTGACCTCGCGGCCCTGACCGCCCACGGCGACAGGCTGGCGTTCTCTACCGACAGCTACGTGATTGACCCGCTGTTCTTCCCGGGCGGCGATATCGGCAAGCTCGCCGTCTGCGGCACGGCAAACGACGTGGCCGTCAGCGGCGCGATCCCCCGCTACCTCTCCTGCGGGTTTATCCTCGAAGAAGGGTTACCCATGGAGACGCTCACGGCGGTGGTCAACAGCATGGCGCACACCGCCCGCGAGGCGGGGATCGCCATCGTGACCGGGGATACCAAGGTGGTGCAGCGCGGCGCGGCAGATAAGCTCTTCATTAACACCGCCGGAATGGGGGCGATCCCCGCCAACATTCACTGGGGCGCGCAGCAGCTTTGTGCAGGCGACGTGCTGATTGTCAGCGGCACGCTGGGCTGCCACGGGGCAACCATCCTGAACCTGCGCGAAGGCTTAGGGCTGGATGGCGAGCTGCACAGTGACTGCGCGGTACTCACGCCGCTGATCCAGACGCTGCGCGACATGCCGGGTGTAAAAGCCCTGCGCGACGCCACGCGAGGCGGCGTGAATGCCGTCGTACACGAATTTGCCGCAAGCAGCGGCTGTGGAATTGAACTGACCGAGCGCGGCCTGCCCGTTAAGCCTGCTGTACGCGGGCTGTGCGAGCTATTAGGGCTAGACCCGCTTAACTTTGCCAACGAAGGTAAGCTGGTGATCGGCGTGGAACGCACGGCGGCGGAAGCCGTACTTGAACAACTGCGCGCACATCCCTTAGGGAAAGACGCGGCCATCATCGGCGACGTGGTTGAGCGCAAAGGGGTGCGCCTGACCGGGCTTTACGGCGTGAAGCGCACGCTGGATCTGCCGCACGCTGAACCGTTACCCCGAATTTGCTAGACCGCGCCAAAAGCGGTCAGCGCTGAATGTCTCTTTTTTGCCAGTTTCTATTGGAAAGCAATAATGCCGTATACACCGATGAGCGATCTTGGACAGCAGGGCCTGTTTGACATCACGCGCACACTTTTACAACAGCCCGACCTCGGTGCGCTGAGCGATGCCCTGACGCGGCTGGTCAGGCAATCAGCGCTGGCGGACAGCGCCGCCATTGTGCTCTGGCATAGCGCAACCCACCGCGCGAGCTATTTCTCAACGCGTGATAACGGCAAAATCTTCGAATATGAAGATGAAACGTTTCTGGCCCACGGTCCGGTGCGACGTATTCTCTCCCGCCCGGAAGCGCTGCACTGCAATTTTGACCAATTTCGCCAGGCCTGGCCGAAGCTGGCAGAGAGCAACCTTTACCACCCGTTCGGCCACTACAGCATGCTGCCGCTGGCGGTGGAAGGGCAAATTTTTGGCGGCTGCGAGTTTATCCGTAATAACGACCAGCCCTGGACCGAGGCGGAGTACGAGCGGTTGCATACCTTCACGCAAATTGTGGCCGTCGTGGCAGAGCAGATCCAAAGCCGCGTCACCAATAACGTGGATTACGACCTGTTGAGCCGCGAGCGCGATAATTTCCGCATACTGGTCGCCATCACCAATGCCGTGCTGTCGCGTCTCGATATGGACGAACTGGTGAGCGAAGTCGCCAAAGAGATCCATCACTATTTCAGGATCGATGCCATCAGCATTGCGCTGCGCGGCAACCGTAAGGGCAAGCTGAACATCTACTCCACCCACTACCTCGACGAAGCTAACCCGGCGCACGAGCAAAGCGAAGTGGACGAAGCGGGAACCCTGTCTGAACGGGTATTTAAAAGCAAAGAGATCCTGCTGTTAAACCTCAGCGAGCAGGATCCGGTAGCGCCCTACGAGCGGATGCTGTTTAACACCTGGGGCAACAAGATCCAGACCCTGTGCCTGCTGCCGCTGATGTCCGGCAACACCATGCTCGGCGTGCTTAAACTGGCGCAGTGCGATGAAGCCGTATTTACCACCGCCAACCTGAAGCTGCTGCGCCAGATCGCCGAACGTATCTCCATTGCGCTGGATAACGCCCTCGCCTATCAGGAGATCCACCGTCTGAAAGAACGGCTGGTGGACGAAAACCTGGCGCTGACCGAGCAGCTCAACAATGTGGACAGCGAGTTTGGCGAAATCATTGGACGCAGCGATGCCATGTACAACATCCTCAAGCAGGTGGAGATGGTGGCGCAGAGCGACAGCACGGTGCTGATCCTCGGTGAAACCGGCACAGGGAAAGAGCTGATTGCCCGGGCGATCCACAACCTGAGCAACCGCAACAGCCGCCGGATGGTGAAGATGAACTGCGCGGCGATGCCTGCGGGCTTACTGGAAAGCGACCTGTTCGGCCACGAGCGCGGCGCGTTTACCGGCGCCAGCAGCCAGCGGCTGGGCCGTTTTGAACTGGCGGATAAAAGCTCATTGTTCCTCGACGAAGTGGGCGATATGCCGCTGGAGCTTCAGCCTAAGCTGCTGCGCGTTTTGCAGGAGCAGGAGTTCGAGCGCCTCGGTAGCAACAAGCTGATCCAGACCGACGTGCGTCTGATTGCCGCCACCAACCGCGATCTGAAAAAAATGGTCGCCGACCGCGAGTTTCGCAGCGATCTTTACTATCGTCTGAACGTCTTCCCGATCTGCCTGCCGCCGCTGCGCGAACGCCCGGAAGATATTCCGCTGCTGGTGAAAGCCTTTACCGCGAAGATTGCCCGCCGGATGGGGCGAAATATCGACAGTATTCCTGCCGAAACGCTACGCACCCTTTCGGCGATGGAGTGGCCGGGGAACGTGCGCGAGCTGGAAAACGTCATTGAGCGCGCGGTCCTGCTGACGCGCGGGAACGTGCTCCAGCTCTCCCTGCCAGAGGTTACTCTCTCTGAAACGACCGTGGCCGCAAGCGAGCTTGCGAAAGAGGGAGAAGATGAATATCAGCTCATTATGCGAGTGCTGAAGGAGACCAACGGCGTGGTAGCCGGACCGAAAGGTGCGGCGCAACGGCTGGGGCTGAAGCGTACCACCCTGCTCTCGCGTATGAAGCGTCTGGGAATCGATAAAGAGAGCCTGAAATAACCCGTCATTCCGGCGGCGAGCGTCAGCGGGTACATATCGCTCCCGCGCTGGCGCAGGGATATTTGGTGCTCTTTTTCTGTCTGCCTGCGCCGCGCCGTCGCCCTGAGCGTGATTTGTCGTCCACTGCGGCGCTGAGCCGGTTATTTTTTGGGCCGATACTTTTCCGGTAATTCAGGAACCGGACGACGATCGTCGATCAGATGTCGGATGGTCAGAATCGGATGACGCCATAACATACGTGGCCCTGCCCAGCGCATCACCTGCTTCATCTCTTCCCGTCGGGCGGGCTGATAACAGTGCACCGGGCACTGTTTGCAGGCAGGTTTTTCCTCACCAAATACGCATTTATCCAGCCGCTTATCGGCATAAGCCTTAAGCGCCGAATAGTGCCCCTCTTCCTTTATGGCGTGTGGACACCTGTTTTCGTACAGGGCGATCATTCTGGCGATCGTCTTTTTTTCTCGTGAAATACGTTTACCGGACATAACGTCGTCCTCAACAATAAAGTGTATTCATAATACCTTTTTATCCGCACATTTTCAGTTATTGCATTCCGTTTTCTGAAGCGTCCTTCCAGAATTACCCCTCCCCTCGCTGCGTTTTACTGGTATTTTATACAGGTGTAAATAACCGTATTCACCGGAGAGCTTATGCAACAGATCGCGATCGCCAAACCCTATCGGCACTTAAAAGTGGGTTACTTCAGAAAACGCCATGAAGACCGTAAAACGAAAATTCCAAAACGCTACAGCGTACACGCAGCGCTGAGCCTGAAAGGCGACTGGCTTGAACAAGCGGGATTTACCACCAACTCGCAGGTTCGGGTGGGCGTCGAGCACGGAAAAATCATCATTGAATTAATAGCGGAAGATGCCTCGTAAAGTCGTGACTTTTTTCTGCGCCGCACCTTTTTTTCATGCGACAATAGAAGGAACAATCGGCCATTGAGCCGCTCAAAGCGTAATATTTTCAAAGAAATGGATATCATAACTCCATGAGCACAATCGACAATTTCGACGCGCATACGCCAATGATGCAGCAGTACCTGAAGCTGAAGGCACAGCATCCGGAAATTCTGCTGTTTTACCGTATGGGCGATTTTTACGAGCTTTTTTATGACGATGCGAAACGTGCGTCTCAGCTGCTCGACATTTCTCTGACGAAACGTGGCGCGTCGGCAGGCGAGCCCATCCCGATGGCGGGTATCCCGCATCACGCGGTTGAAAACTATCTGGCGAAGCTGGTGAACCAGGGCGAGTCTGTCGCTATCTGCGAACAAATTGGCGACCCGGCCACGTCGAAAGGCCCCGTTGAGCGCAAGGTAGTACGCATCGTGACGCCGGGAACCATCAGCGATGAAGCCCTGCTTCAGGAGCGCCAGGATAACCTGCTGGCGGCGATCTGGCAGGACGGTAAAGGGTTTGGCTACGCCACGCTGGATATCAGCTCCGGTCGTTTTCGCCTGAGTGAACCGGCTGACCGTGAAACCATGGCGGCTGAACTACAGCGCACCAATCCGGCAGAACTGCTTTATGCAGAGGATTTCGCCGAGATGGCGCTGATTGAAGGTCGCCGCGGACTGCGTCGTCGTCCACTGTGGGAGTTCGAAATTGATACCGCGCGCCAGCAGTTGAACCTGCAATTTGGCACGCGCGATTTGATTGGCTTTGGTGTGGAAAATGCCCCGCGCGGGCTATGTGCCGCAGGCTGTCTGTTGCAGTACGTGAAGGATACGCAGCGTACCGCCCTGCCCCATATCCGTTCAATTACCATGGAGCGTCAGCAGGACAGCATCATCATGGATGCCGCCACGCGCCGCAACCTGGAGATCACGCAGAACCTCGCTGGCGGCATGGAAAATACGCTGGCGTCGGTTCTTGACAGCACGGTTACCCCCATGGGCAGCCGTATGCTCAAACGCTGGCTGCATATGCCGATCCGCAAAACCGAAACGCTGATTGGCCGTCAGCAAACCATTGCCGCATTGCAGGATCGTTACACCGAATTGCAGCCGGTGCTGCGTCAGGTGGGTGATCTTGAGCGTATCCTGGCGCGCCTGGCATTGCGTACCGCGCGTCCACGCGATCTCGCCCGTATGCGTCACGCTTTCCAGCAGTTGCCGGAACTGCGCGCTCAGCTGGGAGAGATCGACAGCGCGCCAGTGCAAAAGCTGCGCGAAACCATGGGCGAATTTACCGAGCTTCGCGAACTGCTGGAACGCGCCATCATTGATGCGCCGCCTGTTCTGGTGCGGGATGGCGGGGTTATTGCTCCGGGTTATAACGAAGAGCTGGACGAATGGCGTGCGCTGGCCGATGGCGCGACGGATTATCTGGATAAGCTGGAAATCCGCGAGCGTGAACGTCTGGGGCTCGACACCCTGAAAGTCGGCTACAACGCCGTACACGGTTACTATATCCAGATCAGTCGTGGGCAGAGCCACCTGGCACCGATTCACTACGTTCGCCGCCAGACGCTGAAAAATGCCGAGCGCTACATTATTCCCGAGCTGAAAGAGTACGAAGACAAAGTGCTCACGTCGAAAGGTAAAGCGCTGGCGCTGGAGAAACAGCTGTATGACGAGCTGTTCGACATCCTGATGCCGCATCTGGCTGACCTTCAAATGAGCGCCGCTGCGCTGGCCGAGCTGGATGTGCTGGTAAACCTGGCCGAGCGCGCCGAAACGCTGAACTACACCTGTCCAACCTTTACTGACAAACCCGGTATTCGCATTACCGAAGGTCGCCATCCGGTGGTTGAGCAGGTGCTGAACGAGCCGTTTATTGCCAACCCGTTGAACCTGTCACCGCAGCGAAGAATGCTGATCATTACCGGCCCCAATATGGGCGGTAAAAGTACCTATATGCGCCAGACAGCCCTTATCGCGCTGCTCGCCTACATCGGCAGCTACGTTCCGGCGCAGAAGGTTGAGATTGGCCCTGTCGACCGTATCTTCACCCGTGTGGGTGCGGCGGACGATCTGGCGAGCGGTCGCTCTACCTTTATGGTCGAGATGACCGAAACCGCCAACATTCTGCATAACGCGACAGAGAACAGTCTGGTGTTGATGGACGAAGTAGGACGCGGTACCTCCACCTATGACGGCCTGTCCCTGGCCTGGGCGTGCGCGGAAAGTCTGGCGAATAAAATCAAGGCGCTGACGCTGTTCGCGACGCACTATTTCGAACTGACACAGCTGCCAGAGAAAATGGAAGGTGTGGCTAACGTCCACCTTGATGCGCTTGAGCACGGCGACACCATCGCCTTTATGCACACGGTGCAGGACGGCGCGGCAAGCAAGAGCTATGGCCTGGCCGTCGCCGCGCTGGCGGGTGTGCCGAAAGAGGTGATTAAGCGCGCGCGTCAGAAATTGCGTGAGCTGGAAAGTTTGTCACCGAATGCGGCAGCTACGCAGATAGATGGTACGCAGATGTCACTGCTGGCGGTGCCGGAAGAGACCTCTCCGGCTGTGGAAGCGCTGGAAAATCTCGATCCGGATTCGCTGACGCCGCGTCAGGCGCTGGAGTGGATTTATCGGTTGAAGAGTCTGGTTTAGTTCTCTGCGGTCTTTTTTGCCGGGTGGCGGCTTCGCCTTACCCGGCCTACAAAACCCGTAGGCTCGGTAAGCGTAGCGCCACCGGGCAAAGGACCGCACGATATTATCGCCCGGTAAGCGCAGCACCTCCGGGCTTTTTATTACAGCAGCGGCGGGATCGTCGGCACCTGCGGTGCCTCATCAATATCCTTCTGCGTCATGCGGAACGCTTCCGGGTAATGCTCGCGGCTGGTACGGCGCAGCGGTTCGGTATCGCGCCAGGTATACAGACAGTGCTGACACTGGTATACCGTCCAGACACCTTTCACCGGTGATGTTGCCATCACCTCAATATGTTCATCGGCACAACGTGGACAAATCATTTTTTCCTCCTTATTGACGTGCCGCCAGCATCGCGGTCAGTTTTTCGGCCCAGGCTTTGGTTTCAGGGAGATCCTGTACCGGCTGGCTGTAGTGACCACGGTTGTCCGGAGCGACAGGGGTGGTGGCATCAATGATCAGCTTGTCAGTGATCCCCGCCGGGCTGGAGCCGGGGTCAAGCTCCAGCACAGACATATTCGGTAGCTGCACCAGATCGCCTGCCGGATTGACCTTAGATGACAGCGCCCACATCACCTGCGGCAGGTTAAACGGATCGACGTCCTCATCCACCATAATCACCATTTTCACGTAACCCAGACCGTGTGGCGTGGTCATGGCGCGGAGCCCGACTGCACGGGCAAAACCGCCGTATCGTTTTTTGGTGGAGATAATCGCCAGCAGGCCGTGGGTGTACATGGCGTTTACCGCCTGCACTTCCGGGAATTCCGCCTTCAGCTGCTGATAGAGCGGCACGCAGGTAGCGGGCCCCATCAGATAATCAATCTCGGTCCACGGCATCCCCAGGTAGAGAGATTCGAAAATGGGTTTTGTGCGGTAAGAGACTTTATCAATGCGCACGACCGTCATGTTGCGCCCGCCGGAGTAGTGTCCGGTAAACTCACCGAATGGCCCTTCAATTTCACGTTTTCGGCCTTCAATCACCCCTTCCAGGATCACTTCCGACCCCCACGGCACATCGAAACCGGTCAGCGGAGCCGTCGCAATCGGATACGGACTTTCGCGTAGCGCACCGGCCATCTCATACTCGGATTGATCGTATTTCAGCGGCGTGGCGCCCATCAGGGTGATGATCGGATCGTTACCCAGCGTAATGGCAATAGGCAGGTCTTCGCCGCGCTCTTCTGCCTTATGCAGATGCAGCGCGATATCATGCATCGGCACCGGTTGCAGGCCGAGCTTACGCTTGCCCTTCACTTCCATACGGTAAATCCCGACGTTCTGCTTGCCGAAGTGATCGGGGTCGAGCGGATCGCGGGAGACAACGCACGCTTTATCGAGATAAAAGCCCCCGTCACCGTCGTTCAGGCGGAACAGCGGCAGAATGTCGAACAGGTTGATGTCTTCCCCGTCCACCGTGTTCTGCGCCCAGGCCGGATTTGCACGACGCTCTGGCGAGACGGGGAATTTGTCCCAGCGACGAATAAACTCGTCGATCTGTTTTTTCACCGGGGTATTTGCTGGCAGCCCCATCGAAATAGCGTGGTTTTGCCACGAGCCGATAGTGTTCATCACCACACGGGCATCGGTGAAGCCGCGAATATTATCGAACCACAGCGCAGGCGCACCATCGCCAATGCGTCCGGTAGCGTTGGCGGCGGCCGCTAAATCCGGCTCAGCGTTTACCTCTTCCTCAATTTTCAGCAGTTGCCCTTGCTCATCGAGCGCCTGCAAGAAGCTTCTCAAATCATCAAATGCCATCTTTATTCTCCTGTGAAAAATGTTTCGCTGCCTGCAAACCTTCCCAGCGTCGGGCTTTTTTATGCTCCAGACCAAACTGGTCGAGAACGCGGGTCACGATATGCTGGGTTATGTCATCGGCGGTTTGCGGGTGGTTGTAGTACGCAGGCATAGGCGGCACCATCGCCACGCCCATGCGGGAAAGGGCAAGCATGTTCTCAAGATGGATGGTGCTGAGCGGCGTCTCACGCGGAACCAGCACCAGCTTGCGTCCCTCTTTCAGCACCACGTCTGCCGCACGCCCTACCAGCCCTTCGGCGTAGCCCGCGCGGATACCCGCCAGCGTTTTCATGCTGCACGGAATGACGATCATGCCGTCGGTGCGAAACGAGCCGGAGGAGATGGTGGCAGCCTGATCGGCCGGGCTATGGACGACATCCGCCAGTGCAGCAACGTCATGCGCAGTGAAGGGCGTTTCCAGCTCAATCGTGGTTTTTGCCCACTTCGACATCACCAGATGCGTTTCCACCTCCGGCATTTCCCGCAGCGCCTGCAACAACGCCACGCCTAATGGCGCACCCGTCGCGCCCGTCATTCCCACAATCAATCTCATTCAGCACCTCAATTATTTTGTTCGTATACGAACATATTAACTAAACTACGCCTGGATCCTGCTGCTGACAAGATCGTTCGCATACGATCACACTATTCGCTAAAAACTCTCGCGTTAAAATTCAGCCCGAGAGCGGCTATCATAGAGGGAGTATTTTTCCGTCGGAGTGTCCATGGAGTTAAGACAAGAAGCTTTTCACCTGCTACGTCAGCTTTTTCAACAGCATACCGCCCAGTGGCAACACGCATTGCCCGAACTGACCAAACCACAATATGCGGTGATGCGGTCAATTGCTGAAAATCCTGGCATTGAGCAGGTTGCCCTGACTGAAGTCGCGGTGAGCACCAAAGCGACGCTGGCAGAAATGCTGAGCCGCATGGAAGCACGCGGCCTGGTCAGGCGCGAGCACGATCCGGCGGACAAACGCCGTCGGTTTGTCTTTCTGACGGCCGAAGGTGAGGCCCTGCTTGAGAGCAGTAAACCGATTGGAAATGAGGTGGATGAGGCGTTTTTAGGGCGCCTTAACGGCGCGGAACGAGAGCAATTTTCAGCGCTCATTAAAAAGATGATGCAGGGTTAAGTAACCCTGACGCGCATAAAATCAATAAATGTTCGCACTTTCGCGGGCACATGCCGGGCATCGGGATAAACAGCATAGATGCCCTGCTGAGCAAACGTGTACTCCGGTAACAGCGAGACCAGCTTCCCTGCATCCAGTGCGTTACGCACCAGCCACTCCGGCAACAGCGCCACGCCACATCCCGCGAGGGCAAAAGCCATCAACGCCTGGGCACTGTCTGCATACAGGCGCGGCGCTTTTCTGATCTCAAAGGAAACAGGATGCCGATCAACGCCTCTCACCTGCCAGCGCAGCGGCGACGTTAAACGCTCGTGAATGATCCAGTCCGCTTCCGCCAGCTGCTCCAGCGAGTCAACCGGATGGTTTGCCAGCCAGCATGGCGTCGCCACGGGCAGGATGGTGAAGGAGGTCATCAACGCGGCGTGGTAGCGCGAATCTGCAAGCGTGCCGAGCCGGATAGCGACATCGAAGCGCTCGGCGATAAGATCGGCATGCAAAGAGGACGAGACATGCCGCACGCGGAGATCAGGGTGCAGCTGGCTAAACTCAGCCAGCAAAGGCACCACCACCTGCGAGCCATACTCGGGCGTGGTGGTGATCCGCAGTTCTCCCGTCAGCCCGGCGTGGTTGGCGCGAACATCATCCTGCAATCGCTCTGCATCCCGTAACAGCATCACGCTTCGTTGATGAAAGAGCTTCCCCGCTTCGGTCAGCGTCAGGCGTCGGGTGGTTCGCAGCAACAGGGTGACGCCCAGCTCCTCTTCAAGCTGACGAATATGAAAGCTGACCACCGCTTTTGTCAGCCCCATCGCCTCCGCCGCGGCGGTGAAACTGCCGGTGTCCGCTACGGCGATAAACATCGCCGTACGCTGTAAATTAAGCATCGCTTGCCTGGTTAACTGTCAAAATAATGTTGACAGTATATCGTCCTTTGTCGCGTTTATCCGTAACGCGCGGGCCGATACGATACGCCACCTCACCGGAGGAACTTCCATGACGTATCGCAGCAAAATCGCCGTCGTCTTTCTGCTCGGTTTTTTCCTTGATTTGATAAACATGTTTATTGCCAGCGTCGCCTTTCCGGCGATGGCTCACGCATTCAATACCACACCTTCCGCGCTTGCCTGGGTAAGTAACGGATACATTGCCGGGCTGACGTTAGTCATCCCATTCAGCAGTATTCTGACGCGCCGCGTCGGGCCGAAGCGCGTTATTCTGCTCTCACTGCTTCTCTTTAGCGCGGCCTCCGTAGCGGCGGGTCTCTCATCTTCGCTGGAAAGTTTGATTGCCTGGCGCGTCGTGCAGGGCGCCGGAGGGGGTTTACTGATCCCGGTTGGTCAGGCGCTGACCTGGCAACAGTTTAAGCCTCATGAGCGGGCCAGACTCACCTCGGCGGTGATGCTGGTCGCGCTGCTTGCCCCCGCCTGCTCACCGGCTGTGGGCGGCATGCTGGTTCAGACATTCAGCTGGCGCTGGATATTTTTTGCCACCCTGCCCGTCGCCATTGTCACCTTTGTTTTGGCCTGCGCGTGGCTTAAAACAGAACCGTCACCGATAAACACCACCAGAATAGTAAACCTGTCTTTGCTGACGGATCCGCTGTTGCGCTTATCCATGCTTATCTATGTATGCGTACCCGGCATCTTTATTGGCGTGAACGTAACGGGCATGTATTACCTTCAGAGCGAGGCCAATATGACGCCCACCGCAACGGGCATGCTTATGCTGCCGTGGTCTGTGGCATCGTTTTTGGCTATCACCGCGACAGGACGCTATTTCAACCGTATCGACCCGCGGCCGCTGGTGGTCATCGGTTGCCTTTTGCAGGCAACGGGCATTCTGCTTTTAATTAACGTCGGCCCGGCTATGCTGTTACCTGCCGTTGCGTTTGCGTTAATGGGTGCGGGGGGAAGCCTTTGCAGCAGTACGGCTCAGAGCAGCGCGTTTTTGACAACGCGGCGGGAAGATATGCCTGATGCCAGTGCGCTATGGAATCTGAATCGTCAGTTGAGCTTTTTTGCGGGTACCCTGCTGCTGGCGCAGGCGCTGAGCTTCATGCAAGCTTATTTTACGCCGCTGGCCGCCTGGCACGGGATGTTTATTTTTGCCGCAGTTATCACTCTGCTGCCCGTACTGTACGTCTACCGTCTTAATAACACGCAGTTACTTGCGCAACTGCAACAGGAGCAACCATGACCCATTTCGAACAAGAGATCCTCGACATCCACGTCGCCCTTGAAAACTGGTTAGGTGCAGGCGAAGGCGAACAGGACGCCCTGCTCGCCCGTTTCCGTCCGGATTTTCTGATGGTTCCACCGAGTGGCGCCCATTTAGATCATCACGCTCTGGCCAAATTTTTATATGCGCAGCGGGGAACCCGACCCGGGCTCAGGATCGGCATTGATGCGTTAACAACGCTTCAGACATGGGACAACGGCGCGGTGCTCCATTACCGGGAGACGCAAAACCGGCCAGGCCAGCCCGTCAACGTGCGCTGGTCAACCGCGGTGCTTAATCAGGAAGGGGATAACATCACCTGGCGTTTGCTGCACGAAACGGCGCAATCGTAAGGCATAAAAAAGGCCCGTCTCACGACGGGCCTTTTCTGACGAATGGTTGCTTACTCGCGGAACAGCGCTTCGATATTCAGACCTTGCCCTTGCAGGATTTCACGCAGGCGGCGTAGCCCTTCAACCTGAATCTGACGAACACGTTCACGGGTCAGGCCAATCTCACGGCCGACATCTTCCAGTGTCGCAGCTTCATACCCCAGTAAACCGAAACGACGTGCCAGCACTTCACGCTGTTTGGCGTTCAGTTCGAACAGCCATTTGACGATGCTCTGTTTCATGTCATCGTCCTGCGTGGTGTCTTCCGGGCCGTTGTCTTTTTCATCGGCCAGGATGTCCAGCAGCGCTTTTTCGGAGTCACCACCCAGCGGGGTGTCAACCGAGGTAATGCGCTCGTTGAGACGCAGCATACGGCTTACGTCATCAACCGGTTTGTCGAGTTGCTCTGCAATCTCTTCCGCACTTGGCTCGTGGTCCAGTTTATGGGACAACTCGCGCGCGGTACGCAGATAAACATTCAACTCTTTGACGATGTGGATCGGCAGTCGAATCGTACGGGTCTGGTTCATAATAGCCCGTTCGATGGTCTGACGAATCCACCAGGTCGCGTAGGTTGAGAAACGGAACCCGCGTTCCGGGTCAAACTTCTCAACTGCGCGGATGAGACCTAAGTTGCCCTCTTCAATCAGATCCAGCAGAGCCAGACCACGATTGCCGTAACGGCGGGCAATTTTCACGACCAGTCGCAGGTTACTTTCGATCATGCGACGACGCGAGGCAACATCACCACGCAAAGCACGACGTGCGAAATAGACTTCTTCTTCGGCCGTTAGCAGTGGGGAGTAACCAATCTCCCCAAGGTAAAGCTGAGTCGCGTCCAGCACACGCTGTGTGGCACCCTGCGATAACAGCTCTTCTTCAGCCAAATCGTTATCACTGGGTTCCTCTTCTACTAAGGCTTTTTCGTCAAAAGCCTCTGATCCGTTCTCATCAAATTCCGCGTCTTCATTTAAATCATGAACTTTCAGCGTATTCTGACTCATAAAGGTGGCTCCTACCCGTGATCCCTGGACGAGACACCCTGGCTGGCATGCCCCGTCAATTTATCGCTGCGGTAAATATTGCAGCGGGTTTACGGATTTCCCCTTGTAACGAATTTCAAAATGCAAGCGTGTAGAACTGGTTCCGGTGCTACCCATGGTAGCGATTTTTTGCCCCGCCTTAACTTCTTGTTGTTCCCGGACCAGCATAGTGTCGTTATGGGCGTAGGCACTCAGGTAATCATCGTTATGTTTGATGATAATAAGATTACCGTAACCGCGCAGTGCGTTACCGGCATAGACAACGCGTCCGTCTGCGGTCGCGATGATTGCCTGTCCTTTACTGCCTGCGATATCGATCCCTTTGTTGCCCCCCTCAGAGGTAGCGAAGTTCTCGATAATCTTGCCGTCAGTTGGCCAGCGCCAGGTGGTGATTGACGAGCTGGCATTCTGACTGCTTGCAGTCGGTACAGTAGAGCTAACCACAGGTGCCGTAGTCGGTGCTGTGACAACAGTCGCAGTACCTTTATTATTCGGCAACATTTTGTTAGCACTCTGATCACCTGAATCCTCAGAATACGTAATTACAGGTTGTGAAGCAACCACCGTGGTGGTTTTTTGTGCAGGAGTAACGCTGTTATTTTGCGCAGTTACGTCGGCCGCTGAAACGGTGTTGCCTGGCGTAAGCGGTGTCCCCGTCGCGTTGCCAACCTGAAGCGTTTGCCCGACTTCCAGAGCATACGGGGCCTGGACGTTGTTTCGCTGTGCCAGATCGCGGAAATCGTTCCCGGTGATCCAGGCAATATAGAACAGCGTATCGCCGCGCTTCACGGTATAGGTGCTGCCGCCGGTATAGCTACCTTTCGGAATGTTCCCATACTTACGGTTATACACTATGCGGCCATTTTCAGTCTGAACAGGCTGTTCCACTGCCTGAATCTGCGTAGGCTGCGTAACTGGACGCCGAACCGGCTGAATCTGCGGAGTTTGCTGCGCCGTTGAGGTGCCCATTTTAGGCGGAGGGGTGATCAACATTCCGCTGGACGTGTTACCCGAGCCGCTGGTTCCATTAACGGAACTGACGGGCGCAGGCGCGTTATTTGAACTTGTACAGCCTGCCAGCCAGAGCGAAACCAGTGATAATGCCGCAACACGGCTGATGGTGAATTTTGGGCTTCCCGCGCTCATTTATCCCCCAGGAATGTGTTAACTACCAGTGACTTAAAAATAACCGTGATGGCACGAATCTATCGCGCCACACCATACGCTGAATTTGCCTTAATAACCCTGGAAAAATCCGAGTCTCAGGCCAGTTCGCCCTTAACCAGGGGCACAAAGCGCACGGCTTCCACGGTATCGATAATAAACTCGCCGCCGCGTCGACGAACGCGCTTCAAAAGCTGCTGCTCATCGCCGACGGGCAATACAAGAATGCCACCCTCGTCCAGCTGCGAAAGAAGCGCAGTGGGGATTTCAGGTGGCGCTGCCGTGACAATGATGGCGTCAAACGGGGCGCGAGCCTGCCAACCCTGCCATCCATCGCCGTGGCGTGTCGATACATTATGTAAATCAAGCTGTTTCAGGCGACGGCGCGCCTGCCACTGCAACCCTTTAATCCGTTCCACCGAACAGACATGGTGCACAAGGTGAGCCAGGATCGCGGTCTGATACCCTGAACCGGTGCCAATTTCCAGCACCCGGGACTCTGGCGTTAACTCCAGAAGCTCCGTCATACGCGCCACCATGTAGGGCTGCGAAATCGTCTGGCCTTGCCCAATGGGCAGCGCCACGTTTTCCCACGCTTTGTGTTCAAACGCCTCATCTACAAACTTCTCACGGGGAACCTGGGCAAGCGCGTTCAGCACCTGCTCGTTGGCGATCCCCTGTGCGCGTAATTGTTCCAGAAGAGTTTGTACACGTTTACTTACCATTGCGCGTTCACTCCGACCCGATCTAACCAGTCCGACACCACATCATGCGCGCTATAAGCGGTTAAATCTACGTGCAACGGCGTAACGGAAACGTAACCCTCATCCACCGCAGCGAAGTCGGTGTCTGGTCCGGCATCGCATTTAGCTCCCGGCGGGCCGATCCAGTACAGGGTATTGCCGCGCGGATCCTGCTGGGGAATAACCTGATCGGCAGGATGGCGACTGCCGCAGCGCGTCACGCGGATCCCTTTGATCTCGTCCAGCGGGAGGTCCGGCACGTTAATATTGAGGATACGTCCGGTACGCAGCGGCTCGCGGCCAAGCGCACGGAGAATGGAGCAGGTCACCGCGGCGGCTGTGTCATAGTGGGTGTGACCGTTTAACGAGACCGCCAGCGCCGGAAACCCCAGGTGACGCCCTTCCATCGCCGCAGCCACGGTGCCGGAGTAAATCACATCATCGCCAAGATTTGGCCCGGCATTGATGCCGGAGACCACAACGTCCGGCCGCGGGCGCATCAGCGCGTTCACGCCCAGAAACACGCAGTCGGTCGGCGTCCCCATCTGGACGGCAATATCGCCATTCTCAAAGGTAAAGGTGCGGAGTGAAGACTCCAGCGTCAATGAGTTAGACGCGCCACTGCGGTTACGATCGGGAGCCACGACCTGCACATCCGCAAATTCGCGGAGGTGTTGCGCCAGCGTCTGAATACCTGGCGCTTGGATCCCGTCATCGTTACTCAGCAATATTCGCATAATCACCCGACGTGTTGATAAGTTCCCTGACAACACTGGTGGCAAAGCTACCTGCCGGCAGCCAGAAGCGTAACTCGACGGTTACGTCATCCCACCAGTTCCAGCTCAGCTGTTGCGGGTAGAGGAGCATCGCACGACGTGCCGCCTCGACCTTTTCCCGCACCAGCAACGATTGTAATTCTGGCGCATCCGCCACCGCTGACTGCTCAGCGGCCAGCGCCTCGCCCTGGGTTCCCCAGTCGCCTGAACCCGGCAAGGCGGCGGTAATCATCAGCGTTTTAGCGTCCACGCGCGACTGGACATCGGCCATCTCTTCGGCCGTTGCCACAAACCAGCTTCCGCGTCCCGCTAATTGTAGCGCATCGCCGACAACAACTTGATTCGCGTCCGGTTTTTTCAGCCGCTCGCTCACAATCTGATTAAACAACGCACTGCGGGCCGCCGACAACCAAAAACTGCGTTTATTACGATCGCGCACCGGTGCACCGCTTTGCGCCCAGCGCAGCGCGCCCAGCAGGTTGCTACCACCGATACCAAAGCGCTGAGCGCCGAAATAGTTTGGTACGCCGCGTTCGTTAATGGCCTTCAGGCGTTTTTCAACGTCCTCGCGTTCGGTCACTTCGCGCAACACCAGGGTAAAGGCATTGCCTTTCAGTGCGCCCAGACGCAATTTGCGTTTATGGCGGGCGTACTCCAGTACCTTACAGCCCTCAAGCTCAAATTTGCTTAAATCGGGCATGGCATTGCCGGGCACGCGGGCGCAAAGCCACTGTTCGGTCACGGCATGTTTATCTTTTTGACCGGCAAAGCTCACTTCGCGGGCGTGAATATTGAGGAATTTTGCCAGCGCGTCCGCCACGAAACGGGTGTTGCAGCCGTTTTTCAGAATGCGCACCAGGATGTGCTCGCCTTCGCCGTCCGGCTCAAAACCCAGATCTTCCACTACCACGAAATCTTCAGGGTTGGCTTTCAGCAGACCCTTGCCCTGCGGTTTACCGTGCAGATACGTCAGATTGTCGAAATCCGTCATTTGGCCGCCTTCACCAGCAGCGCCACGGCTTCACAGGCAATGCCTTCGCCACGACCGGTAAAGCCCAGCTTCTCCGTGGTGGTCGCTTTGACGTTGACGTCGTCCATATGGCAGCCCAGATCTTCAGCGATAAACACGCGCATCTGAGGGATATGTGGCAGCATCTTCGGTGCCTGGGCAATGATCGTCACATCAACGTTGCCGAGGGTGTAGCCTTTGGCCTGAATACGACGCCAGGCTTCGCGCAGCAGTTCGCGACTGTCTGCGCCTTTGAAAGCAGGATCGGTGTCCGGGAACAGTTTGCCAATGTCGCCCAGCGCAGCGGCACCCAGCAGCGCGTCGGTCAGCGCATGCAGCGCCACGTCTCCATCAGAATGCGCCAGCAGACCTTTTTCGTAAGGAATGCGCACGCCGCCAATGATAATTGGGCCAACGCCGCCAAAGGCGTGTACATCAAAACCGTGTCCAATACGCATTATGCCTTCTCCTGAGGGGTCGTACGGGTAAGATAAAATTCCGCGAGTTGTAAGTCTTCCGGGCGCGTCACTTTTATATTATCAGCGCGCCCTTCAACAAGCGTGGGGTGGAAACCGCAATACTCCAGCGCCGAGGCTTCGTCCGTAATGGTCGCACCTTCTTTAAGCGCACGCGTTAAGCAGTCGTGGAGTAATTCGCGGGGAAAAAATTGTGGCGTCAGCGCGTGCCATAGATCGACGCGCTCGACGGTGTGGGCAATCGCTGGTTTACCCGGTTCGGCACGCTTCATGGTGTCACGCACCGGGGCGGCCAGAATGCCGCCCACTTTACTGGTTTCACTCAGGGCCAGCAGACGCGACAGATCGTCGTGATGCAGACAGGGACGCGCGGCATCGTGCACCAGCACCCACTGCGCGTTCCCGGCAGCCTGAATGCCCGCCAGAACGGAGTCAGCCCGCTCTGCGCCGCCGTCAACGACGGTAATCTGAGGATGATTTGCCAGCGGGAGCTGCGCAAAACGTGCATCGCCGGGGCTGATGGCAATAACAACGCGTTTCACCCGGGCATGCGCCAGCAGCGCCGCCACGGCGTGCTCGAGGATCGTTTTATCGCCAATTGAGAGATACTGCTTAGGACATTCTGTCTGCATACGCCGGCCAAAACCTGCGGCCGGCACCACGGCACAGACGTCCGAAAAAGTTGCTGCCATGTCGTAATCCTGGGCCTGATTATCGATTGTTTTGTGCGGAGCCCTGATTGCGTTTAGACGCATCCGGAACCAGGCGATAAAACGTTTCACCCGGCTTAGTCATACTAAGTTCATTGCGTGCGCGCTCCTCAATCGCCTCCTGGCCGCCATTGAGGTCATCAATTTCAGCAAAAAGTTGATCGTTACGCGCTTTAAGTTTGGCGTTTGTCGCCTGCTGTGCCGCGACGTCATCGCTCACCCGGCTGTAGTCGTGCAGTCCGTTTTTGCCGAACCACAGCGAATATTGCAGCCAGACCAGCAAAGCCAGCAACAGCAGCGTTAGTTTACCCATCCTGCCCCCTGAAAAAACGGCATCATCATCCCATAACTTTCCGCTGGACTCTACTGCGGGGTTTTAATTATGCCGTAAGTTAGCCCATCAGCCATAAAAACAGCAGGCCAAAGATGACCACAACGGTGGCGATAGTGATGAGCGTACTATACAGGAGCTTGCCGTTGAAAAGGGAGTGCAGCGCCACGCCCACCACAACCGCAACGGGCATCAGCGCGAGGAAGAAAGGCCAGGTATAGAGGAAGAAAAAGAGGGTGTTTCCACCGTAGATCAAGAACGGGATACCCAGCGCCAGTAGCCACGACACAAAGCCGACAATCGCCCCAGGGAAGGACCAGGTCGTCTCGTCGTCGGTCGTTAACGGTTCCGACCCGGTGGTAATCATGTAGTTTTCACTGTTGCGCATAGCTAATCCTGTGACCGTGACTCATCGCTCGGGAAGACAGCTCCCGAACGATACCGTCTCAGGATCTGATAATATCGTCCCGTCTGAGCAGGTCTAATAATTGGCTTACTAAATTTGTTACCAATTGTTGACCTTCCAGATGAATCTCAGGGGATTCAGGCGCTTCGTAAACCGAGTCAATACCGGTGAAGTTTCGCAGCTCTCCCGCGCGGGCTTTTTTATACAGCCCTTTCGGATCGCGCGCTTCGCAGATTGCCAGCGGCGTATCCACAAACACTTCAATGAAGCGATTCCGGCCCACGCGCTCACGCACCATCTGACGTTCGGCGCGGTGCGGTGAGATAAACGCCGTCAGCACCACCAGCCCGGCATCCGCCATCAGGCTGGCGACTTCTCCCACCCGGCGAATGTTCTCTTTACGGTCTTCATCGCTGAACCCTAAATCGCTGCACAGTCCGTGACGCACGTTGTCGCCGTCCAGCAGGTAGGTGCTCACTCCCTGCTGATGCAGCGCCTCTTCCAGCGCGCCTGCCACCGTGGATTTACCGGAGCCAGACAGCCCGGTAAACCACAGCACAACCCCACGGTGACCGTGGAGCTGTTCGCGCTGGGCGACGGTGACCGGATGAGGATGCCAGACGACGTTCTCATCATGGGCAGCCATTACATGCCTCCCAGCAAATCGCGTGCGCCCCAGTGCGGGAAGTGTTTACGCACCAGCGCATTCAGCTCAAGTTCAAACGCGCTGAACTCAGAGGCCACGGTAGCCTGCGTGTTTGGTTCACGGACCATCCCGGCGCCGACGGTGACGTTGGTCAGGCGGTCGATAAAGATCAGCCCGCCCGTCACCGGATTCTGCTGATACGGATCCAGCACCAGCGGCTCGTCGAAGGTCAGATCCACCAGACCGATGCCGTTCAGCGGTAGCTCGCTCACGTCACGGTGGGTCAGGTTGTTGATGTCCACCTGGAACTGAATGCCGTCCACGCGGGCGCGGGTTTTCTTGCCGGCAATTTTAATGTCATAGCTCTGGCCTGCGGTCAGGGGCTGTTCCGCCATCCACACCACGTCCACGGATGCGCCCTGCACCGCCGCCAGCGTTTCCTGCGCGTCGACCAGCAGATCGCCGCGGCTGATGTCAATCTCGTCTTTTAGCACCAGGGTTACTGCTTCACCTGCCCCTGCTTCGTCCAGATCGCCATCAAAGGTGACGATACGGGCAATGGTCGATTCCACGCCGGACGGCAGCACCTTCACGCGCTGGCCCACGTTGACCGAGCCGGACGCAAGGGTGCCGGAGAAGCCGCGGAAATCGAGGTTCGGACGGTTTACGTACTGCACCGGGAAGCGCATCGGCTGGGTCTCAACCACGCGCTGAATTTCAACGGTTTCCAGCACCTCCAGCAGCGTCGGGCCGCTGTACCACGGCATGTTCGCGCTCTGAGAGGCGACGTTATCCCCTTCCAGCGCCGACAGCGGCACAAAGCGAATATCGAGGTTGCCCGGCAGCTGTTCAGCAAAGGTCAGGTAGCTCTGGCGGATCTCGTCGAATCGCGCTTCGCTGTAGTCCACCAGATCCATTTTGTTCACCGCCACCACCAGGTGTTTGATCCCCAGCAGCGTAGAGATAAAGCTGTGACGACGCGTCTGATCCAGCACGCCTTTACGGGCGTCCATCAGCAGGATCGCCAGGTCACAGGTGGACGCGCCGGTCGCCATGTTACGGGTGTACTGCTCATGCCCCGGGGTGTCGGCGATAATAAATTTGCGCTTTTCGGTAGAGAAGTAGCGATAGGCGACATCAATGGTAATGCCCTGCTCGCGCTCCGCCTGCAAGCCGTCCACCAGCAGCGCCAGGTCGAGTTTTTCGCCCTGGGTGCCGTGGCGTTTACTGTCGTTGTGCAGGGAAGAGAGCTGATCTTCGTAAATTTGTCGCGTGTCGTGCAGCAGACGACCAATCAGGGTACTTTTCCCGTCATCAACGCTGCCGCAGGTCAGGAATCGCAGCAGACTTTTGTACTGTTGGGCGTGCAGATAAGCTTCTACGCCGCCTTCATCGGCAATTTGTTGGGCAATAGTCGTATTCATGGCGGCTCCTTAGAAATAACCCTGACGTTTCTTCAGCTCCATGGAGCCTGCCTGGTCGCGGTCAATCACGCGGCCCTGTCGCTCACTGGTGGTCGACACCAGCATCTCCTCGATGATCTCCGGCAGCGTCTGCGCACTGGATTCCACCGCGCCGGTCAACGGCCAGCAGCCGAGAGTACGGAAACGGACCATCTGTTTTTTGATCACTTCACCCGGCTGTAAATCAATGCGATCGTCGTCGATCATCATCAGCATGCCGTCGCGCTCCAGGACCGGGCGCTCTGCTGCCAGATACAGCGGAACGATCTCAATATTTTCCAGATAGATGTACTGCCAGATATCCAGCTCGGTCCAGTTGGAGAGCGGGAAGACGCGAATGCTTTCGCCCTTGTTGATCTGGCCGTTGTAGTTGTGCCACAGCTCCGGACGCTGGTTTTTCGGGTCCCAGCGGTGGAAGCGGTCGCGGAAAGAGTAGATACGCTCTTTGGCGCGGGATTTCTCTTCGTCACGCCGTGCGCCGCCGAAGGCCGCATCAAAACCGTATTTATTCAGCGCCTGCTTCAGCCCTTCAGTTTTCATGATATCGGTATGCTTGGCGCTGCCGTGCACGAACGGGTTGATGCCCATCGCCACCCCTTCCGGGTTTTTGTGCACCAGCAGCTCGCAGCCGTAGGCTTTGGCGGTACGGTCACGAAACTCGTACATCTCGCGGAATTTCCAGCCGGTATCCACATGCAGCAGCGGGAACGGCAGCGTCCCCGGATAAAACGCTTTACGCGCCAGGTGCAGCATGACGCTGGAATCTTTACCGATGGAGTACATCATCACCGGGTTAGAGAACTCGGCGGCCACTTCGCGGATAATGTGGATACTTTCCGCTTCGAGCTGCCGCAGGTGAGTAAGTCGTTTTTGGTCCATAACCGTTCCTTAAGCCAAATTTATAACAGAAGAACCAAAGCCTTCCGTATCGGTTGTGTGTTGGAACCAGGCGAGGGTGTCGTGCAGCTGCACCACCTCTCCCACCACGATCAGGGCGGGCATAGGGGCATCTTTCGCCAGGGTTGCAAGGTTTTGTAACGTGCCGATGGCGACGTGCTGATCGACGCGCGTGCCGCGAGAGATGACGGCAACCGGCGTCGCCGCATCGCGACCGTGCTGAATAAGCTGTTCGCTGATATCCGCCGCTTTCATCGTGCCCATATAAATCGCCAGGGTTTGTCGGCTCTGGGCAAGATGCGACCAGTCAAACGGCGTGCTGTCGGCTTTGTAGTGCCCGGTCACAAAGGTCACGCTCTGGGCGTAATCACGATGGGTCAGCGGAATACCGGCGTAGGCCGTGACGGCAGACGCCGCCGTAATGCCGGGGACCACCTGGAACGGGACGCCCGCTTCGGCTGCCGCCTGCAACTCCTCGCCACCACGGCCGAAGATAAACGGGTCGCCCCCTTTCAGGCGCACCACGGTCTTGCCCGCTTTCGCGGCGGCAATCAGCATTTGATTGGTGTCGTGCTGCGGCACGGAGTGCTCGCCGGCACGTTTACCAACGCAGATTTGCTCCGCGTCACGGCGGATCAGTTCGCGAATACCGTCGGTGACCAGATGGTCGTAGAACACGACATCCGCATCCTGAAGAACCTGGAGGCCACGCAGCGTGAGCAGCCCGGCATCGCCCGGCCCGGCGCCCACCAGAATGATCTCCCCGCCCGTACTGCCGGGGTTATCCAGTTCGTCCTCGAGAATTTTTTGCGCCGCCGTCTCGTTACCGGCATGCATCAGGCTGGCAAAGCGGCCGCGAAACACACGCTCCCAGAAGCGACGGCGTTCCGTCACGCTGGTCAGACGCGTTTTAAGGTGGTTGCGCCAGTAGCTGGCCTTCTCCGCCATGCGCCCGAGGCTGGTCGGCAGCAGCGCTTCGATTTTTTCCCGCAGTACGCGCGCCAGCACCGGCGCGGTGCCGCCGGAGGAGATCGCCACCAGCAGCGGCGAGCGGTCAACAATCGACGGGAAGATAAACGAGCACAGCGGCTGGTCGTCTACCACGTTCACCAGACGGTGACGGTCCTGAGCTGCGTCGGAGATTCGGCGGTTGAGCGCCCGATCTTCGGTTGCCGCAATCACCAGCACCACGCTGTCGATCTGAGACTCTTCAAAATCCGCCTCTGCAACGACCTGCACCTGCGCCCCGGCGCGTTGCAGGAACGCGATTTTGCGATCGGCAATTTCACCCGTCCCGACAACCAGTACCGGTCGGTCTTTCAAGGCAGCAAAAAGGGGGAGATAGTCCACAGGCAACAACTCACTAACAACCAGGAATAAAGGGACTATAGGGGGCGGCTTAGACCGAATGAAATTACGAATTGGAATGAGTAGTTACTCAATGGAATAACGCCATGGAAAAGCAAATATCAAAAAGTGCTTAACACGCGAAATTTCGGGCATTTAAGCGCAATTCAAATTGTGTCTACCCGATCACAGTTTCATACTATGCGGGTTAAAATTTTGCTCTGTTTTTAAGGACTCACTATGTTTTCCGCAATGCGCCACCGATTCGTTGCCCTGGCGCTCGGCGTTTGCTTTATCCTTCCGGCTCAGGCAAAAAATCAATCTTACGGTGAAATAGCCAGTATGCAGGCGCGGCATATTGCGACGGTCTTTCCGGGCCGCATGACCGGAACCCCAGCCGAAATGCTCTCGGCAGACTATATTCGTCAGCAGTTTGCGGATATGGGCTATGAGAGCGACATTCGCGCTTTCCACAGCCGCTACATCTATACCTCACGCAATAAAACGCAGAACTGGCATAACGTAACCGGCAGCACGGTCATTGCGGCGCACGAAGGAAAGGCGGCTGAGCAGATTATTATTATGGCGCACCTTGATACCTACACGCCGATGAGCGACGCCGATGTCGATAATAACCTCGGCGGGCTGACGCTTCAGGGACTGGATGACAATGCGGCGGGGCTGGGCGTCATGCTTGAGCTGGCCGAACGCCTGAAGAATATTCCGACGAAATACAGCATTCGCTTTGTTGCGACCAGCGGTGAAGAAGAAGGAAAACTCGGCGCTGAGAATCTCCTTAAGCGCATGACCGCTGAGGAGAAGAAAAATACGTTGCTGGTGATTAACCTCGATAATCTGATCGTGGGAGATAAGCTCTATTTTAATAGCGGACAGAGCACGCCGAGCAGCGTACGTAAACTCACCCGCGACCGCGCGCTGGCGCTTGCCCGCACGCATGGCGTCTATGCCGCGACAAATCCGGGTGGTAACCCCGATTATCCCAAAGGCACGGGCTGCTGTAATGACGGTGAAGTGTTTGATAAGGCGGGCATTCCGGTGCTGTACGTCGAGGCAACTAACTGGGCGCTGGGCAAAAAAGATGGCTATCAACAGCGCGCTAAATCGAAGGCGTTCCCAAACGGGACCAGCTGGCATGACGTGCGGCTGGATAACCAGCAGCACATTGATAAAACGCTGCCGCAGCGGATTGAGCACCGCAGCCGGGATGTCGTGAAAGTGATGCTGCCGCTGGTGAAGGAGCTGGCGAAAGCGGGGAAAGCCTAATGCAATTAAGCCCGGTGGCGCTGCGCTTACCGGGCCTACAACGGCACGAAACGTAGGCCCGGTAAGGCGTAGCCGCCACCGGGCGAAAAAACATTACCCTTCGTGCAGCCCGCACTCGCGCTTCAGCCCAAAGAATCGCGTCTCTTCTTCCGCCATTCCCGGTTCCCATTTACGCGTGGTATGGGTGTCGCCTACCGACAGGTAGCCCTGCTCCCACAGCGGATGGTACTTCAGCCCGTGCTTTTGCAGATACTGGTACACCGTGCGGTTATCCCAGTCGATGATCGGCAGCACTTTGAACACGCCACGCTGCACCGCCAGCACCGGCAGCGTTGCCCGGCTCCCGGACTGCTCGCGGCGGAGCCCAGCAAACCACGTCTGCGCATGAAGATCTTTCAGCGCGCGGTTCATCGGCTCGACCTTGTTGATCTCATTGTATTTCTCGATGCCCTCAACGCCCTGCTCCCACAGCTTGCCGTAACGCGCCTCCTGCCAGGCCGCGCTTTCGGTTGCGCGATAAACCTTCAGGTTCAGCTTGAGCTTGTCCGTCAGCTCGTCGATAAACTGATAGGTCTCCGGGAACAGATAGCCGGTATCGGTGAGGATCACCGGAATGTCCGGACGGATCTGATTCACCAGATGCAGACTGACCGCCGCCTGAATGCCAAAGCTCGACGAAAGCACATAGTCTCCCGGCAGGTTTTCCAGCGCCCACGCCACGCGCCCTTCGGCGTCGAGCTTTTCCAGTTGGGCGTTAGTTTCTGCCAGGGCCAGAATGCGTTCAACTTTTGGCAGGTCATTAAGGGCGTTTAGATCGAGTACGGACATAAGAACCTCGTTTGCCTGTTTCGCCGGGCGGCACTGCGTTTGCCCGGCCTACAAAACCCGTAGGCCCGGTAAGCGAAGCGCCACCGGGCAAAGGATGGATTACTCCCAGAAATCCCTTGCGGGATCGAGCACCGGGCGAATGATACCCGTACGTACCGTAAAGTCGCCGAAGCCTTCACCCGCTTCGCGCTCTTTCGCCCAGCGTCCGATAAGCACGTCGAGGGAATCGAGAATTTCCGGCTCGGTGATGTTCTCGCGGAACATACGCGGAATACGTGTCCCGATACGGTTACCGCCCAGGTGCAGGTTATAGCGACCCGGCGCTTTCCCTACCAGACCGATTTCGGCCAGCATCGCGCGGCCGCAGCCGTTCGGACAGCCCGTCACACGCATAACAATATGCTCGTCCGGAATACCGTGTTTTTCCAGAATAGCCTCCACTTTATCAGTGAAGGACGGCAGGAATCGCTCGGCTTCGGCCATCGCCAGCGGACAGGTCGGGAACGACACGCAGGCCATTGAGTTTTCACGCTGCGGCTTCACCGCGTTCATCAACCCGTGCTCGTGCGCCAGCTCTTCAATTCTCGCCTTTTCGCTTTCCGGCACGCTGGCGACGATCAGGTTCTGGTTGGCGGTAATACGGAACTCGCCTTTGTGGATCTTCGCGATTTCCAGCAGGCCGGTTTTCAGCGGACGGCCCGGATAATCCAGAATACGGCCATTTTCAATGAACAGCGTCAGGTGCCAGTTATTGTCGATGCCTTTCACCCAGCCGATGCGATCGCCGCGACCGGTGAATTCGTAAGGGCGGATCGGCTCAAACTTGATGCCCGCGCGACGCTCCACTTCTTCTTTGAACGTCTCGACGCCTACGCGCTCAAGGGTATATTTGGTTTTCGCGTTTTTACGATCGGTACGGTTACCCCAGTCACGCTGGGTCGTGACCACCGCCTCTGCCACGGCCAGCGTGTGCTCCAGCGGCAGGAAGCCGAACTCGCTCGCGGTGCGGGCGTAAGTTTTCTTGTTACCGTGCTCAATGGACAAACCGCCGCCCACCAGCAGGTTAAAGCCGACCAGCTTGCCGTTTTCGGCAATCGCCACGAAGTTCATGTCGTTGGCGTGCAGGTCGATATCGTTCTGCGGCGGGATCACCACCGTGGTTTTAAACTTACGCGGCAGGTAGGTCTGACCGAGGATCGGCTCTTCATCGGTGGTGGCGACTTTCTCCTGATCGAGCCAGATCTCCGCATAGGCGCGGGTACGTGGCAGCAGATGTTCGGAGATTTTTTTCGCCCACTCGTACGCTTCGGCGTGCAGCTCAGATTCGTACGGGTTCGAGGTGCAGAGCACGTTACGGTTCATGTCGTTGGCAGTCGCCAGCGCGTCCAGACCCACGGAGTGCAGCATCTGGTGCACCGGCTTGACGTTCTTCTTCAGAATGCCGTGGAACTGGAAGGTCTGACGGTTGGTCAGACGAATGCTGCCGTAGATTGTGTTTTCACCGGCAAACTTGTCGATCGCCTGCCACTGTTTCGTAGTGATTACCCCGCCCGGCAGACGACAGCGCAGCAGCATCGCGTGACGCGGCTCCAGCTTCTGTTCGGCACGCTCGGCGCGGATATCGCGGTCGTCCTGCTGGTACATACCGTGGAAACGGATCAGCAGGAAGTTGTCGCCTTTGAAACCGCCGGTCAGGCCGTCATTTAAATCTTCGGCAATGGTACCGCGCAGGTAGTTGCTCTCTACCTTCATGCGCTCGGCATCAGTCAGTTTGCCTTCGACCACCAGTGGGCCAGGATGTTTTTCGCTCATTAGTAGACATCTCGCTGATAACGGCGCTCTACGCGCAGCTCACTTAAAAATTCATCCGCCGTTTCGGCATCCATACCGCCGAATTCGGCAATCACTTCCAGCAGTGCCTGCTCAACGTCTTTCGCCATGCGATTGGCGTCGCCGCAGACATAAATGTGGGCGCCGTCATTGATCCAGCGCCACAGCTCTGCGCCCTGTTCGCGCAGTTTGTCTTGTACGTATACTTTTTCTTTCTGATCGCGGGACCAGGCCAGATCGATGCGGGTCAGCACGCCCTCTTTGACGTAGCGCTGCCACTCAACCTGGTAGAGGAAATCTTCAGTAAAGTGCGGGTTGCCGAAGAACAGCCAGTTTTTACCCGGCGCGTCGTCTGCCGCACGCTGCTGCATAAAAGCGCGGAATGGCGCAATACCGGTGCCTGGGCCAATCATAATCACCGGCGTTTCGGGGTTCGCCGGCAGGCGGAAGTTGTCGTTGTGCTCGATAAAGACGCGAACTTCGCCCTCTTCTTCCACGCGGTCTGCCAGGAAGCCTGACGCCCCGCCCGCCCGCGCGCGGCCTTCGATGTCGTAACGCACCACGCCAACGGTGATGTGGACTTCGTTTTCCACTTCCGCCTGCGAGGAGGCGATGGAGTACAGGCGCGGGGTCAGCGGACGCAGCAGGCCGACCAGCGCGTCAGCATCCAGCTGTGCCGGAGAGAAACGCACCATATCGACAATCGGCGTTGTCGCCGCGTATTGCTGTAACTTCGCCTTGTCCCCGACCAGCGGAAGGAGCGATTCGCTGCGGGTTAAGGTGGCGTAGTTTTCAACGATGTTGGCGGTGTTGACCGTCAGTTCGAAATGCCACTGGAGCGCCTCGGAGATCGAGAGCGTTTTGCCGTCCACGGTAACCGGTTCATCGCCTTTCAACCACAGCAGTTCGACCAGCTCTTTCACCAGCGCCGGATCGTTCTGATACCAGACGCCCAGCGCATCGCCAGGCTGGTAACGCAGGCCAGAGTCACCGAGATCGATTTCGATATGGCGCACGTCTTTTTCTGAATCACGGCCCGTGATTTTCTGGTTTACCGACAGGCTCGCCGTCAGCGGCGCCTCTTTCGTGTAAGGGCTGGTGTGGATTTCGTTAACGGTGCCGGCTACGGTAACGGCGGCCTGCGCTGGCGTCTCTTTCGGGACGCGGGCCTTCAGCACCTCAACGATGCGCGCCCGCCATTCGGCGGCGGCAGCCTGGTATTCCACGTCAGCGTCTACGCGATCCAGCAGGCGCTCTGCGCCCAGCTCCGCCAGCTTGCTGTCGAAATCTTTACCGGACTGGCAGAAAAATTCATAGGACGTATCACCGAGGCCGAAGACGGCAAAGGCGGTGCCCTCGAGCTTTGGCGCTTTTTTCGAGAACAGGAACTTATGCAGTGCGACGGCTTCTTCAGCAGGCTCACCTTCCCCCTGCGTTGACGCCACCACCACCAGCAGTTTTTCTGACGCGATCTGTTTGAATTTATAATCCCCGGCGTTGACCAGGTTAACGTTCAGCTTCGCGGCGAGCAGGTCATCACGCAGCGCTTCGGCCACACGCCGGGCATTACCCGTTTGCGAAGCGGAGATAAGCGTGATGGCAGGAATTTCAACGGCCGTTGGCGGTACGCCTGCCACAGCACCCGGCTGCTGGTTCAGCATTCCCCAGAAATAGCCGGAGACCCAGGCAAGCTGGGTGGGTGAAAAATCGGAAGTCGCGGCCTGGAGGCGCGCCAGTTGCTCCGGGTTAAGGGGAAGCAAATTTGAAGGTGGGGCCTGTGTTGTCATGCGTCGTTATGTTCCAGTAGCAAAGCGGACTTTAAGCGAATAAATCCAAACTGAAGATAAGGTTAACGGCGGGGATAATAACAATTAAAGAAGGGATGGAAATAATTAATAACCAAATGGACTAACCTGTTTTAGTTATCGTTCTTAACGATAAAAGCGATTAAATAACTATATGAAATAAAACAACAAAAGTCGATAAACACCATGGATACGAGGCGGTGACCGTTCAGAGCCGTTTTAGTTAATGATAAAAATTGTGCTTTCCGGTACTATGCGGCGGTTTTTTCCGCATTCCTGAGAGCTATGATGTCCACCACACTGTTTAAAGATTTCACCTTCGAAGCCGCACACCACCTTCCACACGTTCCTGCCGGGCACAAATGTGGCCGCCTGCATGGACACTCGTTTATGGTGCGTCTTGAAATCACCGGTGAAGTCGATCCCCATACGGGCTGGATCATGGACTTTGCCGAACTGAAGGCCGCGTTTAAGCCGACCTACGATCGTCTCGATCACTACTATCTGAATGATATTCCGGGCCTTGAAAACCCGACCAGCGAAGTGCTGGCGAAATGGATTTGGGATCAGATGAAACCGCTTGTGCCGCTGCTAAGCGCGGTGATGATCAAAGAGACCTGCACGGCAGGCTGCGTCTACCGCGGGGAGTGAATCTCCTCCGTTTCGGCCTCAAGAGGCACGAGCGGCGTAAACTCATAGAGCACCAGCGCATTACTCTCCAGTGATTCTGTCAGTTGCCAGCCGTCATCAATGCGTTCATCGTACAGGGAAAGCGTTGGACGCGCTTTGTGCGCTATCCAGCGCCACATCTCTTCGTCAGGGCCGCTTTCGCTGCCTACCCCTTCAAGCAACGGATAGAGCGCGCCGTTATGCTGATCGAAAAGATGGCGTTTAATTCGCCAAATACCGCGCATGCCCTTCAGATGTAAATGATACTGCTGGCGAAAACGCTGGATGAATGCTTCTTCACTGGAAAGGAGCGGATTAAAAACCACCACATTACGCAGCAGCAACTGGTAACCATTGTGATGGCGCGTGAGCAGAACACGCCCGTCGTTTACCAGCACCTCGCCCCGCAGGCGTTGCCAGAGCCAGAGTACCCAATAAACCGGCCGTGGAAGACCATGGTTGTACTGTAGCGCAAGGCTTGACGTATCGATGGTGTTGTTCGCACGGGCTTCACCCTGAAGGCCCGAATTGAGCCAGAATCCCCCTAGCCAGACCTGTTCCGATAGCCCGAGCAGGCTCTGCATCAGCAGCGCCCCACGAAAAAACCAGCCGTTTGTCGCCCGCGTGTTCCCGGTGAGGGTATTCCAGGAGAGAAGCCAGACGGGAAGAGAACATTTGCGCAGACGAAGGGCGGCGATAATCTGGCGGATCTTCTGTACCGGATAATTTTCTGTAGAAGAGAGTTGGGCTGGCTCCCGCTGCGCAGGATCGAGAAGTTCATTGGCATCGGCTGAACAGGCAAGAAAATCGGCCTGCATCAGGATGGCTGAGCTGAACAGGGTATTGTCGCTCACGCCCGCGCTGTCGGGTGAAAATCGATGCCATAAACCAAACTTTGCCTGTGGCAGATAGTTGCGTATGACGTTTTGCTGCGCCAGCCAGACCTGCTCCCGGGTCTCCTCACTCGCCTGTGTTGACCAGTGCATGACAAAGTGCCAGCCCGCGGTGATCTCGGGCGAAAAATGATTGACCGACCGTTGTAAAAAACGGGCAAGTAGATCGCGACGGGTCGTTACGCCGGTGTGCAGCAGCACCGTCCATTGCTTTTTTGCCAGCCAGGTGAAGAGCTGATGCAGATTGTACCAGCAGGCGTAGCCCGCCATCTGGGGGTCATCCCACCCGGTGGCAAACAGACGGCTGCTGAGAAAAGGTTCGGCGATATCAATTCCCTCTATGGGAATGGCCTCATTTATCGCTTCAAGATTCTGACGAACGTCCTCACGCAGTAAATCGTCGAGCTCACGCAGGGTAATGACCACCCGCATACGACGCAGCGAGGTGGAGAGAGGATTAAGCTGCTCAAGATCCAGTGTCTGCTCCTGCTGCGGTCGATCGATAAGCGGGGAGGCTCCCCAGCCGCGCGCCACCGGTTCATTGAGCAGGCTAAACAGCTTATCCATGGCCACCGGATAGCGCTGCTCACACCTGTCCGTACGAACACGTGTGGCCTCCGGGTGCTGGCGTCGGGACTTACGAAACTCACCCGGGGACATATTGTGAACACGCCGAAACCGATCGGTCATCATACGCGTGCTGGCGAAACCCTGCTCAAGCGCAATCTGATGCAGCGGTCGGTTCGTCAGACGGAGCGCGTCAGCCGCCTTTTCCAGCCGCAGGGTGGTGATGTACTGCATGAAACTGATCCCCACTTCCTTTCTAAAGAGACGAGAGAGCCAGGCTTCAGAGACATATTCACTCGTGGCGATTTCCGCAAGCGTAATACGGCGAGAATAACTGGCATTGATCCGCTCTATCACCCGGGCAATGCGTTTGCTGTGCGCTGGGGAAAGTTCACGGGACAAAAACCGGGCGGGCTGCTGAAAGCGGCTGGTCAGCAACAGCAATATCTCGCTCAGCCAGCGGTACGCCTCCAGCCGGTAGCGGTGTGGGTCGTTAATGAGGGTGACCACAAGAAGCTGGCGCAGCAGATCGCGAAGCGCATCGCATTGGGGCCAGACGCCTCCGGCTTCTGCCGGTATAGCGTAATCATGGACAAAAAAATCATTGCAGAGCTGGACCACCCAGCGCCCGGAAAGGGACACGCGCAGGGTGATATTTGCCGTTTCGCTCGTGAACTGCCAGCGTCGATGACGGTTGATGATGGCAAGGGTATTGGCCTCCAGGATGTCACGTCCCACATCGGTATTCAGCTCAGCCCGCCCTTCCAGCACCCAGAGCAACGTTAGCGTATCGCCTTCATCCTCCACGCAGTGGCGAATGTCCTGGATCTCCACCCAAAATTCATCTCCCCGCTGATTCATCTTTCCCCTCATCAAAGACAAATAATGACTGGCTCTTTTTTGTCATAACGGAATTGTATGAAAAACAATCAAAACAAAACCGTCGCTTTACAACAAAAAAATGCATTTTCTGGCAGTGCGATCGTCATAGACTCGAAATTATCACCGTTTGGCATAAAAAGGATAACAAAAATGACACATCCAATTATCGAAGCTCTGCGCGGCAAAGAAGCCCAGTTCACTGAATTACGTCGCTATTTTCATCAGCATCCTGAAATTGGTTTTGAGGAGCACAATACGAGCGATCGCGTTGCGGCGTTGCTTGAGGAATGGGGATATGAGGTTCATCGCGGCCTGGCGAAAACCGGTGTGGTCGGCACGCTGAAGGTGGGTAACGGGACTAAACGCCTGGGTCTGCGCGCCGACATGGATGCGCTGCCTATGCAGGAAAACAGCGGCAAGGCCTGGAGCAGTACCGTTGAGGGTAAATTCCACGGCTGCGGTCATGACGGCCACACCACAACGCTCCTGTATGCAGCGGAGTACCTGGCACGCACCCGCAATTTTAACGGCACGCTGCACCTTATTTTTCAGCCCGCGGAAGAACTTCTGTATGGCGGACGCGTTATGGTAGAGGACGGTTTGTTTGACCTGTTCCCCTGCGACCACATTTTTGGTCTGCACAATATGCCGTCACAGCCCGTCGGAAAAATTGGTCTGCGCGATGGCGCCATGATGGCCTCTTCGGACACCCTTCATATTGAGGTTAACGGCGTGGGGGGTCACGGTGCGGTGCCAGAACATACCGTAGACGCCACCCTGGTTGCCTGTCATATCACTATCGCTTTGCAGTCCATTGTTTCGCGCAATATCACCCCTTTTCAGCCTGCCGTCGTTACCGTAGGCAGCATTCAGGCTGGACATGCCCCCAACATCATCAACGACAAAGTATTGATGAAACTTACCGTGCGCACGCTGGATGAAAGCGTGCGGCAAACCGTGCTACAGCGCATCCATGATATCGCCGTTGCGCAGGCGGAAAGTTTCAATGCCACGGCTACCATTCGACACATTAATGGCAGCCCGGTACTGAAAAACAATCCGCAAGCCAATGAGATGGTGCGCAACGTCGCCACCGATCTGTTCGGTCAGGATTCCGTCGCGGAGGTGAATGCGTTTATGGGCAGCGAGGACTTTGCGTTCATGCTCGAGAAAAATCCCAATGGCTGTTATTTCACCCTTGGCGCTGGCGATGAGCCTGACCGCTGCATGGTGCATAACCCGGGCTACGACTTTAACGACACTATTCTCCTCACCGGCGCGGCGCTGTGGGCCGCACTGACCGAACACTATCTGCGCTGATTCGCACCTTCCCGGGAGGGCTGCACTATGAGTACCGTTTCCCTGACAGACGCATCCGCCTACGCCGGTAACGATCGGCTGCTGGCGGGTATCGTCATGAGCGTTCTGACCTTCTGGCTGTTTGCCCAGTCGGTTATCAACGTGGTTCCGGCCATGCAGAATAGCCTCGACATTGCCCTCGAAACCCTTACGCTGGCCGTCAGCCTGAGCGCGTTGTTTAGCGGCTGTTTTGTCGTAGCCTGCGGTGGGTTTGCCGATAAGTTTGGGCGCATGCGCCTGACCATGACAGGCCTGATTTTGAGCATGATCGGAAGCGGTCTGCTGTTCATTTCATGGGAGCCCGTCCTGTTTCTGTTGGGAAGAGCGATACAGGGGCTATCCGCGGCCTGCATCATGCCCGCCACGCTGGCGCTGATTAAGACCTGGTATGAAGGGAAAGCACGCCAGCGCGCAATCAGCTTCTGGGTTATTGGTTCATGGGGCGGGAGTGGCCTGAGCTCGTTTGTGGGAGGCGCCATCGCCACCACGCTGGGCTGGCGCTGGATTTTTATTTTGTCGATAGTGGTGGCTCTGGTCGCGCTATTGCTTATCCGCGCCACGCCGGAAAGCCGCAGCCCTGATGCGTGTCGACACAAGCTGGATATCAGCGGCCTGGTGAGTTTTGTCCTTATGTTGGTGCTGTTCAATCTGTTTATCAGCAAAGGACACAGCTGGGGCTGGAGCAGCAGTTTATCGCTTCTTGTACTGTGTGGAGCCGTGATTGCACTGATGTGCTTTGTCGTTACCGGGCGGCGGAAGGGCGATGCGGCATTGATCGATTTCGCCCTGTTTAAAAACAGGGCCTATAGCGCCTCGGTATTCTCAAATTTCCTGCTCAACGGCTGCATTGGCACCATGATGATCGCCAGCATCTGGTTGCAGCAAGGCCATCATCTGTCACCGCTACAGACCGGCATGATGACGCTGGGGTATCTGGTTACCGTACTGGCGATGATCCGGGTGGGTGAAAAACTGCTTCAGCGCTATGGCGCCAGGCTGCCGATGATGACCGGCCCGCTGCTGACCGCAACAGGTATTACGCTGATTTCATGCACCTTCTTAAGCAAAGAGGTCTACATTGTCACCGTCTTTCTGAGCAATATTTTATTCGGGCTGGGGCTCGGATGTTACGCCACGCCCTCAACGGACACGGCGGTAATGAATGCCCCTGAAAACAAAGTGGGGGTGGCTTCAGGGATCTATAAGATGGGCAGTTCCCTGGGCGGCGCAATGGGGATCGCGGTCACCGCATCGCTGTACGCGCTATGGCTGCCGATGGGAACGGCCAGTGCCGCGCAGTATGCCTTGCTTTTCAACAGTGCGATTTGTCTTGGGTCAGCCGTAGTGACCTGGGCTTTACTGCCAACAACAAAAGCCCCGCGTTAAGCGGGGCCACAAAAGTATCAGGCAATGTTCAGATATTTGTGCGTCTGCATCGACAGGCGCCAGTTGCGGGCGATACAGGTTTCAATGCACAGACGGGTTGCATCGTCTTTCTGGCTGATAGGCTGTAGCGCGATCACGCGCTGCTTCTCATCCGTCAGCGTCGCCAGCAGTTCATCCAGCGCTTCGATGTCACGCACGCGCCCCACCGGATGTTTGATCTCATCCGCACGCTCAAGCGCCTGCGACAGTACGTCATAACCGCCGCGCATATTCACTTTCGGTGAAACCGTTACCCACGTTGAATGGGAGCAGCGCACTTCATGGGTACCGCTGGTTTCGATCTGACAGCTATAGCCATTCTTCTCGAGCAGTTCGGTGAGGGGCATCAAATCGTGAATGCAGGGTTCCCCGCCGGTGATCACCACATGCCGCGCCGTCCAGCCCTGACGATCAATAATGGCAAGCAGATCTTCCGCGCTGCCCGCGCCCCATTTATCGCTCTCTTTGGTTTTCGCCAGAATGCTGAACAGCGACACTTCCCGATCTGCGAGCTTATCCCACGTATGTTTGGTATCACACCAGGCGCAGCCAACCGGGCATCCCTGTAAACGAATAAAGATAGCGGGAACGCCGGTAAAGTAACCCTCGCCTTGCAGGGTCTGGAACATCTCGTTAATCGGGTACTGCATAGTCAACTCTGTTAAGGGAATAAACGAGAAGTATCGCAGATCCCCGTCAGATGATCATGCTCCATCGGTGCTTTGCGCGCCAATTGCCGCCATAAACCGTTCCGTAATTTGCTGCGGTCGGGTGATCGCCCCGCCGACGACAACCGTATGCGCCCCCAACTCCAGACACCTGGCCGCGCGATCGGGGGTATCCACGTTACCTTCGGCAATCACGGGGATCGTGACGGCAGACAGCACCTCTTTCAAAAACGCGCAGTCATTTTCCGGTAGCGAATGGCCCGCGGTCTCTGCCGTATAACCGTAAAGGGTGGTTCCGACACAATCAAACCCCAGCGCCTGCGCGGTCACGGCCTCCTGCACGGTGGCAATATCCGCCATCAGCAGCAGCGAAGGGTAACGGGTGCGGATCTGCGCGATCAGCATGTCCAGCGATACGCCACCGGGCCGTTTCCGGGCGGTCGCATCCAGCGCAACGATGTCCGGGGCGACCGCCATCAGCTCATCCACTTCTTTGAGCGTCGCGGTGATAAACACCTCGCTATCCGGATAGTCCCGTTTGATGATGCCGATGACCGGCAGTGAGACCAGCCCTTTGATAGCCTTGATATCCACCACGCTATTGGCGCGGATCGCAGCGGCACCGCCCTGGGCTGCCGCCAGCGCCATTCGCGACATAATAAACGGGCTGTGCAGCGGTTCATTTTCCAGCGCCTGGCAGGAGACGACCAGTTTTCCTTTCAGGTTATCCAGTACAGTTTTCATTACGATAAGATCTCTTCCACTTCGTTTTTGATAAGGGTGACGTGCGGGCCATAGATGATCTGGACACCGTTGCCGCGGACGATAACGCCGCGCGCGCCGGTCGCTTTCAGTGCTGCTTCATTGACTTTGCTACCGTCTTTCACCGTGACGCGAAGACGCGTGGCGCAGCAGTCAACGTCATCCAGATTGTCTCTTCCACCCAATCCGGCGATCACCGCCGCGGCACGCTCGCTTTGCGGCAGGGTAGCCTCGTCAGCCAACGCCTCCTTTTCACGGCCCGGCGTGGCAAAATCAAAACGTTTAATCAGATAGCGGAAAGTACAGTAGTAAAGGAAGAACCACGGTACGCCTACCAGCGGGACGAACATCCAGTTAGTTTTCGCTTCACCCTGCAAAATGCCGAACAGCACGAAATCAATAAACCCGCCGGAGAAAGTTTGCCCGATGGTGATATGCAGCATGTGCGCGAGCATAAACGCCAGCCCGTCAAACAGCGCATGAATGACGTACAGCACCGGCGCAATAAACAGGAATGAGAACTCGATGGGCTCGGTAATGCCCGTCAGGAAAGAGGTTAACGCCGCTGACAGCAGCAGCCCGGCTACGCGCTTCTTGTTCTCGGGTTTAGCCGTGTGGTACATCGCCAGGCAGGCGCCGAGCAGGCCAAACATCATCGTGATAAAGCGCCCGGACATGAAGCGCGACGTGCCCTCATAGAAGTGCTGGGTGTTCGGGTCCGCAAGCTGAGCGAAGAAGATCCGCTGCGTGCCCTCAACCAGGTGACCGTTAACAATTTCACTGCCGCCAAGCGCGGTGGTCCAGAACGGCAGATAAAAGATGTGGTGCAGGCCAAACGGGCCAAGCATGCGCAGGATGAAGCCGTACAGCAATGTCCCCAGATAGCCGGTGGCATCCACCAGACCGCCAAGGCCAAAGATCAGCTTCTGAAAATGCGGCCAGACCACGGTCATCAGCGCGCCGACAAGTATCGCCGCCAGCGAGCTGATAATGGGAACGAAGCGCGAGCCGCCAAAAAAGCCCAGAAATTGCGGAAGCGCGATTTTATTAAACCGATGATGCAGTGCGCAGGTCACAAGCCCAATAACGACCCCACCAAACACGCCCGTTTCAAGCGTCTGAATACCCAGCGTCATGCCCTGCCCTACGGCGCCCGGGTTCTCATACGCCAGTTTTCCGGTCAGGATCAGCAGCGCATTGATAGTGGCATTCATCACCAGATAAGCGAGTAATGCCGCCAGCCCTGCCGTACCTTTATCATTTTTTGCCAGCCCAACGGCGACCCCAACAGCAAACAGTACCGACAGGTTTGCGAACACAATCGAGCCTGCACTGCTCATGATGGTAAAGATGGCCTGTAGCCAGCCAACGTCTAAAAATGGATACGCGGTAAGCGTATTCGGATTCGATAGCGCCCCGCCGATCCCCAGCAACAGACCTGCTGCGGGCAGTATGGCGATGGGTAACATAAAGGATTTGCCAAAGCGCTGCGCTTTTTCAAACCATCCGCCGGAAGACGCTCCGCTGAACATTTGCATCATTTTTTTATCCCCCTGGTTGTTGATGAAAATTTTTACCACATATAATTTTAATTGTGAAAATTACCACCAAAAACCAGGACGCCGATCATACTTTTTCGAAATGACTGGCATCTCTCCCCCGCTTTCCGCCACACTAGTTGGCAGAGAAACGCATTAAGGATCTAGCATGTCGGACCATGAAAACCTGCTGCTGAAGCTACGCCAGGAGGCTTCCGGGTACAGCCCAACGCAACAAAAACTGGGGGAGTTTGTTCTCAACGATCCTGCCAGGGTGCTCTACCTGACGATCACCGAGCTGGCGCGTGAAAGCGGCACCAGCGAGGCCAGCGTCACACGCCTTTGCCGCACGCTGGGCTGTAAGGGATATAACGAATTTAAAATGGCGCTTGCGCTGGATATTCAGCAGGGTTTGCCAGAGCGTCAGGCAGGAGATGCGATAGATAACGTGGTGGATGAGTCTGTCCAGGCGCTGCAAGATACCGCAAAACTCCTCGACCGGGCCCAGCTTGAACAGGCGACACTGGCCCTGCATCAGGCGCAATCAGTGCAAATTTACGGGGTGGCAGCCAGCGCGATTCTGGGGGAGTATTTGCATTACAAGCTGCTGCGACTCGGCAAACCTGCACAGCTGTTTAGCGATATGCATCGCGCCGCCATGAATGCGACGACGCTCTCGAAAGAGACGCTGGTGGTGGCCATCTCAAGTTCTGGCTCTACACGGGATCTGCTTCACGTGGTGAAACTCGCCCGCAAGCGTGGCGTTAAGGTACTGGCGCTCAGCAATACACCCCGCAGCCCGCTGGCCTCCCTGAGCGATTTACAGCTGGTTGCAGCCAAGCCCGAGGGACCGCTGAGCGCGGGTGCGCTCAATGCCAAGGTTGGCGTGATGCTGCTGGTTGAACTGCTTACCACTTCCCTTATTGCAGTAGACAGCCATTACGGTGACGTAAGCCAGCAAACGGCCAGCGCCACGCTGCCGCTTCTGCTATAGAAAACAAAAAACCCGCCGAAGCGGGTTTTTTCATAAGAACGAAAGTTCAGGCTTATGCCTGGCCTTTGATCTCTTTACGACCGTTGTAAGGTGCTTTTTCGCCCAGCGCTTCTTCGATACGAATCAGCTGGTTGTATTTAGCAACACGGTCAGAACGGCTCATAGAACCGGTTTTGATCTGGCCAGCAGCGGTACCCACAGCCAGGTCAGCGATGGTAGCGTCTTCAGTTTCGCCAGAACGGTGAGAGATAACAGCGGTGTAGCCAGCGTCTTTCGCCATTTTGATCGCAGCCAGCGTTTCGGTCAGAGAACCGATCTGGTTGAATTTGATCAGGATGGAGTTAACGATGCCTTTCTCGATGCCTTCTTTCAGGATCTTGGTGTTGGTTACGAACAGATCGTCACCAACCAGCTGGATTTTGTCGCCCAGTACTTTGGTCTGGTATGCGAAACCATCCCAGTCAGACTCGTCCAGACCGTCTTCGATAGAAACGATTGGGTACTGTTTGGTCAGGTCTTCCAGGAAGTGGGTGAACTCTTCGGAGGTGAATGCTTTGTTGCCTTCGCCAGCCAGAACGTATTTACCGTCTTTGTAGAATTCAGATGCTGCACAGTCCATCGCCAGGGTGATGTCTTTGCCCAGCTCGTAGCCTGCTGCTTTAACCGCTTCAGCGATAACAGCCAGCGCTTCTGCGTTAGAACCCAGGTTTGGCGCGTAGCCACCTTCGTCACCAACAGCAGTGTTCATACCTTTAGCTTTCAGAACTTTAGCCAGGTTGTGGAACACTTCAGAACCCATACGCACCGCTTCTTTCAGGGATTTCGCGCCAACAGGCTGAATCATGAATTCCTGAATATCAACGTTGTTGTCTGCGTGCTCACCACCGTTGATGATGTTCATCATTGGTACAGGCATGGAGTATTTGCCTGGGGTGCCGTTCAGTTCAGCGATGTGCTCGAACAGTGGCATACCTTTAGCAGCAGCTGCTGCTTTGGCGTTCGCCAGGGAAACTGCCAGGATTGCGTTCGCACCGAAGTTAGATTTGTTTTCAGTACCGTCCAGATCGATCATGATCTTGTCGATGCCAGCCTGATCTTTGGCATCTTTGCCAACGATAGCCTGAGCAATAGGACCGTTAACAGCGCCAACCGCTTTCAGTACGCCTTTGCCCATGAAACGGGATTTGTCGCCATCACGCAGTTCCAGCGCTTCGCGGGAACCTGTAGATGCGCCTGATGGAGCAGCAGCCATACCGACGAAACCACCTTCCAGATGAACTTCGGCTTCAACGGTCGGGTTACCACGGGAGTCGATGATTTCACGACCGATGACTTTAACGATTTTGGACATTAGATTTTCCTCAGTACAAGTTAAACTAAAACTCCAGACAAACAACGCGTACCAGGGGTACGCGTTGCCGTTCTAACTTTTTTTACTTCGCCTGACGCTTCTGGTACTCGCTGGCGGCTTTCACGAAGCCTGCAAACAGCGGATGCCCGTCACGCGGCGTTGAAGTAAATTCCGGGTGGAATTGGCAGGCCACGAACCACGGATGGTTTGGCACTTCGATGATCTCGACTAACTGATCATCCCCGGAACGGCCCGCAACACGCAGACCTGCAGCTTCAATTTGTTTTAACAACATGTTGTTGACTTCATAGCGGTGACGATGGCGCTCGGTAATCACCGGCTCGCCGTACAGCTTGCGAACCACGCTATCGTCTGACAGCTGGCAGGCCTGTGCGCCAAGACGCATGGTGCCACCCAGATCGCTCTTCTCGGTACGGACTTCGACGTTACCGTCTTCGTCGCGCCATTCCGTAATCAGCGCCACGACAGGGTACTTACAGTCTGGCACAAATTCCGTAGAGTTCGCGTTTTCCATTCCCGCTACGTTGCGCGCAAATTCAATCAGCGCAACCTGCATACCCAGGCAGATGCCGAGGTATGGAATATTGTTTTCACGCGCATAGCGTGCAGTGGCGATCTTGCCTTCAACACCACGGTAGCCGAAGCCGCCAGGGATGAGAATCGCATCCAGATCTTTGAGAATTTCGACGCCGCGCGTTTCAACATCCTGCGAATCAATCAGCTTGATGTTGACGGAGACGCGATTCTTCAGACCACCGTGCTTCAGCGCCTCGATAACTGACTTATAGGCATCCGGCAGTTCAATATACTTGCCGACCATACCGATAGTCACTTCGCCGCCCGGATTGGCTTCTTCGTAAATCACCTGCTCCCATTCAGACAGGTTAGCTTCCGGACAGTTCAAGCTGAATCGTTTACAAATATAATCGTCCAGACCCTGTGATTTCAACAGGCCCGGGATTTTATAAATGGAATCGACGTCTTTCATTGAAATAACGGCTTTTTCAGGCACGTTACAGAACAATGCAATTTTCGCGCGTTCGTTCGCCGGAATCGCACGATCGGAACGGCAAACCAGGATATCAGGCTGAATACCGATGGAGAGCAGCTCTTTAACAGAGTGCTGAGTCGGTTTGGTTTTCACTTCACCTGCTGCCGCCATGTAAGGCACCAGCGTCAGGTGCATGAACAGCGCGTTCTCACGACCAATATCTACCGCCAGCTGACGAATCGCTTCGAGGAACGGCAGGGATTCGATATCCCCTACGGTACCGCCGATTTCAACCAGCACAACGTCATGCCCTTCGCCACCGGCAAGGACACGCTCTTTGATGGCGTTAGTGATGTGTGGGATGACCTGCACGGTCGCGCCCAGGTAGTCACCACGGCGCTCTTTACGCAGAACGTCAGAGTAGATACGGCCAGTCGTAAAGTTGTTACGACGGGTCATTTTGGTACGGATGAAACGCTCGTAGTGGCCAAGATCCAGATCGGTTTCAGCGCCGTCTTCAGTAACGAACACTTCCCCGTGTTGGGTTGGGCTCATGGTGCCTGGATCGACGTTGATGTACGGATCCAGTTTCATCATGGTCACATTGAGGCCACGGGCTTCAAGAATGGCTGCGAGGGAGGCTGCGGCAATGCCTTTACCCAGAGAGGATACGACCCCGCCGGTCACAAAAATATAGTTCGTTGTCATGCTGAACCTGAGAAGTTAGGGTGAAACGATGGAATAACCAGGACGGGAAAGTAGTATACCCGAACACGACGAGCGCCACAAACTTTCATTCTCCGTCTCCTTCCCAGGCCATGACAAACATAAGGAGTGAGAAAATAGCCCCTTTTGGGTAAATGTTTTTGACACAAATCAAGCGCTTGTCATTTAAAAAATCACACAAATTGCGCTTGATCGCAAAATTTCGTTAGAGATCATGTTCCTGGCGTTTTACTTCCTGCCAGACTTCCTCCATCGCGTCGAGGTCAATGCCGCTCATTTCCAGGCCACGCGAGGCCACAATGCGCTCAACTTCGCGGAAGCGACGTTCGAATTTAATGTTCGCTTTTTGCAGGGCGGTTTCCGCTTTTACACCGAGGTGGCGAGAAAGGTTGACGGTCGCGAACAGCAGATCGCCCATCTCCTCTTCCAGCTTTGCTTCATCCACAACGGCCTGCTGCGCTTCATGCATCACTTCGTCGATCTCTTCGTGCACTTTTTCCAGCACCGGGCCGAGAGAGGTCCAGTCAAACCCTACCGCCGAGCAGCGCTTTTGAATTTTGTGCGCGCGCATCAGCGCAGGAAGGTTCAGGGGAATGTCGTCCAGCGCCGAGTGCTGGGATTTTTCAGCGCGTTCGGCGCTTTTGATCTGCTCCCAGCGCGCCAGCACTTCCGCACTGTTGCCTGCGGAGGCATCGCCAAAGATATGCGGATGACGGCGCTCCAGCTTGTCGCTGATAGCGGCGCAGATGTCGTCAAAGTTAAAGCGCCCCTCTTCCTGCGCCATCTGTGCGTAGAACACCACCTGGAACAGCAGGTCGCCCAGCTCACCGCGCAGGTCGTCGAAATCTTCGCGCGAAATCGCATCCAGCACTTCGTAGGTCTCTTCCAGCGTGTAAGGCGCAATGGTGGCGAAAGTCTGCTCTTTATCCCACGGGCAGCCGTTTTCCGGGTCGCGCAGGCGTTTCATGATGCCAAGCAGGCGGTCGATTTGAGTCATAGTTCTGTCCTGATGTCAAAATGCCGGGTGGCAGCGTTGCCTTACCCGGCCTACAGAAGAGGATGTTTAGCCGCCGTGCAGACGACGCGCGTCAATCACATCCGGCACCTGGTTCAGTTTACCGAGCACCCGGCCCAGCACCTGCAGGTTATAGATTTCGATGGTCATATCGATGGTGGCAAGCTGCTCGCGGGTATCGCTGCGGCTGGCAACGCCCAGCACGTTGACCTTCTCGTTGGCGAGAATCGTGGTGATGTCGCGCAGCAGGCCACTGCGGTCGTTGGCAGTGACGCGCACCACCAGCGAGTAGCCAGCGGAGTAGCTTTCACCCCAGACGGCTTCCACGATACGTTCCGGCGCATGCGATTGCAGCTCAGCAAGCTGATCACAGTCGGAGCGGTGAATTGAGATCCCGCGCCCCTGGGTGATAAAGCCGACAATATCGTCACCCGGTATCGGCTGGCAGCAGCGGGCAATATGGTGCATGAGGTTACCCACCCCTTCAACCACCACGCGGCCATTGTCCTTGCTGCGCTGCTGCGGAGCGTAGGTTTTCTGCTGGAGCTGTTTCAGCGCTGCCGCATCCTGCTCTGCCGCGCTTGGCTTGTTGAACTGCGCTTGCAGGAAGTTCACCATCTGGTTCAGGCGGATATCGCCGCCGCCAATCGCCGCTAACAGTTCGTCGAGCTCGTTGAAGTTGTAGCGCGGCAGCAGGAACTTCTCCGCCTCTTTCAGGTTTATCCCGATATGCTCCAGCTCGTCGTCAAGGATCTGACGACCGGCAAGGATATTCTTGTCACGATCCTGCTTGCGGAACCAGGCGTGAATTTTAGAGCGCCCGCGGCTGGTGGTCACGTAACCGAGGTTTGGATTCAGCCAGTCGCGGCTTGGGTTTGGCTGCTTCTGGGTGATGATTTCAATCTGGTCGCCCATCTGTAGCTGGTAGGTAAACGGTACGATACGTCCGCCGATCTTCGCCCCGATGCAACGGTGCCCCACGTCGCTGTGAATGTGGTAGGCGAAATCGAGCGGCGTAGAGCCTGCCGGCAGATCAACCACATCCCCTTTCGGGGTAAAGACGTAGACGCGATCGTCGAAGACCTGACTGCGCACTTCGTCGAGCATTTCGCCGGAGTCGGCCATCTCCTCCTGCCACGCAATCAGCTTACGCAGCCAGGCGATACGGTCCTCGTGACCGGAGCGCGCGCCGCCGGAAGTGCCTTCTTTGTACTTCCAGTGCGCGGCGACGCCCAGCTCGGCGTCTTCGTGCATCTGTTTAGTACGGATCTGAATTTCCACAGTTTTGCCGCCGGGGCCGAGCACCACAGTGTGGATGGACTGATAGCCATTCGGTTTGGGGTTCGCGACGTAGTCATCGAACTCATCCGGCAGATGGCGGAAGTGAGTATGTACTATCCCCAGCGCGGCGTAGCAGTCCTGGAGACGCTCCGCCACGATACGCACGGCGCGCACGTCAAACAGCTCGTCAAAGGCGAGGTGTTTCTTCTGCATTTTGCGCCAGATGCTGTAGATGTGCTTCGGACGCCCGTAGACCTCGGCGCGCACATTCTCCTCTTTCATCGACTGGCGCAGCCCGCTGACAAATTCCTCGATATAGTGCTCGCGGTCGATGCGGCGTTCGTGCAGCAATTTTGCAATGCGTTTGTATTCCGCCGGATGCAGATAGCGGAAGCAGTAATCTTCCAGCTCCCACTTCAGTTGCCCGATACCCAGACGGTTCGCCAGCGGCGCATAGATATTCGTACACTCTTTGGCGGCCAGGACGCGCTCGTCTTCCGGCGCATCCTTCACTTCGCGCAGATGGGCAACCCGTTCGGCCAGCTTGATCACCACGCAGCGAAAATCATCCACCATCGCCAGCAGCATGCGGCGGACGTTATCCACCTGCTCGGAAGAGACAGAATCCGTTTGCGCGGCTTTCAGTTGACGGATGGCGGCCATATCACGCACGCCGTGGATGAGCGCCACGACGGACTGGCCGACGCTTTCACGCAGCACGTCTTCCGTCACCACGTTAGCATCTGCCAGTGGGAACAGCAGTGCGGCCTGTAGCGTTTCGATATCCATGTTAAGCATGGAGAGAATTTCAACCATCTCCACGCCGCGCCACAACAGCAGTTCAGCGTCCGGATGCCCCTGCGTTGTGCGTAAACAATAGGCCCAGGTTTCGGTTAAGCGTTCACACGACTGCTGGCTGGAAATCCCCAGACTTGCGATCCATTTTTGAGGGTCAAACTCACCAGCTTTATTTAAATGTGCACTTCTTACCGCAACCATCGTCCTCTCCTTTAGGGACAAGGGCCTGTCGAAGTCGACAAGCCAAACTCATTAGATGTGCTCGAACAACACCATTGATTCCAGATGTCCAGTGTGCGGGAACATGTCCAGCATTGCCAGACGCCGAATCTGGTAACCCCCGCTCAATAATGCTTCGCTGTCACGGGCCAGCGTCGCCGGGTTACAGGAAACATAGACCACGCGTTCAGGCGCGAGTTTAATTATATGCTGCATCACGCCCGGCGCACCTGCGCGCGCCGGATCGAGCAGGATCTTATCAAAGCCCTGCTTAGCCCACGGTTGCTGAGTAACATCATCCTCAAGATTTTGATGAAAGAATGTCACATTTTGCAAGCCGTTCTGTTGGGCGTTCTCCTGGCCTTTCGCCACCAGCGCCTCAACGCCTTCCACCCCGACCACGCTTGCGGCTTTGCGGGCCAGCGGCAGGGTAAAGTTACCCATACCGCAGAACAGATCGAGCACCCGATCGGTGGGCTGGACGTCAAGCCACGCCAGCGCGTTCGCCACCATCTGCTGGTTCACGCCGTCATTGACCTGGATAAAATCCCGCGGGCTAAACGTTAAGCGTAGCCCGTCTGACGCATACCAGGGCGCGTCTCCGCTAACCTGCTCAAGTATCTCGCTTTGCGGCGCGAGGAAAAGCGCAAGCTCATGAGAATGCGAAAAGCGTTCCAGTTTTTCGCGATCTGCCCTGGACAGCGGTGCGGTGTGGCGCAGCACCATCAGCGGGCCGCCGTTGGCCAGCACCAGTTCGACATGGCCCAGCGAACGCACCCCATCCAGCGATGCAAGACAGTGGTGCACGGCCGGGAGCAGTGCCTCAAGTTGGGGCACCAAAACAGGGCATTGCGTGATGGAGACGATATCGCTGGAGCTGGCTTTGCGAAACCCCATCTCCAGCCTTTCAGTTTTTGGCTGGTAGCTTAGACTCAGGCGAGCGCGGCGACGGTAGCCCCACGGCTGGTCAGCAACGATGTCACTGACGTCATGTTTTAGCAGGCGGGCCAGCGCGTTGCTTTTACTTTTTTGCTGTAATTCTGTGCTGGCATGCTGTTGCTGACAGCCTCCGCAAACGCCAAAATGGGGACAGCGAGGCGTCACGCGCTCCGGGCTATCATTAAGACGGCGCTTGACCTGGCCGCGCGCATACTGGCGTTTGTCTTCCGTCAGCGTAATATCTGCGCGTTCTCCTGGCAGCAAACCTGTGATAAACAGTGTCTTACCCTTGTGACGCGCTACCCCCTGTCCAAAAGGGTCGAGGTCAGAGGCTTCAACAGTTATGATCTGACGCGTCGTCACGCGTCGTTTTGCAGAGTAGAATTGCGCCATCGCCGAGATTGTTCTCAAATAAACATAATTAGCCTGATTGTCCCATAACGGAACTCCATGACCAACTACAGCCTGCGCGCGCGCATGATGATTTTGATCCTCGCTCCTACCGTTCTCATCGGTTTGCTGCTGAGCATTTTCTTTGTGGTGCATCGCTATAACGATTTGCAGAGACAGCTTGAAGATGCCGGGGCCAGCATTATCGAACCGCTGGCCGTCTCCAGCGAGTACGGTATGAACCTGCAAAACCGTGAATCCATGGGTCAGTTAATCAGCGTGCTGCACCGCCGTCATTCAGAGATTGTGCGCGCCATTTCCGTTTACGATGAGCATAACCGTCTTTTCGTCACCTCGAATTTCCATCTGGATCCCACGTCGCTGAAAATCCCGGAAGGTACCCCTTTCCCGCGTCATCTCACGGTCCTGCGGCGCGGCGATATCATGATCCTGCGCACGCCGATTATCTCAGAAAGCTATTCACCCGACGAATCCGCCCAGTCCGATGCGAAGTCCAGCAATAATATGCTGGGATATGTGGCGCTGGAGCTGGATCTCAAGTCGGTGCGGCTCCAGCAGTACAAAGAAATATTCATCTCCGGCGTGATGATGCTGTTCTGTATCGGCATCGCGTTGATCTTCGGCTGGCGGCTGATGCGCGACGTCACGGGGCCTATCCGTAACATGGTGAATACCGTTGACCGGATCCGCCGGGGTCAGCTGGACAGCCGCGTGGAAGGCTTCATGCTCGGCGAGCTGGATATGCTGAAAAACGGCATCAACTCAATGGCGATGTCGCTGGCGGCTTATCACGAAGAGATGCAGCACAACGTTGACCAGGCCACCTCTGACCTGCGCGAAACGCTGGAGCAGATGGAGATCCAGAACGTGGAGCTGGATCTGGCGAAAAAACGCGCTCAGGAGGCGGCCCGTATTAAGTCTGAGTTCCTGGCAAACATGTCGCATGAGCTGCGCACGCCGCTGAACGGGGTGATTGGCTTCACCCGTCTGACGCTTAAAAGCGAGCTCAACCCGACCCAGCGTGACCACCTGCATACCATTGAACGCTCAGCCAACAACCTGCTGACCATTATTAACGACGTACTGGACTTCTCGAAGCTGGAAGCGGGCAAGCTGATTCTGGAGAGTATCCCCTTCCCGCTGCGCAGCACACTGGATGACGTGGTCACGCTTCTCGCCCACTCCTCGCATGATAAGGGGCTGGAACTGACGCTCAATATCAAAAATGACGTACCGGATAACGTCATTGGCGACCCGCTGCGCCTGCAACAGGTCATCACCAATCTGGTGGGCAACGCGATTAAGTTCACCGAGAGCGGCAACATCGACATTCTGGTCGAAAAAAGGGCGCTCAGTAATAATAAGGTCCAGATTGAAGTTCAGATCCGGGATACCGGCATCGGCATTCCGGAGCGCGATCAGTCGCGTCTGTTCCAGGCGTTCCGCCAGGCCGATGCGAGCATTTCCCGTCGTCACGGCGGAACGGGCCTGGGTCTGGTGATCACCCAAAAGCTGGTGAAAGAGATGGGAGGCGATATCTCCTTCCACAGCCAGCCTAACCGGGGCTCGACCTTCTGGTTCCATATCAATCTTGATCTTAATCCGAACGTGCAAACCGACGGTCCGGTCACCGACTGCCTGAAAGGGATGCGTCTGGCCTATGTGGAACCGAACGCCGCCGCGGCGCAGTGTACGCTGGATGTATTAAGCAGCACGCCGCTGGAGGTGGTCTACAGCCCGACCTTCTCCGCGCTGGCGAACGATCATTACGATATTCTTTTGCTGGGGATTCCGGTGACATTTACCGGAGAACTGACCATGCAGCAGGAACGGCTGGCAAAGGCTGCCTCAATGACGGACTACCTGCTGCTGGCTCTGCCGTGCCACGCCCAAATCAACGCCGAAGAGCTTAAAAACGACGGGGCGGCGGCATGTCTGCTGAAACCCCTCACCGCCACACGGCTGTTACCTGCGTTGACCGAATATTGCCGTCTGACGCATCAGTCCCTGCCGCTGGAAAACGACGAACATAAGCTGCCGATGACGGTGATGGCCGTGGATGATAACCCGGCAAACCTTAAGCTGATTGGCGTGCTGCTTGAGGATCAGGTTCAGCACGTTGAACTGTGTACCAGCGGCGCCGAAGCCGTAGAACAAGCCAAACAGATGCAGTTTGACCTGATCCTGATGGATATTCAGATGCCGGGCATGGATGGCATCCGCGCCTGCGAATTAATTCGTCAGCTTCCACACCAGCAGCAGACGCCGGTGATTGCCGTGACGGCGCACGCGATGGCGGGACAAAAAGAGAAATTGCTGGGTGCGGGCATGAACGATTATCTGGCGAAACCGATTGATGAAGAGAAGCTGCACAGCCTGCTGCTGCGCTACAAACCGGGTCACATTGGCGGGACGTACACCATTTCAGCTGAATCGCCGGAAATCAGCGTTAACCAGAATGCCACGTTTGACTGGCAACTGGCGCTGCGCCAGGCAGCAGGCAAAGCCGATCTGGCCCGCGATATGCTGCAAATGCTGGTGGACTTCCTGCCTGAGATCCGTAACAAGGTTGAAGAACAGCTGGTGGGCGAAAACCCTGAAGGGCTGCTGGAGGCCATCCATAAACTGCACGGTAGCTGCGGCTACAGCGGCGTGCCGCGGTTGAAAAATCTCTGCCAGCTGCTTGAACAGCAGCTCCGCGCGGGTACGCCAGAATCCGATCTTGAGCCGGAGTTTCTGGAGCTGCTGGACGAGATGGACAACGTGACGCGGGAAGCGATGAAGGTGTTGGGAAGCTAAGAAAAAGCCCGGTGGCGCTTCGCTTACCGGGCCTACAGGAGCACGATCGTTAACGCGACATCCCCTGCCCCACCTTTATCACCGCCGCAATATTCCTTGCGGTCATCTGTACATTCTGTTGCGCATTTTCCAGCGCATCCTCCAGCGAGCAGATGGTGTAAATCACGCTGAATACCGCATCCAGTCCGTGCTCGTGCACCACGCCAACATCCGCCGTCAGGCTGCCGGCAATGCCGATAACCGGTTTGTTATAGCGTTTCGCGACTCTCGCCACGCCAACGGGCACTTTGCCGTGGATCGTCTGGCTGTCGATACGCCCTTCGCCCGTGATCACCAGATCGGCGTCCGCGACCTGTTCATCGAGATGCAGGGCATCGGTGACAATCTCAATCCCCCGACGAAGCTGCGCCCCGCAAAATGCATACAGCGCCGCCCCCATTCCGCCAGCTGCTCCGCCCCCCGCCAGGTTTAAGACGTCAATGTCCAGATCCCTGGCGATAATGTTTGCGTAATGCGCAAGCGCGTTGTCCAGCGTCCTGACCATCTCCGGCGTCGCCCCTTTCTGCGGACCGAATACCGCAGAAGCGCCAGTCTCGCCAATCAGGGGGTTGGTCACATCGCAGGCCACTTCAATTCGACAGTCTGCCAGCCGCTCATCCAGCCCACTAAGATCGATATGCGCAAGGCTTGCCAGTTCGCCGCCGCCCGGCCCAACGGGCTGTGCTTTCGCATCCAGCAGTTTTACGCCCAGCGCCTGCACCATGCCTGCGCCACCGTCATTGGTCGCGCTGCCTCCAATGCCAATAATGATATGCTTAACGCCCGCATCCAGCGCATGACGGATCAGTTCCCCGGTCCCCCACGAGGTGGTGATTAACGGGTTACGCTTTGCAGGAGCAACAAGCTCCAGACCGCTCGCGGCCGCCATCTCGATAAACGCGCTTTTCCCGTCTCCGGATAACCCGAAAAACCCTTCCACGCGTTCTCCCAAAGGCCCGGTAACGGGAACATGGACAAGACGCCCATGGGTGGCTGCAACCATAGCTTCCACCGTCCCTTCGCCACCATCGGCAACCGGTAATTTGACGTACTCCGCTGAGGGGAAAATTTCGCGAAAACCGACCTCTATCGCTGTCGCCACCTCCAGCGCGCTCAAGCTTTCCTTATACGAGTCCGGAGCGATAACAATTTTCATAAGCCATCCTTACGCATGTTAGTTACGTTAAGCATACACCACGTAAGGGACCGCTCATGGGAGCGGTCCCAGTTGGCTTATCGTACCATGCACGGACGTTTATTGTCGAATGACCACTCTGGGATCAGGTACTGCATCGCCAGCGCATCATCACGTGCACCCAGCCCGTGTTTCTGGTAAAGCTCGTGCGCTTTCATGACCTGATCCATATCCAGTTCAACGCCCAGCCCCGGCGTAGCTGGAACCTGCACCATCCCCCCCTTGATCTCAAACGGCTGTTTGGTCAGGCGCTGATTGCCCTCCTGCCAGATCCAGTGGGTGTCGATAGCGGTAATGTTGCCCGGCGCAGCAGCCGCTACGTGGGTGAACATCGCCAGCGAGATGTCGAAGTGGTTGTTGGAGTGCGAGCCCCAGGTCAGGCCGAACTCATGGCACATCTGCGCCACGCGAACCGAGCCCTGCATCGTCCAGAAGTGCGGGTCTGCCAGCGGAATATCCACCGATTGCAGCGAGAGCGTGTGCCCCATCTGGCGCCAGTCGGTCGCGATCATGTTGGTGGCGGTTGGCAGCCCGGTGGCGCGACGGAACTCCGCCATCACTTCACGTCCAGAGAACCCCTGCTCTGCGCCGCACGGATCTTCCGCGTAGGCCAGCACGCCTTTGAGCTGCTTACCAATTTTGATCGCCTCTTCAAGCGACCAGGCACCGTTCGGATCCAGCGTGACGCGCGCCTGCGGGAAGCGCTTCGCCAGCGCGGCAATCGCCTCAGCTTCTTCTTCACCCGCCAGTACGCCGCCTTTCAGCTTGAAGTCATTAAAGCCATATTTTTCGTACGCGGCTTCAGCCAGGCGCACCACCGCATCCGGGGTCATCGCTTCATCGTGACGCACACGATACCAGTCGCATTTTTCGTCCGGCTGGCTCTGGTACGGCAGCGGGGTGAGTTTGCGGTTGCCGATAAAGAACAGGTAGCCGAGCATTTCCACTTCGCTGCGCTGTTGGCCGTCGCCCAGCAGGGAGGCGACATTGACGCCCAGATGCTGGCCTAACAGATCCAGCATCGCGGCTTCAATGCCCGTGACCACATGGATAGTGGTACGCAGATCAAACGTTTGCAGACCACGGCCACCCGCATCACGATCGGCAAAGGTCGTACGCACGCTGGTCAGCACATTTTTGTACTCGCCCAGCGTTTTACCCACCACCAGCGGAATGGCGTCCTCCAGCGTTTTACGGATCTTCTCCCCGCCCGGGATTTCACCGACACCGGTATGCCCTGAGTTGTCCTTGATCACCACAATATTACGGGTGAAGAACGGCGCATGGGCGCCGCTCAGGTTCATCAGCATGCTGTCATGTCCCGCGACAGGAATGATCTGCATGGAGGTGACTACAGGGGTAGAAAATGTGCTCATCGTTCGATCCTTTTATCAGTGACGTCCAAATACAGGGCGCTTACGGTCAAATGTCCAGCCGGGGATAAGGTACTGCATCGGGCCTGCGTCGTTGCGCGCGCCGCCCGGCAGTTTTTTATACGCTTCATGCGCCTTGTGGATCTGATCCCAGTCAAGCTCCACGCCCAGCCCCGGCGCATCCGGTACGGCAATGGTGCCGTTTTTGATTTCAAGTGGATTTTTGGTCAGGCGCGCTTCGCCTTCCTGCCAGATCCAGTGCGTATCGATGGCGGTCGGGTTACCCGGCGCCGCCGCGCCAACGTGGGTAAACATCGCCAGCGAAATGTCGAAATGGTTATTGGAGTGGCAGCCCCAGGTGAGCCCCCAGTCATCGCACAGCTGCGCCACGCGCACCGCGCCGGAAAGGGTCCAGAAGTGCGGATCAGCCAGCGGTATGTCCACCGCATTCAGCATCACCGCGTGGCCCATTTCGCGCCAGTTAGTGGCGATCATGTTGGTCGCAACCGGCAGCCCGGTAGCGCGGCGGAATTCGGCCATCACCTCGCGGCCAGAAAAGCCCTGCTCGGCGCCGCACGGATCTTCCGCGTAGGTCAGCACGTCGCCCAGTCCTTTGCACAGCGCGATAGCTTCATCCAGCCGCCAGGCGCCGTTCGGATCGACGGTGATGCGTGCCTCCGGGAAGCGTTTTTTCAACGCGCGCACGCTGTCAATCTCCTGTTCGCCCGGCAGAACGCCGCCTTTCAGCTTGAAGTCTTTAAAGCCGTAGCGATCCTGCGCCGCCTCTGCCAGGCGTACCACCGCCTCGCCAGAGAGCGCTTCCTGATGACGCAGGTGATACCACGCGTGGCTGCCCGGCGAGCGCTCCAGATACGGCAGATCGGTTTTCGTCCGGTCGCCAACGTAGAACAGATAGCCCAGCACCGTTACTGCATTACGCTGTTTGCCTGGCCCCAGCAGTTCGCAGACCGGCACGTTCAGCGCCTTGCCCAGTAAATCAAGGAGAGCCGCCTCCAGCGCCGCCACCGCGTTAACGCGCAGTTCAAACGTCCAGGCGCCTTTGCCGAAGGTATCAAAATCAGCCGACTGGTTGCCCTTATGCACCCGCTGAACCACCTTGTTCAGGCGGGCGACCTCCTGCCCAACCACCTGCGGGATGGCGTCGACCAGCGTCTGGTAAATCACCTCTCCGCCAGGTGCTTCCCCGACGCCGGTATTCCCTGCACTGTCGGTCAGCACCACGATGTTGCGGGTGAACCAGGCGTTATGCGCGCCGCCAATGTTGAGCAGCATGCTGTCCTGACCCGCCACCGGGATGACTTTCATCTCCGTCACGATCGGGCTTGATTGCGTTGTCATCATCCGCGCTCCCCAACAGGTTTCAGTTCGATTCGTTTGATGTCCCCCACCAGCACCAGGTAACTGAGTACCGCCACCAGCGCATGGACGCCTACATAAATCAGCGCACCATTGAAGGAGCCGGTGGTGCCGACGATGTAACCGATAGCGATTGGGGTGACAATGCCGGAAATGTTGCCAAACATGTTGAACAGACCGCCGCTCAGGCCGCTGATCTCTTTCGGCGCGGTATCTGCCATCACCGCCCAGCCCAGCGCGCCGATGCCTTTACCGAAGAAGGCCATCGCCATAAAGCCGATAATCATCCACTCCGCGCTGACGTAGTTACAGAACACCATGGTCATGGAGAGCAGCATGCCGAGCACGATTGGCGTTTTACGCGCAATATTCAGCGAACCGGTGCGACGCATCAGCCAGTCGGAGATGACCCCGCCGAGCACCCCGCCCACGAAGCCGCAGATGGCTGGCACAGAGGCGACAAAACCCGCCTTCAGAATCGACATCCCGCGCGCCTGCACCAGGTAAACCGGGAACCAGGTGATGAAGAAGTAGGTTAAGGCGTTAATGCAGTACTGGCCGAGATAGATACCGATCATCATCCGGGAGCCGACGAGCTGTTTGATCTGCCCCCATTTCTGGCTGAACGGGACTTTTGCTTTCTGGGTTTTCTGATCCATGTTGATCAGCGCCCCGCCTTCAGCAATGTAGTCCAGCTCTTTCTTGTTCACGCCCGGGTGCTGGTTTGGTTCGTGGATCACTTTCAGCCAGATAAAGCTGATGACGATCCCCAGCCCGCCCATGAAGAAGAAGACGTGCGACCAGCCCACTTCGTGCGTCAGCCAGCCCATAATTGGCGCGAAAATAACCGTCGCAAAGTATTGCGCCGAGTTAAAGATTGCTACCGCCGTTCCCCTCTCCTGCGCCGGGAACCAGGCGGCCACAATGCGGCTGTTGCCCGGGAAAGATGGCGCTTCTGCTAAACCCACCAGGAAGCGGAGGGTAAAGAGCGCAATGATAATGCCGAAGCCGCTGAAGATATCCACGAAGCCCTGTAACAGGGTAAACATCGACCAGATGAAAATGGACCAGAAATAGACCCGTTTTGAGCCAAAGCGGTCCAGCAGCCAGCCGCCAGGGATTTGGCCGATTACGTAGGCCCATGAAAATGCGGAGAAAACATAACCCATACCCACCGGATCAAGTCCGATGTCCTTTGCCATCTCAGAGCCGGCAATGGATAACGTGGCACGGTCGCCGTAGTTGAAAGAGGTGACGATAAACAGCATCACCACTATCCAGTATCGGGCGTTGGTGCGCTTCTCAGCGCTGCTCGCCGCGTGGCTTAATGTACTCATTGTTGCACTCCTGAAACATAGCTTTCGCCTGGTTCATTCTGTACAGCACCTGTAGGGTAATCAGAATGAGAGATTTGTGTTTGGTTTTGGTACGGCCCGAAGCCGTTTTATAGTGACGGGAAAAGTATATGAAGGAGTGACCGGTTCTCTCACCGTGCAGGAACACAACATTGACGGGCGTGGGGAACGTGGTTTGGGGCATAAGCCCAAAGTGGTGGAAGATACTTCACGGAATTGAGGATATGGTGCAGCTTCGTTGCCGGGTGGCGGCTACGCCCTACCCGGCCTATAGCTCGTATAGTACAGGGTTAGTTCAGGAGCGTGGCCCAATGTTCAACCCAGGGATTTGACTCGCTTTCCGGTTCGGGGTGCTCGCCAGCATCAATCAGTAACATCTCGCCGACCCGCTGAGCTTGCTGTTCCTGCAACAGCGCGTCGAACTGCTTACCGCCGCCGCAGAAATTGGCGTAAGAGCTATCGCCGAGGGCGATGATGCCATAGTGAACATCTGGCTGATAGCCAAGCTGGTCTTTAATGCCCTGGAAAAGCGGGGCGATGCTGTCCGGGAGATCGCCCTGCCCGGTGGTGGAGGTCACCACCAGAATGTATTTATCTTTATACTTTTCCCAGTCCGCCAGCTCCGGGTCTTCATAGACCGTTGCTTTATGGCCCTGATTGACGAGGATTGCTTCTGCTTCCTCCGCAACCAGCAGCGAGTTGCCGTACATCGTGCCGACAAAAATACCTACTTCAGCCATGCTTTGCTCCCGTAATTATTGCGCTTGCTGTTCATCCTGAACGTTGCCTGCGGCAAACTCAACCCTTTCATTTTCGGGGAGTTGTCCCAGCCAGCCAAACTGTGACAGCGCCTGCATCCAGACCTCGTCCAGCCCCGCGCGAATAGTCAGCGGTTCGCCGGTAAACGGGTGCGTCAGGCTTAGCTCGCTGGCGTGCAGCATCAGTCGGTTACAGCCAAAGTGCTCTGCCGCGCTGCGGTTCTGCCGCAGATCGCCGTGCTTGCTGTCGCCGATAATTGGGTGGCGCAGATGTGCAAGGTGGCGGCGAAGCTGGTGCTTGCGCCCGGTTTTGGGCAAAAGCTCAACCAGACTGTATCGCGTAGTGGGAAATTTGCTGGTCGCCACCGGCAGTTCTGTGGTCGCCATACCGCGATAGTCGGTCACCGCAGGCTGCGGACCTTTATCTTCGCGGGCAAATTTATCGGCGATTTTATCCAGTTCCTCCACCAGCGGATAATCCAGCGTGGCGGAATCCGTCAGCCAGCCGCGCACAATGGCGTGGTAGCGCTTCTGGATCTGGTGCTGTTCAAACTGCTGCGACAGCAGGCGCCCGGCCTCACTGGAAAGCCCCATCAGCAGAACGCCAGAGGTTGGCCGATCCAGACGGTGGGCAGTAAAGACGTGCTGACCGATTTGGTCGCGCACGGTTTGCATAACAACCACTTTCTCATCGCGATCGAGCCAGCTTCGGTGTACCAGCCAGCCGGACGGTTTATTCACCGCCACCAGCCACTCATCCTGATACAGGATCTCAAGCGTCATGCATCGTCACCGGCGAAAAGCCCATCCAGCTTTTCCAGCTCAACCAACATAACGTCGCGCGCCGGGTGGGTCGCCTCCAGCGCCATTTCGTAATAGGGAGAGACGGCAAACGCCTGGGGCAACGCGTGTCCCCCTTCCAGCAGCGCGTGCATGCGCGGAATTAATACCCACTGGAGCCATTCGAATGGAGACAGCGTATCCAGACAAAACGGCTGGGTGCTGGCGAACGCGTCTGGCTGCGGCGCACTTTCCTGCCACAGCTGATGCTGGCGCATAAGGGCTTCGATGGCGTGCAACTGCGCACGAACGCTATCGTGATGCGTCATAGTAACCTCAACTGAAAAACGGAATGGCGCGAAGCATAGCATTGCGGAAGACAGAAATAAAAAAAGGGAGCACTGTAAAAACAGTGCTCCCGGTTCGTTTCGCAGCATTCCAGCTACAATACGTGCTCCCTGCTCATCCGTGACAACTTTTCCTGATGCCCGAAGGCCTGGTCATCCCTTTACCTTTTGCTTCCTGCTCACATCATCCTGACGTGTAGGTTTCGTCCTGAAACGTCCTGGCCATCCTGACCCACCGACCATCCTGACCGGCTCACGTTCTCCTTCCTGGAGGTGTCCCTTACGCATCCTGCGTGATCCACTTTGCTTCATCCTGAAGCCTTCCTGCGGCGTCGTCCTGACGTGTTCCTGGTGAGAAACGCCATCATCCTGATGTTCGTTTCTCGCGTCGGCATCCTGTCGACACAGATAGAATCCGCTATTCTGCCTCGTCTTACAACCCACACTGTGAGCAAGGTAAGCCTGGCGAAACGGGGATAATCGTTTCAGGAAATCGCTAACCTGTTGAAAGGGAAACTAATATTAATCTGAAATCTCTAAGACAATGCTAATTGTTTCGGCGATGTCTCACAGTGCGTGTAAGAGATCTCTCACACGTCCAGTAGCATCATGGATTACAGAAGCGGCTCAAGTCGGGTAAGAAAATCCGCAAGAGAAGGCGCGAGAACGTCGCGATTGCGGGTGCCGAGCGTCTCTTTAATGACCTCGCCAGACAGGTTGCAGACTGAAATGACGTCCAGTTCACTGTCGAGCGTCGCAATAAAGAGAGTCGGGGAGAGCTTAAGGCGTTTTTGCGTGACCAGGTGACCAATGAGGTTTTCCTGAACGCGTTGAAGATCGTCTTCGCTCCAGGTTTGCAGCAGCGTCAGCGGCTGTCCTGCAAAACATGCAGTCATATCCCCGGCAAACTGCGTGGTATAAATTGCATGAAGCGCAGGTTGTATCACAATGTCCATGGCGCGTTCAACCGCATTTACATTCTGCTCGCCCGTGAACGGTTTCGGTTGCCAGATAACGTAATCATCCTGCGAAGCGATAATGCACGGTGACGGCACGCCATATAAGTCAGTACTTTGCGGCCACGTCCCCCGCTTTTCATGCCAGGCATCGCAATAGCGGGTCGTGAAGGACGTCAGGGCATTTGCAGTTTCGATATCCACCGATTTCTCTCTTCTTGTAAGACAGGATAAACTCAGCCCCTAAGTGTACCTGTAAAGTGGCTATGAAACATGTCTTACGAAAATCATCAGGCGTTAACGGGCTTAACGCTGGGTAAAACGACCGATTACCGCGACACCTACGACGCAAGCCTGCTTCAGGGTGTGCCGCGCAGCCTGAACCGCGATCCGCTTGGCCTTCATGCCGACGCGCTGCCGTTCGTCGGCGGCGACATCTGGACGCTGTACGAACTCTCCTGGCTGAATGCGCGCGGTCTGCCGCAGGTGGCCGTGGGCCATGTCGAGCTGGATTACGCCAGCGTAAACCTGGTCGAATCCAAGAGCTTTAAGCTCTATCTCAACAGCTTTAACCAGACCAAATTTAACAGCTGGGACGAGGTACAACAGACGCTTGAACGTGATTTAAGCGCGTGCGCGCAGGGGAACGTAACCGTCTCGTTATACCGTCTGCATGAGCTGGAAGGTCAGCCCATCGCCCATTTCCACGGCACCTGCATCGACGATCAGGACATTGATGTGGAGAGCTACGAATTTAGCACCGACTATCTGGAAAACGCGGCGGGCGGAAAAGTGGTCGACGAAACGCTGGTCAGCCATCTGCTGAAATCCAACTGCCTTATCACCCATCAGCCGGACTGGGGCTCGGTACAGATCCAGTATCGCGGCCCGCAGATTGACCGGGAAAAGCTGCTTCGTTACCTGGTGTCATTCCGTCATCACAACGAATTCCACGAGCAGTGCGTGGAACGCATCTTCAATGACATACAGCGTTTCTGCCAGCCCGAAAAGCTGAGCGTTTATGCCCGCTATACCCGTCGCGGCGGCCTGGACATTAACCCATGGCGCACCAATACCGATTTTGTGCCTGCCACCGGACGGCTGGTGCGCCAGTAAGATAAATATTTTCACAATATGCGGGCGGTATTCCGCCCGAAGTGTTGTGAAACGTCATAAGCCAGGGCTATTGTAATCAACAGGGAAAGACGATAATCGTCCCATAAGGAGCTCACTTGATTACACATATTAGCCCGCTTGGCTCTATGGATATGTTGTCGCAACTGGAAGTGGACATGCTTAAACGCACCGCCAGTAGCGACCTGTATCAACTGTTTCGTAACTGTTCACTTGCTGTACTGAACTCCGGAAGCCTGACCGACAACAGTAAAGAGCTGCTGTCCCGCTTCGAAAGTTTTGATATCAATGTGCTGCGCCGCGAGCGCGGGGTGAAGCTGGAAGTGATCAACCCGCCGGAAGAGGCGTTTGTCGATGGGCGTATTATTCGCTCACTTCAGGCCAACCTTTTTGCCGTGCTGCGCGACATCCTGTTTGTTAACGGACAGATCAGCAACGCTGGTCGTTTCCAGCATCTCGATCTGGAAAGCTCCGTTCATATCACCAACCTGGTTTTCTCCATTCTGCGTAACGCCCGCGCCCTGCACGTTGGCGAAGCGCCGAACATGGTCGTCTGCTGGGGTGGTCACTCTATTAACGAAACCGAATACCTGTACGCCCGCCGCGTGGGTAATCAGCTCGGCCTGCGCGAGCTGAACATCTGTACCGGCTGCGGTCCTGGCGCGATGGAAGCGCCGATGAAAGGCGCGGCAGTAGGACACGCGCAGCAACGCTATAAAGAAGGCCGTTTTATCGGCATGACCGAGCCGTCAATCATCGCCGCTGAGCCGCCTAACCCGCTAGTTAACGAACTGATTATTATGCCGGATATCGAAAAACGTCTTGAGGCGTTTGTCCGTATCGCGCACGGCATTATCATCTTCCCGGGCGGCGTAGGTACGGCGGAAGAACTGCTTTATCTGCTCGGGATCCTGATGAACCCGGCCAACAAAAATCAGGTTCTGCCGCTGATCCTGACCGGCCCGAAAGAGAGCGCCGACTACTTCCGCGTGCTGGACGAATTTATCGTGCATACGCTGGGGGAAGACGCGCGCCGTCACTACCGCATTATTATTGACGATGCCGCAGAAGTGGCCCGTCAGATGAAAAAAGCGATGCCGCTGGTGAAAGAGAACCGTCGTGATACCGGGGATGCCTACAGCTTTAACTGGTCCATCCGTATCGCACCGGATCTCCAGATCCCCTTCGAGCCGTCGCATGAGAACATGGCGAACCTCAAACTCTATCCGGATCAGCCGGTGGAAGTACTGGCAGCTGACCTGCGTCGCGCCTTCTCTGGCATCGTGGCGGGGAACGTGAAGGAGGTGGGGATCCGCGCGATTGAGGAGTTCGGGCCGTATAAAATCCACGGTGACCCGGAAATGATGCGCCGCATGGATGACATGCTGCAGGGCTTTGTAGCTCAGCACCGCATGAAACTTCCGGGTTCTGCCTATATTCCCTGTTACGAAATCATCAAATAAAGCGTCCTTTCCCTCCTCTCAAGCCGGATTGTCATCCGGCTTTTTTATTAGTGATGTAATTCATAGCGATCTTCAATGTTATTAACAAATCTGGCGCCCGCGCAAACGATTACCTCGTTTTTGAAACCGTAAATAATCAGCCTTAATCGAAATTACCTGCCAGAAAATCCTAAAATCCTATTTCTTTACAGCGAAAGACACCTATCTCGCGGGTCAGCCTTTTCGAAAACATGTCGTTAATGGTAGCCTTCGCGCCCGTAAATCCTCTTTGATGTTTTTTTAACAGATAAATGGTCTAAATATGCCCACATCATAAGTGGATTATTGCATTTGGGATCGCGATCACTGATAGATTCATAACGAGAATGTATCTTTCCGCCCGCCAATAGTTACGGGCAAAAATTATTAAAAAACCGTCACTGAACGAATTTCATATTACCGTCAGGCACTTTTTCATCGGATTTGACTAAAAACCTGACAATTTGCTTCCTCCAGGAGATACAGATGGAAACCACTCAAACCAGCACCGTTGCTTCGATTGAATCCCGAAGCGGTTGGCGCAAAACGGATACCATGTGGATGCTTGGCCTGTACGGCACGGCAATCGGCGCTGGTGTACTGTTCCTTCCTATCAACGCAGGTGTCGGCGGTCTGATCCCGCTGATCATCATGGCCATCATCGCCTTTCCGATGACCTTCTTTGCACACCGCGGCCTGACCCGCTTCGTGCTGTCCGGTAAAAACCCGGGCGAAGACATTACTGAAGTCGTTGAAGAACACTTCGGCGTCGGCGCAGGTAAGCTGATTACCCTGCTCTACTTCTTCGCGATTTACCCGATTCTGCTGGTGTATAGCGTTGCTATCACCAACACCGTTGAAAGCTTCATGATGCACCAGCTGCAGATGACCCCGCCGCCGCGTGCGATCCTGTCCCTGATCCTGATCGTCGGTATGATGACCATCGTGCGCTTTGGCGAGCAGATGATTGTCAAAGCGATGAGCGTGCTGGTATTCCCGTTTGTTGCAGCCCTGATGGTGCTGGCGCTGTACCTGATCCCACAGTGGAACGGCGCTGCGCTGGAAACTCTGTCTCTGAGCAGCGCATCCGCAACCGGTAACGGCCTGCTACTGACCCTGTGGCTGGCGATCCCGGTAATGGTGTTCTCCTTCAACCACTCACCAATCATCTCCTCCTTCGCGGTGGCGAAGCGTGAAGAGTACGGCAATGGTGCAGAGAAGAAGTGCTCCAGCATCCTGGCTCGCGCACACATCATGATGGTACTGACAGTTATGTTCTTCGTGTTCAGCTGCGTGCTGAGCCTCTCCCCGGCGGATCTGGCGGCGGCGAAAGAGCAGAACATCTCTATTCTGTCCTACCTGGCAAACCACTTTAACGCACCGCTGATTGCGTGGATGGCACCGATCATCGCGATTATCGCCATCACCAAATCCTTCCTGGGCCACTACCTGGGCGCACGTGAAGGCTTCAACGGTATGGTGATTAAATCTCTGCGCGGTAAAGGCAAGAGCATTGAAATCAACCGTCTGAACAAAATCACCGCGCTGTTCATGCTGGTGACCACCTGGGCGGTAGCCACCCTGAACCCAAGCATTCTGGGCATGATTGAAACCCTGGGCGGCCCGATTATCGCGATGATTCTGTTCCTGATGCCGATGTACGCGATTCAGAAAGTGCCAGCGATGCGTAAATACAGCGGCCATATCAGCAACGTGTTCGTTGTTGTGATGGGTCTGATTGCCATCTCCGCTATTTTCTACTCGCTGTTCAGCTAATACCTCCTGCGCCGTCTTCGGATGGCGCACTCCTCCCCTCTGACTGAAGCAATGGACGCATCATGATTAGCGTATTCGATATCTTCAAAATCGGTATTGGTCCTTCCAGCTCTCACACCGTCGGACCAATGAAAGCCGGTAAACAATTCACGGATGACTTGATTGCACGCGGCATTTTGCACGACATCACCCGCGTGGTTGTCGATGTATACGGTTCCCTTTCCCTGACCGGTAAAGGCCACCATACCGATATTGCCATTATCATGGGGCTGGCGGGTAACCTGCCGGATACCGTTGATATTGACTCCATTCCTGGCTTTATCCAGGACGTGAACACCCATGGTCGTTTGCTGCTGGCCAACGGCGAGCACGAAGTTGAATTTCCGGTTGACCACTGCATGAATTTCCATGCGGATAACCTGTCGCTGCACGAAAACGGCATGCGCATTACCGCGCTGGTCGGCGATAAAGCGGTTTACAGCCAGACGTATTACTCCATCGGCGGCGGGTTTATCGTCGACGAAGACCATTTTGGTCAAACCAACGGCTCCGCCGTTGAGGTGCCGTACCCGTACAAAAACGCGGCCGATTTACAGCGTCACTGCCAGGAGACAGGCCTTTCTCTCTCCGGCCTGATGATGAAAAACGAGCTGGCCCTGCACAGCAAAGAGGAGCTGGAACAGCACTTCGCAAACGTCTGGGAAGTGATGCGCAGCGGCATTGAGCGCGGGATCACCACCGAAGGCGTGCTGCCGGGGAAACTGCGTGTTCCACGTCGTGCGGCTGCGCTGCGCCGCATGCTGGTCAGCACCGACAAAACCACCACCGACCCGATGGCCGTTGTCGACTGGATCAATATGTTCGCGCTGGCGGTGAACGAAGAGAACGCCGCGGGTGGCCGCGTCGTCACCGCGCCAACCAACGGGGCGTGCGGCATTGTTCCGGCGGTCCTGGCGTATTACGACAAGTTTATCCGTGAAGTGAATGCAAACTCACTCGCGCGGTATATGCTGGTCGCCAGTGCGATTGGCTCACTGTACAAGATGAACGCCTCGATTTCCGGCGCGGAAGTGGGCTGTCAGGGTGAAGTGGGCGTAGCCTGCTCTATGGCGGCGGCGGGTCTGGCCGAATTGCTGGGCGCAAGTCCTGCGCAGGTTTGTATTGCGGCGGAAATCGGCATGGAACATAACCTGGGGCTGACCTGCGATCCGGTCGGCGGTCAGGTCCAGGTGCCATGCATCGAGCGTAACGCCATCGCCTCTGTGAAAGCGGTGAACGCGGCCCGTATGGCGCTGCGCCGCACCAGCGAACCGCGCGTGTGTCTCGACAAGGTTATCGAAACCATGTACGAAACCGGTAAAGATATGAACGCCAAATACCGCGAAACCTCCCGCGGTGGCCTGGCGATGAAGATCGTTACCTGCGATTAAGCCTCTCAGGAAGCCTCGTTTTGCGAGGCTTCTTCCTGTTTTCCCCACCATTCATAGTTTCATGCTGCGCTCAGTGTTACCCTTCCCCCATTAGACAGAAGGGAGATTATCTGTGGCCGTTCATTTGCTTATCGTCGATGCACTTAACCTGATTCGCCGTATTCACGCGGTACAGGGCACCCCCTGCAAGGACACCTGTTTACACGCGCTGGAGCAGCTCATTCGCCATAGCGAACCCACCCACGCTGTTGCCGTATTCGACGATGAAGCACGCAATACCGGCTGGCGGCACCAGCGCCTGCCGGACTACAAAGCCGGGCGTGCGCCGATGCCGGACGATCTGCACGCCGAAATGCCCGTTATACGCGCGGCCTTTGAACAGCGCGGCGTTCCGTGCTGGGGCGCACACGGTAATGAGGCTGACGATTTAGCCGCAACGCTGGCGGTTAAAGTCGCGAGCGCCGGGCATCAGGCGACTATCGTTTCAACCGACAAAGGCTACTGCCAGCTGCTCTCTCCAACGGTCCGCATCCGCGACTACTTCCAGAAACGCTGGCTGGACGCGCCATTTATTGCCAGCGAGTTTGGCGTATCGCCTGAGCAATTGCCGGATTACTGGGGGCTGGCGGGGATCAGCAGCTCCAGAGTGCCGGGTGTCGCCGGTATTGGACCCAAAAGTGCCGCACAGCTGCTGACGGAGTTTCAGAATCTGGAAGGGATTTACGCAAGGCTTGAGGAAGTGCCGGAAAAATGGCGCAAGAAGCTGGAGGCGAATAAAGAGATGGCGTTTATCTGCCGGGAAATCGCAACGCTACAGACGGATTTACAGCTGGACGGGAATTTACAGCAGTTAAGGTTAGAACGTTAAAACAACTACACGATTTTGTAGGCCCGGTAAGCGCAGCGCCACCGGGCGTTACAAACGTTATCGCTCGTCGCGACGCCCACCCACGGCCGCCCACCAGCGACGGATATGCACCGTCACTTCTTCACGGTCGTGATACAGCTGACGCGCCTGGATTTCCGCGTTAATCCCGTGTTCGTCCAGTTGCTGCTGAATATAAGCCAGGTTCTGCGACACCTCTTCGTAACGCTTTTTCATCGGCAGCTTGAGGTTGAAAATCGTCTCACGACACCAGCCGTTCACCAGCCAGGAGGCCATCAGCGCCGCGACTTTCGCCGGTTTTTCTACCATGTCGCACACCATCCAGGAGATGTTGTTACGGGTAGGACGGTAGCGGAAACCATCTTCACGCAGCCAGGTGACCTGCCCGGTGTCCATCAGGCTTTGCGCCATCGGGCCGTTATCCACAGACGAAACCCACATGTTGCGTTTCACCAGCTGATAGGTCCAGCCGCCCGGGCACGCGCCAAGATCGACGGCATACATGCCGTTTGCCAGACGTTCGTCCCACTCGTCCGCCGGGATAAAGACGTGGAACGCCTCTTCCAGCTTCAGGGTTGAACGGCTCGGCGCGTCTGACGGGAAGCGCAGACGCGGGATCCCCATAAAGAACGGCGAGTTATTGGTGGTATACGAGTAGCCGGTGTAGCAACATCCTGGCGCAATAAAGAAGATATGCACGACTGGACGCTTTGGCGTTTCGTAGTTTGTCAGCACACCCGCATCACGCAGTGCCGCGCGGAGCGGCACGGTAAACTTACGGCAGAACTTCATCAGCTCTTTGCTTTCATTGGTGTCAGCCACTTCCACGCGCAAATCGCCGCCCTTCTCCACCACGCCCTGCAACAGGCCAACAATCGGCGTGATGCGATCCTCCGGCGGAAGATCTTTCAGCAGTTCGCCCGCGACAAACATCTGACGGGCGAAAATCAGCGAGCTGAACGGCAGTTCGCGCGCCAGCTTGTCGGCATCATCAGGCTGATAGCATTCAAATACCACATAGCCCGCGTTCTCTTTGACGCGAGCGAATCCGAAGACTTCACGCTTCGCCGCTTTATCGGTGATTTCCGCGGCGCACTCTTTCTCAAACCCCGGGCGACAATATAAAACAACCTTATTCATGAACAACGCCCTTGCGTTTCAGACGGATAGCTCCGATAAACATTAAAACCCAACCCGCCAGGAAGCTGACGCCGCCGACAGGTGTAACAAACGCCCACAGGCGTAAATGCGACAGCGCCAGACAGTAGAGACTGCCGCTGAACAGTACGGTACCCAGCGCCAGAAAGACGCTGCTCCAGTAAAACCAAATGCTGATACGGCGCTGCATCGCCACCGCCAGCCCAAAAATTGCCAGCGTGTGGAACGCCTGATATTCAAGGCCGGTCTGGATCCAGCCCATCTCCACAACGCCCAAAGACTTGCTTAAGACATGCGCGCCAAACGCGCCCAGAGCTACAAAAATAAAGCCACTCACCGCGGCGAAAATCAGCATGAATCGGCTGGTCATGTTTAAGTCCTGAATTAATGCGTGCCCGGCACACAAACGTTATTGTTCATACCTGAAGCGGAATTTTTCTTGCTCGCTTGCCGCTTTCGCCAGTATCCACTGCCGGAAAGCGGCTATTTTACCCAGTTCTGCCTGACTGTCATGACAAACCAGATAAAATGCATTCTTGCTGACCAGTACATCGTTAAATGGGCAAACCAGACGGCCTGCCTCAATTTCGGACTGCGCCATGACGTTATTCGCTAATGCCACGCCCTGCCCGTGAATGGCAGCCTGTAACACCATCGCGCTGTGGCTAAAAATGGGCCCCTGCTGCACGTTTATATGATTAAGACCTAACTGGCGGGTATAAGTTTGCCAGTCGCGACGCGACGCATCGTGCAAAAGCGTGTGTTGCGCCAGATCGGCGGGCGTTTTGAGCGCTTTCTCCCCCGTCAGCAGCAGCGGTGAACAGACCGGCAGCAGATATTCTGCGTATAATTTTTCAACACGCAAGCCCGGCCAGTTACCGCGACCGTAAAAAATCGCCACATCCACATCGTCTGCAAGCTTGTCTTCCTGACGGTCCACCGCCTGGATTCGGACATCGATTCCCGGATAAGTTGAGTTAAAGCTTGAGAGTCGCGGCACCAGCCACTGAATGGCAAAACTGGGCAATAAACTCACAGTCAGGGCACCTTTTGCGCTCCGTGCCTGAAGCTTACGGGTGGCTTCCGTCAGCTGGGAGAAAATCTCTTTAATATCCTGAAAATAGCTCTGCCCTTCTTCGGTCAACAGCAACGAACGGTTGCGGCGACGGAACAGCTTAAGCCCCAGAAAATCCTCCAGAGACTTGATTTGATGACTTACTGCGGCCTGTGTCACAAAAAGCTCATCGGCTGCGCGGGTGAAGCTGAGGTGGCGTGCTGCTGCATCAAAAACACGTAATGCATTTAGGGGTGGCAATCGCTTGGACATGGTTATCTGGCTTAGATGTTAACGAAATTTAACATATAGGAAACAACGTTTAACCTATTAGTTTTTTTTATCTGAGCCATTATAATTTGTCCGTTGAGGAACTACCAGCAAATACCTATAGTGGCGGCACTTCCTGAGCCGGAACGAAAAGCTTTTTTTGGAATGCGTGTTCTGAAGGGCTTTTGGCTTACGGTTGTGATGTTGTGTTGTTGTGTTTGCAATTGGTCTGCGATTCAGACCACGGTAGCAACGCTACCAATTTTTCACTTCCTGTACATTTACCCTGTCTGTCCATAGTGATTAATGTAGCACCGCCAACTTGCGGTGCTTTTTTTTCGCTTATCTAACTGTTAATGCTCGATTTCCTTCATCTCTTTCACGTCACTGCGATTGATCTGCTGTTTGTTCCCGTTAGCATCTTTGTATGAAATCATCCCGGTATCATTATCGGTTGTCGGTTTCCCTTCAGAGACGATAGATCGACCATCGTTGGTATGCATTACGTAGTTATTACCAGAACATGCGCTCAGGGCAAAGGTCAACGCACAGGCAGAAATGATTGCAGCTGTCTTTTTCATGATTATTCTCCTTTAGCAATTAATGCTATTCAAACCTCGATTTATAACAGGCTAAAACATCCGCCTAACACTATTTAGCATAACCTGCTTTTTCAGACTCGCCAGGATAAGCAGACAAATCTGATAGATATCAACTTCCTTGCCCTGCCGATGAATTTGCGCGACGATCGTAGAATCGATATGAGGAATTCCATGAACGCTTTCAGTCCTGCGCAGTTTCGCGCACAGTTTCCTGCACTGGCCGATGCCGGCATTTATCTTGATAGCGCCGCCACGGCCCTTAAGCCGCAGGCGGTGATTGAGGCGACCCGCCAGTTTTACAGCCTGAGCGCCGGGAACGTGCACCGCAGCCAGTATGCCGACGCGCAGCGCTTAACGGCGCAATACGAAGCCGCACGGGATCAGGTCGCGCGCCTGATCAATGCTGACAGCGGTAAGAACATCGTCTGGACGCGGGGCACTACCGAGGCCATTAACATGGTGGCGCAATGTTACGCGCGTCCGCTGTTGCAGCCCGGGGATGAGATCATCGTCAGCGAGGCGGAACACCACGCCAACCTGGTGCCCTGGCTGATGGTGGCCGAACAAACCGGGGCACGGGTTGTAAAACTCCCGTTGGGTACAGACTTCCTGCCTGACGTGGCGCGTCTGCCTGAGCTGATTACGCCGCGCAGCCGTATTCTGGCGCTGGGGCAGATGTCCAACGTCACCGGCGGCTGTCCGGATCTGGCGCGCGCCATTGAGATTGCCCATGCCAGCGGCGTGGTGGTAATGGTCGACGGTGCGCAGGGTGTGGTGCATTTTCCGGCTGACGTTCAGGCGCTGGATATCGACTTCTATGCCTTCTCAGGGCATAAATTGTACGGGCCAACCGGTATCGGCGCGCTGTACGGCAAACCTGAACTGCTGGCCCGGATGACGCCGTGGCTCGGCGGCGGCAAGATGATTACCGAAGTCACCTTCGACGGCTTTAAAACTCAGGATGTACCTTACCGCCTGGAAGCCGGTACGCCGAACGTGGCCGGGGTTATCGGCCTGAGCGCGGCGCTCGAATGGCTTACAGAAACGGACGTGGTTCAGGCTGAAAGCTGGAGCCGGGGCCTGGCGACGCTGGCGGAAGAAGAGCTTAAAAAACGCCCGGGGTTTCGCTCGTTCCGCGTACAGGACTCCAGCCTGCTCGCCTTTGACTTCGCGGGCGTACACCATAGCGACATGGTGACGCTGCTTGCCGGGTACGGCATTGCCCTGCGTGCCGGACAGCACTGCGCCCAGCCGCTGCTGGCAGCCATGGGCGTGAGCGGCACCCTGCGCGCCTCGTTTGCACCGTACAACACAAAAAGCGACGTCGACGCGCTGGTTTCCGCCGTCGACCGCGCCCTGGAATTACTGGTGGATTAATGACAAGTTCAGCCTTAGCCGGGCATCCGTTCGGCACCGTTATCACTGAAGAGACGTTAAAACAGACCTTCGCCCCGCTCACGCAGTGGGAAGATAAATATCGTCAGCTGATCCTGCTGGGCAAACAGTTGCCCACGCTGTCAGACGAACTGAAATCACAGGCGAAGGAGATAGCTGGCTGCGAGAACCGCGTCTGGCTTGGGTTTAGCATATCCGGTGAGAAACTGCATTTCTTCGGCGACAGCGAGGGACGCATTGTTCGCGGTCTGCTGGCGGTGCTGTTGACCGCAATCGAAGGGAAAAGCGCCGCAGAGCTGCTGGCGCATTCTCCGCTGGCGCTGTTTGATGAGCTGGGACTTCGCACGCAGCTTAGCGCCTCGCGCGGTCAGGGACTGATTGCGCTAAACGACGCGGTGCTGGATGCCGCCCGTCAGGCTCAGGCCTGACGTTCCGCCTTCGCCATCATCTTCTTCAGGGCGTGAGAGACCGCCACAAAGCCGAAGGAGGCGGTCACCATGGTGGCCGCTCCAAACCCTGAGGCACAATCCATCCGCTTTGGCCCTTCCGCTGTGCTTTTCATTGCACAGACCGAACCATCCGCCTGCGGATAAACCAGCGCTTCTGTCGAGAACACACAGTCCACGCCCAGCTTGCCTTTACTGTTCTTCACCACGTTGAAGTCGCTTTTTAAGCGCTCGCGCAGCTTAGCAGCCAGTGGATCCTGAATGGTTTTCGCCAGATCTGCCACCTGGATCTGCGTCGGATCAATTTGTCCACCCGCGCCGCCCGTTGTCACCAGCGGCACCTTGTAACGACGACAGTAAGCGATCAGCGCCGCTTTTGGCCGCACGCTGTCGATGGCGTCAATCACATAGCTGTAGCCTTTGCTCATGTACTCCGCGACGTTATCTGCCGTCACAAAGTCGTCAATCACCGTTACGCGGCACTCCGGGTTGATGAGACGAATACGCTCCGCCATCACCTCGGACTTCGCCAGACCGACGTTATCACGCAGGGCGTGGATCTGACGGTTAGTGTTAGTGACGCAGACGTCATCCATATCAATCAACGTAATTGCGCCAATGCCGGTTCTCGCCAGCGCTTCTGCCGCCCACGAACCCACGCCACCAATGCCCACCACGCAGACATGCGCATCCGCGAACAGTTGCAGGGCTTTTTCACCGTATAACCGTGCCGTGCCGCCGAAACGCTGGCGCCAGGCATCGCTGATTACCACAGACATAAAACCTCAGATGTAAAAAGGGTGAGGTATTCCTCACCCTGAACCGTAATCCGTCTTGCGCTCAGAATACCACACTCAGCCGCTAAATACGTTCCCGGTACCCGGCGCTGTCTTCAGCACCCACACGCGCCCGTAGTGGTTATACCAGCCTGCACGGTGGCCGGCATCCGGGCCGATGCCCTGGTAAATATCGAAGTGCTGACCTTTAATCGCCCCGCCCACGTCCAGCGCCACCATCAGGCGTAATTCATACTTGCCGTTGAATTTGCCGTTGTTGTCGAGGAGAGGGACTTCCGCCAGCAGCGTGGTACCCGCCGGGATAATCGAACGATCCGATGCCACAGAAGCGCGGCCAATCAGCGGGACGGCGCTCGCCCCTTTCACCGGCGCAAAGTTCTGCGGTTTGAAGAAGACAAACGATGGATTCTGCTCAAGCAGCTCACGCACTTCCGCTTCGCTGTGTTTTTCGCCCCACTCGCGGATCGCCTGCATCGACATATCTTCTCGTTTCACTTCACCACGGTCGATGAGCACCTTACCGATGCTGCGATAGGCATGGCCGTTTTTCCCGGCATAGCTAAAGAAGTTCAGCGGCGAGCCGTCGCCAAAATCAATATAGCCGCTGCCCTGCACGTCCATGATGAAGTTATCCATCAGCGAGTTGCTGTAGGCCAGCACGTAATTTTCGCTAAGCGCACCGGCATAGATTTCAGCGCGGGACGGGAGACGACCGCGTTTTGGCGGCATGCGGTAAATCGGATATTGGAATTCGCCCTGACGCGTGTGTCGTGCCTGGACAACCGGGGTGTAGTAGCCGGTAAACTGAACGTTACCGTAGTTATCCGCCCCTTCCATCTGCCACGCGTCAATACCAAACTGGCGCATATTGCGCGTATCACCGCCAGCACGCAGCCAGTCCTGCACTGCACTATAAACGTTGTTCTGTGAGCCATACAGGCGCGGCGACGCTTTGCGGATCTGGTACACCTGCTCGGAGAAATCCCCGGCATTGATTGGAGCACCCACGGCATCTGGCTGGTTAACTAAAGAGAAAGGCTGGGATAACTTCCCGTCTTTATACTGTTGACCGCGATCGGTCGGTTTGGAAGAGCAGGCCGCAAGAATCGCTACCATTGCGCCTGTCATCAGATACTTCACCCAACGTCCTTTCATTATATCTCGTCTTTTAGTTGCCCAATTCCGCGTGATGAAGATAACAAACCCACCGTGGTAATGAAATGCGATCGCCTTCCCTTTGGCAAATTCTGGACAAAAAATAGGCCAAAGTGGCTATTCCCGTTCATTTTGCATACAAAATAATGAATTATGCGAAAAAGGGGTTGCATCACAAACCTATCCGAGTATAGTGCGCTTCCACGGACGCGGGGTGGAGCAGCCTGGTAGCTCGTCGGGCTCATAACCCGAAGGTCGTCGGTTCAAATCCGGCCCCCGCAACCAATTAAAATTTGATGCAGTATCTTCTACGACTGTAGAAAGACGGACGCGGGGTGGAGCAGCCTGGTAGCTCGTCGGGCTCATAACCCGAAGGTCGTCGGTTCAAATCCGGCCCCCGCAACCAATCAAATTTGAAGAAGTAAGTTTCTACAAGTGTAGAAAGACGGACGCGGGGTGGAGCAGCCTGGTAGCTCGTCGGGCTCATAACCCGAAGGTCGTCGGTTCAAATCCGGCCCCCGCAACCAACACTTCTTAAAACAATAAACACCCTTAAGGGTGTTTTTTTGTATCTGCCGTTTGTGAAAGTGCCGGGCGAGATACCCGGCGTAATACCCTATCCCCGCCGCGCCAGCGTTTCCCCGTCTGAGAAATAGGCCCGAATACCCGCCAGAATCGACTCCGCCACTTCCTGCTGGAATTTAGCCGTCTTGAGCTTGCGTTCCTCTTGCACGTTACTGATAAACGCGGTTTCGACCAGAATGGACGGAATATCTGGCGCTTTCAGTACCGCAAATCCGGCCTGCTCGACGCTGTTTTTGTGCAGCTTGTTGACCCGGCCCAGTTTGCCCAGCACCGCTTTACCAAACTTCAGACTGTCGGTAATGGTCAGCGACTGCACCATATCAAACAGCGTATGGTCGACATAACGATCCCCGCTTTTGCTCACGCCACCGATTAAATCCGAGGCGTTCTGCGTGTCCGCCAGGTATCTCGCGGCGGTACTGGTCGCCCCTTTCGTTGACAGGGCAAACACCGACGATCCGCTCGGCTGGCGGCTGGTGAAGGCGTCCGCATGAATAGAGACAAACAGATCCGCGCGCTGCTTCTGCGCTTTCGCCACGCGGACCTTTAGCGGGATAAAGACATCTTCGTTGCGCGTCATGTAGGCGCGCATATTGCCCTCTTTGTCGATTAACGCCTTCAGACGACGGGCAATTTGCAGCACCACATCTTTTTCACGGGTGTGATATTTCCCAACGGCGCCGGAATCTTCTCCGCCGTGGCCAGGATCGAGCATGATCACAATCGGACGATCGCGCCCCGCCCTGCCCGGCTTAGGACCACTTTGCGCAGGTGGGACCTGCCGCTGGAGATCGCCTTTGTTGTAATCTTCAAGTAACGCCAGGAGCGGATCCTGAATATCCGTTGCATTCGCCGGATAGAGATCCATTACCAGGCGCTCCTTAAAGGCGGCAACAGGCGCAAGGGCAAAGAGCTGCGGTTTCACATTCTGCTTGAGCTCAAACACCATGCGCACGGTTTGCGGATCGAACTGCCCGACGCGCGCCGATTTGATAAAAGGATCGTCGCCACGGATCTGCGCCGCCATGCCTTTAAGCACGGAGTTGAGATTCACACCTTCGAGATCAACCACCACACGTTCAGGATTGCTGAGGGCAAATTGTTTGTATTTCAGCACGCGGTTGGACTCGACCGTCACGCGCGTATAGGTCGACGACGGCCAGACGCGCACCGCGACTACCTGGCTTGTGGCGGCAAGACCCACCTGGCTGACGCTAAGCAACCACATCGCCCCGGCCCCTTTTAACAGGCGGCGGCGGCTTATTGCTGAATTGGATCCCGACATGCTTCTCCCGAGCAAGAAATCTGATTGATGAACAAAACGCCCAAATTGACCGAAAACTTTAACGAATGACGCATAAACTGTCATCTATAAAAGGGTAAACAATCATACGTTAACGCACGGATTACTTATTATTTTCTGTGTGTCGGAGAAAATTTTGGCTTGCACACGCGGCCACAATCGAATAAAAATACATAAATAACGAATAAACATTCATTAAGGGTTGTGTCATGGTTAAGGAACGCAGAACCGAACTGGTCCAGGGATTCCGCCATTCTGTTCCCTATATCAACACCCATCGGGGCAAAACCTTTGTCATCATGCTTGGCGGTGAAGCCATTGAGCATGAGAACTTTTCCAGTATCGTCAATGATATCGGCCTGCTGCACAGCCTCGGCATCCGTCTGGTGGTGGTGTATGGCGCACGTCCGCAAATCGAAGCCAACCTGGCCGCCCATCACCATGAGCCGATCTACCACAAACATACCCGCGTGACGGATGCGAAAACCCTCGAACTGGTCAAACAGGCGGCGGGTCTGTTGCAGCTCGATATCACCGCCCGCCTGTCGATGAGCCTGAGTAATACGCCGCTGCAGGGCGCGCACATCAACGTGGTGAGCGGCAACTTTATCATCGCTCAGCCGCTCGGCGTGGACGATGGCGTGGATTACTGCCACAGCGGCCGCATCCGGCGCATTGATGAAGAAGCCATTCACCGCCAGTTAGACAATGGCGCGATCGTCCTGATGGGACCCGTTGCCGTTTCCGTAACGGGTGAAAGTTTTAATCTGACCTCGGAAGAGATTGCCACCCAGCTGGCCATCAAGCTGAAAGCGGAAAAAATGATCGGCTTTTGCTCCTCACAGGGTGTCGTGAACGATGAGGGCGTGATTGTGCCAGAACTGTTTCCGAATGAAGCCCAGGCGCGCGTCGAAGCGCTGGAAGCACAAGGCGATTACTATTCCGGTACCGTGCGTTTTCTGCGCGGCGCCGTCAAAGCGTGCCGCAGCGGGGTACGCCGCAGCCACCTGATCAGCTATCAGGAAGACGGCGCGCTGTTGCAGGAACTGTTCTCCCGGGACGGGATCGGTACGCAGATCGTAATGGAGAGCGCCGAGCAGATCCGCCGTGCCACCATCAATGACATCGGCGGCATTCTGGAGCTGATCCGTCCGCTGGAACAACAGGGCATTCTGGTTCGCCGCTCCCGCGAGCAGCTGGAGATGGAGATCGACAAGTTCACCATCATCCAGCGAGATAACCTGACCATTGCCTGTGCGGCGCTTTATCCGTTCCCGGAAGAACAGATTGGCGAAATGGCGTGCGTTGCCGTGCACCCGGATTACCGTAGCTCCTCGCGGGGGGAACTGCTGCTTGAACGCGTGGCGGCACAGGCGCGCCAGATGGGTCTGAGCAAGCTGTTCGTGCTCACCACGCGCAGCATTCACTGGTTCCAGGAGCGCGGCTTCACGCCGGTGGATATTGATTCGCTGCCGGAAAGTAAGAAAGAGATGTACAACTACCAGCGCCGCTCGAAGGTGTTAATGGCGGACCTGGGATAACAATCACCCTCTCCTGTCGGAGAGGGTGATTACTCAGACAGATTCAAAAATCGCGCTTAATCCGCTTCTGCGCTCGGTGCGAGTGGCAATCGCCTGTCCCAGCACGCGTTCATCCGCATACAGCGACAGACGCTGGCGCGCACGGGTAACGGCGGTGTAGACCAACTCACGGGTTACGACCGGCGAAAGCTGTGTCGGCAGGATCAGCGCCGCATGGTTGAACTCTGAGCCCTGAGACTTGTGTACCGTCATCGCCCATGCCGTTTCATGCTCTGGCAGACGGCTGGGCTGGACGGACTTCACGCTGCCGTCCGGTAGCTGGAACCAGACGCGCAAACCGTTACCGCGATCGAGCGCAATACCGATATCCCCGTTGAACAGCCCCAGCGTACTGTCGTTGCGGGAGATCATCACTGGCCGGCCTTCATACCATCGCGAATGCTGCTGACGGTTAATTTTGCGTTTCTGCACGAGCAGCTGCTCCAGCCTGTCGTTCAGGCCCGCAACGCCGAACGGCCCTTCCCGCAATGCGCACAGAAGCTGGTATTCGCCAAATGCGGCAATGACCTGCCCGGGCTGACTGCGCTGCTGCACGCAGCTCAGAAAACGCTGGTATCCCTGGAGAGCCTCCTCAAGCATAGCCTGATACTCTTCCCCGCTTTGCAGCGATTTCTTTTCAATGTCAGTGAAGGAACCGTCAAACACCGTGCGCGTGGCGTGCCTGTCGCCACGGTTGACCGCCGCAGCCAGCTGGCCGATGCCGGAGTCGCTACCGAAACGGTAGCTTTTTTGCAGCAGGCACAGGCTGTCACGCAGTGCGCCTGCGACCGGCGAGTGATCGGGTTCAAGCGAGCAGCCGGTCAGGCGGGCAAGCTCCTGCGCCCGCGCGGCGGTATAACCGTAGCTGGCGTAGGTACAGATATCCCCCAGTACCGCCCCGGCTTCCACGGAGGCGAGCTGGTCGCGATCGCCCAGGAAAACCACGCGCGCATGCGGCGGCAGAGCATCGATCAGGCGCGACATCATGGTCAGGTCAATCATGGAGGCTTCATCCACCACCAGCACGTCCAGATGCAGCGGATTACCCGCATGGTAGCGCAGCCGCTGGCTACCCGGCTGCGCGCCGAGCAGACGGTGCAGGGTACTCGCTTCACCCGGGAAAAGCGCAAGCTGCTCCTGAGTGAGCGGCAGCTGTTGCATCGCACCGCCCAGTGATTCGGTCAGTCGCGCCGCTGCTTTCCCGGTGGGCGCCGCCAGACGAATACGACATCGCTGCTCGCCTGATAGCTGGATCAGGGCTGCCAGCAGCTTTGCGACGGTCGTGGTTTTCCCGGTCCCCGGGCCACCTGAAATCACCGAAATCCGCCGCGTCAGGGCGACGGCCGCCGCCACTTTCTGCCAGTCTGTAGGCTCACCGGAGTCAAACAGCCTGTCCAGTGTCTGGCGAAGCTGCGCTTCGTCGCAGGGAAGCGGCGCGTTGGTCTCACTAAAGAAACGCGCTACCGTCAGTTCGTTTCGCCACAGACGGTTCAGATATAAGCGCTCCCCCGTCAGGATCAGCGGCGCCTGGTTTTCTCCCGGCCCGACGGCCGACGATTCGCGCAAAATTTTCTGCCAGTCCACCCTCTCCCCCAGCAGCGCAAAGCAGGACTGGAGGACAGGCGGCATTTTCTCGTCAACAACCAGACGCGAGAGCGGCAGACACACATGCCCCTCTCCGGCGTCTTTACTCAATAGGGCAGCGGCAAGCATCACGGCGGGCTGGTCAGCGGCAATCATCATGGCAAACTGCACATCCAACTGACGCAGCACGCGTTGCTCTACCGCTTCCAGCAATAAGTCCTGCATCGTCATGCAATCTCCTCCGTGTTTGCTGCAAACAGGTTATCCATTTTATTAATCAATTCCGCATCCGGACGGGTGCTGAAGATCCCGGAGCGCGGATCGGCAGCGTCGACCCCGCGCAAGAAGAGGTAGATGACGCCACCAAAATGATCGTCGTAGCGGTAATCCGCAATACGGTGGCGCAAATAGCGGTGCAGCGCTAGCGTGTAGAGCTGATATTGCAGATCGTAGCGATGCATTTGCATGGCTGCCGCCATCGCCTGCTGGGTATAGGCTTCGCTGTTCTCGCCCAGCCAGTTCGATTTGTAATCCAGCAGGTAGTACCGTCCTTCGTGACGGAAGACCAGGTCGATAAAGCCTTTCAGCATGCCCTGCACTTGACGGAAGTTCAACGGCGGGCAACCGGCTGAGAGCGGATCGCACTGACGGATAAGCGCATCGAGCGCGTCGGCCTTAAGCGGGCCTGCGACAGGCAGATAAAACTCCATCTCAACCTGTTTATTTCTGGCCGTTAGCTGACGAAGAGCGAAGCCCTGCTCAGTCAGCGGTGCCTGCAAAATGGCGTTGATCCAGTCAGTGAGAACGGGCTGCCAGTGCGCGTCATAGCCCCCGCTCTGTAGCATCTTCAGCACCCACTCCTCACTGACAGGCTGAGTAAAATCAAGCTCTTCAAAGAGGCTGTGCAAAAAGGTGCCCGGCGACGCGCCGCGTGGGAACTGATGCGGAGTTAACGTCGGTTCAACCGGAATATCACCCACCCCTGCGGCATCCACGTCCAGCTTCGGCATGAGATCCAGCGCAATACTTTGCCCGTGCTGTTGCAGGCCAGAATAGCTGGTGACGCGCCAGTCGTCGGCAAGCACCCGCGTGATCTGGCGCGCATTAAGGTCGGTCGCGGGCTCTTGCGCCATTTGCCAGCGGCTATTGTCTGGCAGAGACGGGATATGCAGCGCGATATCGTCACCGCAGAGCGACTCAATGCAGAGGCGCAACCCCGCCGCATCTTTCGGCTCGCCACGCTGAATAAGCCGCCCTAACGCGCTTAAATGGAAATCGCTTTCCCCTGTTTTCTCCCCGCGACGGCGGAAAACCGGGGCGACGCCCAGGCTGCAATGCCAGACAGAACGGGTCAGCGCCACGTAAAGCAGGCGCAAATCCTCCGCCAGACGCTCCGCTTCTGCCAGTTCAACGCTGGTCTCCGCCTTGCTGAGATCGAGCACCGCATCGAAAGTCTCGCGGTCATGGTAAAAGGCCTGATCCTGAACCCGGTAGTTCGCGATGAAAGGCAGCCAGACCAGCGGATATTCGAGACCTTTGGATTTGTGAATAGTGACGATTTGCACCAGATGCTTATCGCTCTCAAGACGCATCTGCTGGCTTGAAGAGTTACTGTTTGGATCCGCGATTTGCTGCGCCAGCCAGCGCACAAGGGCATGTTCACTTTCAAGCTGGGTACCCGCTTCCTGTAACAGTTCGCTGATGTGTAAAATATCGGTCAGACGCCTTTCACCGCCGGATGTCGCCAGCATATTTTCGGCAATCTGACGCCGTGTCATCAGCTCGCGCAGCATCGCCATGACGCCGCGCTTTTGCCAGCGTTCACGGTAATGGACAAACTCTTCTACCACCGCATCCCATGCGTTTTCGTCATGGTTGAGTTCATCAATATCCCGTGCGTTCAACCCCAGCATAGAACTGGCCAGCGCGCTTCGAAGCGTATTTTCGCGCTCCGGCGCCAGCACCGCCTGAAGCAACCAGAGCATTTCCTGGGCTTCCAGCGTGTCGAACACGCTGTCGCGGTTAGAGAGATACACTGACGGAATATCCAGCAACGTTAGCGCATCGCGGATTAACGCCGCTTCCTGACGACTGCGCACCAGCACGGTAATATCAGAGGCCTTTACAGGATATGCCTGTTCCCCCTTCCACAGTAGTGCCTCGCCGCGCGCGCCTGCGCTTAGCCAGTCACGGATTTGCGCGGCGCAGTGCTGGGCCATCGCCGCCTGATAATCGGCAACGCCATAGCCTTCCCCCTCAAGCAGCCAGAAGGTCATGGCGGGTTGTACCGCACCGCTGACTTCGTAGCGCAGGGATGCGTTTTTTGGGGCGGATTTCACCGGCAGGAAAGGGATTTCATTGAACATAAACGCCGTCTCCATACGGCTGAACAGCGCATTGACGCTCTCAACCATCCCCGGAGCGGAGCGCCAGTTGGTATCTAACGTGTAATGCGCGACCACCTCACTACGGGCTTTCATATAGGTGAAGATATCTGCCCCACGGAAGGCGTAAATGGCCTGTTTAGGGTCGCCTATCAGCAGCAGGGCAGTGTCGGGCTGCTGTCGCCAGATGCGGCGAAAAATGCGGTACTGCTGGGGGTCGGTGTCCTGAAATTCGTCAATCATCGCCACCGGAAAACGGGTACGGATCGCGCTGGCGAGCGCTTCACCATTCTCGCTGGACAGGGCTTCGTCCAGGCGGCTCAGCATGTCATCAAACCCCAGCTCGCCCCGGCGACGTTTTTCGCGCGCGACGGCCTGGCGGATCTCCGTCATGGCGCGGGTGATCATCAGGTCATTGAGCGTTAATGGCTCCGCAAGCAACGCTTCAATCGCCACAAACAGGGGATGCTCAGGCACAATACCGTCGGCTTTGGTTCGCTCGGTCAAAAAGCGCTGTGAAAATTTTTCCAGTGCGTCCGGAAGCTGGTAACCCCGCGTCTCCTCCTGGGCCCAGGCGCTGATCTTTTCGATCCACTTCCCCTGGTTCCCACGGTTGAACTTGCGTCTGTCGATGCCTGAGTTTTCGATGATTGCATCAATTTCACCAACCGACTCATTCCATTTCTGCTTAAGCGCGGTAATTTTGGCGACGATCTTTTCATGGCGCGAGGCCAGCGTTTCATCGGCAGGCGGAGGAGATTTAATGACCGGCGCTTCGCCTTGCAGGTAACGGTCGATGGCGCGAAGAAGCTCTTCCGGACCTTTCCACAGGGCGTGAACCGCTTCAGCAATGTCGCGCTGCAACGGATAACAGTGACGACGCCAGAAATCCGCACAGGCCTGATAGCGAAGCTCGGATTCATCTTCAATAAGCTGCTGCTCAAAGAGCATGCCGGATTCAAACGCATTCAGGCTCAGCATGCGCTGACAAAAACCGTGAATGGTGAAGACGGACGCTTCATCCATTTGCCGTTCGGCCAGCAGCAGCCATTGCGCAGCCTGTTGCTTATCCGCAATCTCGTCCAGCAGGCTCGCATAGAGGGGGTTATCCGTCGTCTGACGCAGACAGGCGATGCGCAGCTCATGAATGTTGCTGCGAATACGGCCACGCAGCTCGGCAGTGGCCGCTTCGGTGAAGGTTACCACCAGCAGCTCTTCCACGCTTAACGGGCGCGAAAAAGCGGCGTTGCCGCCGAGCCCCAACAGCAGACGCAGATAGAGCGCGGCGATGGTATAGGTTTTTCCCGTTCCCGCTGAGGCTTCAATCAGTCGCTCACCCTGTAGAGGTAAACTTAGGGGATCAAGCGGCTCAGCGGTATGGGTCATTCTTTCTTACTCCAGGGCATAGTTTGTTGCAGCGCGCTGACGCTCTTCCAGACGGTCCACTCTTTTGATTTTACGTAGTCCGTTTTCCCGTTCTGGCTGCCAGAAACCTGAGACAGGATGGCCATACCCTGCGGTTTAACTACCGCCTGATGGAAGAAATCGGCAACTTTTTGTGGCGTCAGCTGTTTTATTTCGGCCACTATTTTATCACGCGAATCAAATTTCATATTACCGCGATCAAAATCTTTGCTCAGCTGCGAGGCCTCTTCACCCAGCGTCTGCGGCGGTTGCATCACCTGGGCGATAACCGCCTGCTGGATCTGGGCAAACTCTTCCGGCTTCATGGCGCGCAGTTTTGCTTCCGCCTGCGGGAAGAATGCCTGATAACGTTGCCACAGGTAAGCAGGTTGTTTGTCGCTGCTTTGCAGAAGGAAGCCCAACCCCCACTGACGGCCCACATTCATCGAGAAAGCGAATACCGCATAACCCAGCTGCTCTTCGGTGCGCAGCTGGTTGTAAAACCACGGCTGAATAATTTGACCGAGCACCGCACTCTGGGCAGAGCTGGTAAATTCGTCATATCCGACAGGGACAAACACCGCGGCCAGCGCGGAATCCGTGCTGCTTCCCGCTTTTTCGAAGATCGCATTCTGCTTTTTCTCTACCAGCACATCCTGGTTACGGCACCACTCATCGCCTTTTGAACCCAGTTGCGCACGCACGTTTTGTGCCAGCGTTTTAGCCTGATCTTCGCTCATGTTCCCTACAACCAGGAACTCCGGACGGGTATTGGTTTTCAGCGAATCACGGTAAGCCAGCACCTCTTTTAAGGTGACTGAGGGCAATAACGCGCGGCGATCTTCGCGCTGGAAATAAGGAATTTGGGACAACATCTGTGCTGGCATAATCGCCTGATCGTAGGCTTTACCCTTCTCGGCAGACTCCATCATCTGGGCATACCAGGACTTAGCCTGCTCGAGCTGTTCTTCCGTAGGCGTATAGCTGAAATAACCGTCCAGCAGCGCCTGGAACAGCTGCGGCAAACGCTGGGTATAGCCGTTGGCATTCACCATCAGACCGTTATTGGCATTGGTGGAGAAACTGATACCGCCAACGGCAGCCTGGTTGCTGAGCTGATCGAGGGCAATACCGGCCAGATAATCGTTAAGCGCAAACAGCACCTGATTTCTGGCGCTGTCCATTGCTTTAGGATTACGCAGCACTACGCTGACATCCGCTTTTGGCTCGTCGCCGAAATAGCGGCTTGGGGTGTAGACCACGCGCAGCGTCGGCTCATCAACAATCAGCTCCGGATGCGGATAGGCCTTTGCGGGTTTGATCAGCGAGAAATCGTCCGGGATGTAGGGGTTAAGCTCCGGTAACTTCAGCGCAATTTCCCCCGCCTTTTTCTGCCAGCCCGCGAAGGTCTGTTCGCTGATTTTTTCAACCTGATACGGGGCATCAACGAAGTAGGCCATTTTGTTATGCGGTTCGTTCGGGCTGATATACCAGACGCGGGCATTCTGCGGAGTCATCATCGCCAGACGCGCTTTGAGCGCCCCGGCGTCATACTGATCGGCAATATTTACCGCATCCAGCGTATGTTCCACCGGCACGCGGATCATGGTATCTGCCAGCCACTCGACGTAGTCCATATCACGCGTAATAGAGGGATAGCGGAAATCGAGATCCAGCACGTGCGCCAGCTCGTCGAAGTAGCGTTTATCGACGCCTTTGTCGCGCAGCAGAGAGAGATAACTGAAAATGGCCGCAACGACGTCGTCACGGTGAGCCAGCCCTTTATCGGTCAGCGTCGCGGAGATGGCCAGCACGCCGCTATTCCCGTTTACGACGGGATCGGAGTCAGCGCGAATACCTTCCACCAGCCCCTGCTTTTGCAGCCAGTCGGAGAGCGTACCCGGGCTGCGGTTACCGATAAGATAAGTCACCAGCTCGTCGGTTTTGCTGCGGAACTGCGCCGTGTTGTTATCAATACGGAATTCAACGCGTAACACCTTGCGCGGCAAGGCCGGCACATAGTGAATAACAATGCCTTTTTGCGCGTCCGTGACAGCCGGCACGTTAATCTGCGGCAGATCGATATTTTTATTTGGCACCCTGCCATAGGTCTGCGCAGCCATTTTTGCCAGCGTCGGCAACGGTTTATTGCTGTAGATAACCGCTTTCATCAGATTGGCGGAATAGTATTTTTCACGAAACGCATGCAGCGCATCGAGCACCGGGCTACCCGGCTTGTCGCTCAGCGTTTCAAGGTTGCCGCCTGAGAAGCGCGAACCCGGGTGCGCCGGATTGATGGTTTCAGCGCTAACCTGCGCCATGCGCATACCGTCTCGCGTGCGCGCCATCGTAAGTTCGGCGTTTACGGCGTTGCGTTCCCGGTCAGCATATTTTTTATCCAGCAGCGGTGCGGCGATGGCATCCGCCAGACGGTCCACCGCCCCGTCAAGCGCATCATTTTCCACTTCCAGGTAAAACGCGGTACGATACGGCGCAGTGCTGGCGTTGTGGCTGCCGCCATGCATTTTCAGAAATTCGGACAGGCTGTCAGGCTGTGGGTATTTTTTAGACCCCATCAGCGTCATGTGCTCAAGGTAGTGCGCCAGTCCCGGATGGGCGTCAGGATCTTCCAGCGATCCGACCGGCACAACCAGTGCAGAGAGCGATTTAACCGCCTGAGGATCAGAAACCAGCAGCACGGTCATCCCGTTATCAAGACGAATCGCCTGATACTGACGGGTGTCCTTATCGCTCTTACGGATTGTTTCCTGGACAGGTTGCCAACCGGAATCGGCCTGAGTGACGGGAGCCCAAAGGGCGATAAACAAAACAAACGCTTTGAACAAGGTGCTGCCTGGCATTACGACCTCTTTATCACGGCTACATCATTAACAACGTGCGTGCTGGACACGCCAGCATCTCTTTCTTTGGGTACATCAGTCCGTGATAAGAGGTGCATCATAAATGAACACCCCGTGCTGTGCAATTTTTATACAGCACTCAGGACTGCTTAAATTTGAACAACGGTAACAGGTAGCGTTGCGCCTCTTCCGTGATAATGTCGAAATATTCTGGCTCCAGCGTTCGCCATAAACGTTGATACCAGACATCGTCGCCCTCGCCACGTACCATCATGTTCCCTTCGTAGGCCTGCAAAAACTTGCTGCGCGCTTTCTGGAGCGAAGCCTCATCCGTTAACATGGCATCATTCTGCGCGTCGTAACAGGCTTTTATCCATGCCCCCCCACTTTCAGGCAGCAAAAGCAGAGGCTTGTTCATGCCCTGACGATAACCTTCAATATAAAGCGACAGATACGTCAACGCCTGCTCAGGCTCCATCGGCGGGAAGCGCCACTCGCCGTCCTTACGTACAAACAACCGGCTTTCGCCTTCGTGACCGCTCGCACTGTAGACAAGATGTTCGAGCCAGAGTTGCAGGCCATGTGAAACGCTGAGCATAGATGGGCGCCAGCGTAGCAGCCCGTCAGACTGCACGTGCGTGAGCCAGCCGCTGAGGTGCATACCGTTACAATCGAGATCAATTTCAATGCTGCTCGCCGGTTGCCGACACGCGATAACCCGGTCAGCAAGCGCTTGCATCTCCTCACACTGGGCATCCCAGACGATTTCGCCGAACGCACCATACGGCAGTAATCCCGACGCCCTGTAACGTCGGAACAGTTTACTGGCGTCTTCTTCGTCAACCAGCGCATTCAAAAGCTGGGAATTAAGCTTAAAACGCTCCAGTCCATCAAGAATAAACGGTTCCGCATCAGGGATTTCGCTCTCTTCCGAGCGGAAGTTCACCTGCAAGCGTTGCTGGAAAAAAGCCCGAACCGGATGGGCCCAAAAGCGCTGCAGCTGCTCAAACGTAAGGGTGTCTATGGCGCGCGGTTCGAGCGCCTGAATGAAATCGGTTTGCGGTGTGCCCGCGTTCTTCGCAGCGGGAAGCCACTCGCGGGCGTAGCTTTGCAGTTCATCAGGAACGTAATTGACAGGATCAAACGGCATACGGCTATGGTGACAGGTAATATGCGCTTTCACCCGACGTTCGCTTTCGTCGCAGTTACAGGCCTCATCGCCCGGCAGATAGTGACTCTGCCCGATGTAGTCCACCAGCTCCTGCAGCAGCACGGACGGGAAACGCTCGCTGTTGTCCTGAATTGAACGGCCGATATAGCTGATATAAAGCCTGCTTTGCGCAGACATCAGCGCCTCAAGGAAGAGATAACGGTCATCATCGCGGCGGCTGCGGTCGCCCCGCTTCGGCTGTGCGCTCATGAGATCAAAGCCAAGGGGTGGCAGCGCACGTGGATAAATACCGTCGTTCATGCCAAGCAGACAGACTACTTTGAACGGGATTGAACGCATCGGCATCAGGGTGCAGATATTCACCGGCCCAGCAAGGAAGCGCTGGCTGATGCGCTCCTGATCGAGACGTTGCGTCAGCTCATCACGCAGAAGCGAAAGGGGAACCGCCTCGTGATAGTGCGAATTAACCCCCTCATCAACGATGGCCTGCCACTGCTTCTCGATAAGCGCCATGGCGGCTTCCGTTTCGCTGTCCGGCAGGAAGAAGTCATTTAGCATTTCGCGGCAAATCGGCAGCCACTCTTCGAGTGGACGGGGCTGCATCAATGCACGGCGCCAGCGGTTGAGCTGCATCAGCAGCGAGGCTAAGTGACCAACCAGTTCCGCAATTAACCCACTGGACTCATCGTACGGCAGCACGTCATTCCATTCGCCGTGGATGCTCTCCATCGCATACCCCAGCAGCATACGCGTCAGGCCAAACTGCCAGGTATGCTGGCCAGTCGCGGGCAGCTCAAACTCCTGGACGTTATCATCGTCGATTCCCCAGCGGACGCCGGATTCGTTGACCCACTGGCGCAGGTAGCGCAAGCCCTCTTCGTTAATGCTGAAGCGTGCGGCCAGAACAGGCACATCCAGTAATGCCAGCACATCCTCAGAGATAAACCGGCTATCAGGCAGCGAAAGCAGGCTGATAAAGGCCTGTAGCGCCGGGTGTGACTGACGAGCACGGCGGTCAGAGATCGCGTAGGGAAGATAGCGGTCGCCCGTTGCGCTGCCAAATACAGCCTGAATAAACGGGCTGTAGCTGTCGATATCCGCCACCATCACCACGATATCGCGGGGTGTCAGGGTTGGGTCGTCCTGCAACATGGCCAACAGGCGGTCATGAAGAATTTCAACTTCACGCTGTGGGCTGTGGCAAACGTGGATCGCGATACTGCGATCGTCAGGATCCAGTTTTCGCTTCTTATCGCTTCGCGCAAACTCCTCGGCAGTGATCCCGGCCACGGCACGGTTTTCTAAATCCAGAATATCAAGCTGAATATTGTGCAGCAGGCTGTCCGGCGTAATATCCGCAAACGCGTCCACGTCCCCCTCTCCCGAGGAGGTGATATCTGAAAGCAGATAAATATAGTCGCGCCCCAGCTTGCCCCACGAGGCAAGTAGCGGGTTCGGCAGGTTCTGAATCCCCTCTTCATCGAAAAGCTGCGCCGCGTTTTCAGTGTCTTTAAACAGCGGCACGGCGCGTTCCTCAAAGAGGCGTTTACGCTGGCGGGTGACCAGCCGTGAAAGCCAGCGCGGATCCTGAATATCTCCCCAATAGTGCCGACATGGGTTGGTAAAGAGGATATGGATATCAATGTGCTTACCGAGCGCTTTTAGCGCGTTCAGGTAGACAGGCGGCAGCGCGGAGATACCGCAAATGAACACGCGTGACGGCAAACGGGCTGGCCGTTCTGCGGTGTTCTCAAGTGTTGAGATAAAGCGATCGTACAAGTTAGCACGGTGCCATTTAGGCTGACCGAGCTGCCCGGTATGCTCGACCAGCGCTTTCCAGAGCGGCGCCTGCCAGATTTGCGCTTCCGGTAACCCATCGACTAATTCTCCCGCTTCCCAGCGAATCAGCCATTCTGCGCGGTAAACCAGATACTGGTCATAGAGGTCAGCAGTGCGTGAGGCCAGCTGAAAAAGTTTGCGCTTGTCGGTGTCGTCATTCAGATAGTGGCGCAGCATGGCGAACTCATCATGCGCCAGCATGTCCGGCAGCAGCGTCATCAGTTTCCAGGCCATGCTTTGTTTGTTGAAGGCACTCTGCTCAGGAATATCCGGCAGGACGCGTACAAACATCTCCCAGATAAAGCTCGCGGGCAGCGGAAAATCGATATTCGCCGCAATGCCAAACTTCTGCGAAAGGGACATTTGTAGCCACTGCGCCATACCGGTGCTCTGCACCAGCACCATTTCTGGCTCAAACGGATCGTCAAGACGCTCTTGCTCAACGATATACTCCATCAGTGCTTCCAGCACATCCAGACGATTTGAGTGGTAAACCCTTAGCATAAACGCTCCCGACTAGCGGCTAACCGGGCAATGCAGACGCGTCAACGCGCCCTGCCGCCCCAGAGGAGAAATAAGTGTGACCGTGATGCTGACACATCCGGACTGTGTTGTCTGCCCCCGACTGACCTGCCAGCCCGGCGGGAGCGTTAATGTTGAGATCTGCGACTGATTCCACGCATGATGCCATAGCTGGCGATACTGGCTAAGCGCCGCATACCGGGCTGCCAGCGCGCGATGATATCCGGATAACGCCGTCACAACCACAACCAGCAACATCATTGCCAGCAAAACCTCAACCATGCTAAATCCTTTTTGTCTGCTCAGGGTAACTGACATAGCGCACTTTCCTTAAGGGGGCAGAAGTCGCTCCAGCCGTGGGCAGAAAAGCGTATCTGTCCTTCCGCGATATCCCCGCCTCGCCATAGCAACAGATCGTCATTTCCGACAATAAGCAAAACACGCTCCTCAAACAGCCTTACACAGACCCTCAGACCTTGTGTCAGTTTGCACTGAACCTCTGGCTGTAAAGCCCAGTCCTGAACGCGTCCCCACTCCAGTGCAGATTGCAAGGCAGCCTGCTGGCGAACAGACAAACTCTCGCCATTCACCAACGTACTAAAGGTTTGCAACTGCTGGTTTAATCCGGTGAGGATCAGCGTGCCGAGCACCAGCAATAGCAGGACCAGCGCCAGCGATGACATGCCCCGCTGACGATTCACAGATTAAACCCCGTTACGGTGTGGCGAGCCGAAAAGGGTGCGGTCAGTTCACCTTTGCGGCGGGCACGCAGCTCGATACTGATGACCGGCGCAAAGCCAGCACGATCGGTTTTAGTGACCATAAACTGCTCTATCAGGACCCGATCCGGGTCAGTGAGCTTATCCCATCCCTTACCTTCACAGGATGTCGCGCCCCGCAGCGTTTCGAGCGTTCCGGCTTCAAGCCGAAATCCCGTGCTGTCATTTTCTGACGCGGTGCTATCCCACTGGCCGTTGCTGTTTGCATCCCATTGCACAATCGCACATCGTCCTTGCCTGCCGATGATCACCCCCTGCCCCTGGCAATACCCTGCACAGTATCCTGCTCGCTGGAGCTGTTTACCCATCGCAAGCAGACGTTGCCACACCTCATCTTCCAGCTCCCGTTGCCCGGATTGCAGTAAAACACCCTGCTGTAGCCCCGGTAAAAAACGTGACGTGCTGAGTAACAGAATACTGCTTATCGTCATCGCAATCAGGACCTCCAGAAGGGAGAACCCTTTTTGTTTTACTGGCATAGACTTTCTCCTGCGGCATTACACAGCCTGATACGTCCGCCATTTGAGACAATAACCCACCACGCACCGGCGCGGCTCTGCACGCGAATATGTCCGGCCCATGCGGTATCCCTTAAGCCGTAAAATCCCAGCCCCGGTGTTATGTCGCTTATTGTGACCCCGGGCCACATCGGCTTCATCACGTACGGGCTGCCGCTGTCACAACCTGCAGCCGCTGAACTCACCAGACAGTCCCTTTCACCGTCTTTATGCAGCGCGATCCTGTGCTCGCTGTTGTGACGATTTGCGTCGTTTCGCAAGAACGCCAGGTAATCCCGCACCTGACAGGCTGTCTGCCAGAGCCGCTGCCGCTGTTGCCAGCTGTCCCAGCCATAAAGACCCGTCGCGCTGAGGATCACAACCAGCGAGATGGCGAAAAGGGTTTCGATAAGCGTAAAGCCATGTTCGTTTTTCATGGCGGAAGTGTGGCGGAATGGCAGAAAAGGCGCGAGCGTTAAACCAGAACATTACGAGCCGCTTTCCGGAGATTTTCACCCGTTGCAACGCGTTACATCGTCTCTGGATACAGGCTCGAAGAACAAAACGAGCGCGAAAAAAAACCGGCGCTAAAGAGCACCGGTTGTGTCAGGATTCGCCGTATCAGATGGCGACAGGGGCTTTGATGCCAGGATGCGGGTCGTAGCCTTCAATCTCGAAGTCATCAAAACGGTAATCGAAGATCGAGTCCGGTTTGCGTTTGATCACAAGCTTCGGCAATGCACGCGGTTCGCGCGTCAGCTGGAGATGAGTCTGTTCCATATGATTGCTGTAGAGGTGGGTATCACCGCCCGTCCAGACAAAATCGCCCACTTCAAGATCGCACTGCTGCGCCATCATGTGCACTAACAGCGCGTAGCTGGCGATGTTAAACGGCAGGCCGAGGAACACGTCGCAGGAGCGTTGATACAGCTGGCAGGAGAGTTTGCCGTCCGCCACGTAGAACTGGAAAAACGCGTGGCAAGGCGCCAGCGCCATTTTATCCAGTTCACCCACGTTCCAGGCAGAAACAATGATACGGCGCGAGTCCGGGTCATTTTTCAGCTGGTTCATGACGGTCGTGATCTGGTCGATATGGCGGCCGTCCGGGGTAGGCCACGCGCGCCATTGCTTGCCGTAAACCGGCCCCAGGTCTCCGTTCTCATCTGCCCACTCGTCCCAGATGGAGACATTGTTTTCATGCAGATAAGCAACGTTGGTATCGCCTTGCAGGAACCAGAGCAGTTCATGAATGATCGAGCGCAGATGGCAGCGCTTCGTCGTCACCAGAGGGAAGCCTTCTTGCAGATTGAAGCGCATCTGGTGGCCAAAAATGGAGAGCGTACCGGTGCCGGTGCGGTCGTTTTTCGGCGTGCCCTCGTCGAGCACTTTTTTCATCAATTCAAGATACTGTTTCATGATTCCTCAGGAAAGTTGTTGCTGTGGACGACGACGATACGCCCAAATCATCATAATGGCACCCGCGACAATCATCGGAATGGAGAGGATCTGCCCCATGCTGATGTACTGTACCCACTCGCCGGTAAACTGTGCATCCGGCTGGCGGAAGAACTCGACGATGATACGAAACGCGCCGTAGCCAATCAGGAACAGACCAGATACTGCCCCCATTGGGCGCGGTTTGCGGATATACAGATTCAGGATGATAAACAGCACCACACCTTCCAGCGCCAGCTCATAAAGCTGAGACATATGACGCGGCAGAACGCCGTAGGTATCGAAAATGGACTGCCACTCAGGATGCGAAGGCAGCAGCGCGATATCCTCTGCGCGGGAGCCCGGGAACAGCATGGTATAAGGCACGCTCGGATCGACACGCCCCCAGAGTTCACCGTTGATGAAGTTGCCCAGACGCCCTGCACCCAGCCCAAACGGGATTAATGGCGCAATAAAATCAGCCACCTGGAAGAAGTTACGTTTGGTGCGTTTGGCGAAGATCACCATCACGAGGATCACACCAATCAGTCCGCCGTGGAAGGACATGCCGCCGTCCCAGACGCGGAACAGATAGAGCGGGTCGTTCAGGAATACCGGGAAGTTGTAGAACAGGACATAGCCGATGCGCCCGCCCAGGAATACGCCAAGAAAGCCAGCATAAAGCAGGTTTTCCACTTCGTTCTTCGTCCAGCCGCTGCCCGGACGACTGGCGCGACGACCAGCAAGCCACATGGCAAAGACGAAGCCCACCAGGTACATCAGTCCGTACCAGTGAAGCGCTACAGGTCCTATTGAGAAAATAACCGGATCGAATTCCGGAAAATGCAGATAACCACTGTTCATCTGTCACCACAAGATGTTGTTATTCCGCTGAAAGTGGACAGCGGCTGAATTGCATTCCCGCCGTTGGCAGGTGCTCCAAAGTTGCGAATCATAGCATAAGGCAGGCGCGGAGGATGCGCCTGAGATGTAAAAGATGTGTATAGGGTTTTATGCGCGCTGTTCCCCCTCACCCCATTCCTCTTCCTCAAGGGAGAGGGGGTCGTCCGAGCAGTCATTATTTTGTGGGGATCAGCGGCCGCCGCGGATCAAACCGCCCATGCCGCGTCGCTCCATAAACGCCGCCACCTGATGGCGCACTTCGGCTGCCAGCTGTGCTTCCAGGCTACGCGCGGCCAGCTCATGCGCCTCATCTTGTTCGATGTGACGTAACAGGTATTTCACACGCGCAACGGAACGTCCGTTCATTGACAGGTGACGGAAACCGAGGCCAATCAGGATCGCCACGCACATCGGATCGCCGGCCATTTCGCCGCACAGGCGCAGGTCGATATTATGCTGCTCGGCTTCGCGGGCGATCATCGCCAGGGCACGAAGCATCGCCGGATGCAGGCTGTCGTAGATACTGGCCACGCGGGTATTGTTGCGATCGACCGCCAGAATGTATTGCGTTAAGTCGTTGGTACCAACGGAGATAAAATCAACGCGGGTTGCCAGCTGCGGTAACATAAAGACCATCGAAGGCACTTCCAGCATCACGCCAATACGGGGTTTAGGGATCGCGTAGCCGATCATCTCTTCCACTTCGCGCCCTGCACGTTCAATCAACCGCCGCGCTTCGTCGATCTCGTCAATACTGGTGACCATCGGCAGCAAAATGCTGAGATTCCCCGTGGCCGCGTTGGCACGCAGCATCGCACGAACCTGGATAAGGAAAATTTCCGGCTGATCGAGGGTAATGCGGATCCCACGCCAGCCGAGGCAGGGATTCTCTTCACTGATGGGCATATAGGGCAGTTGCTTATCCGCGCCGACGTCGAGGGTGCGCAACGTGACGGGTTTGTCGTTAAACATCTGCAACATGCCCTGATACTGCGCAACCTGCTCCTCTTCTGACGGGAAGCCGCTTTGCAGCATGAACGGTATTTCGGTGCGGTAGAGACCAATGCCATCGATGCGGCTGCCGAGCTTCTCTTCATGCTCGGGGCTTAACCCCGCGTTGAGCATCACCTTCACCCGCTCACCGCTCTTGAGCTGCGCGGGCAGGTTGACGTCATCTTCCGCCAGCTTGCTTAATTCATTCTCTTCGCTGATAAGACGCTGGTACTCCTGAAGGAGAACCGGCTCAGGATCCACCAGCAACTCACCGCGATATCCGTCCACCACCAGCGTACGGCGATGTAGTACGGAGGGCTGAATATCCGCCCCCATCACGGTCGGAATACCGAGCGCACGCACCATAATGGCGGCATGGGAGTTAGCTGCGCCATCGCGCACCACCACGCCCGCCAGCCTGTCCTGCGGTAATTCCGCCAGCGTCGTCGCCGAGAGTTCATCGGCCACCAGCACAAACCGGTTCGGCCAGGCATTCGCCCCCTGAATAGTATCATCGAGGTGGAACAGCAGACGTTGCCCAAGCGCGCGTAAATCGCCGGCGCGCTCTTTCAGATAGCCGTCAGTCAGTACCGCAAACTGCTCGGCAAATTTTTCAATGACCTTTTTAACCGCCCACTCTGCCACCGACCCCTTATCGACCTCGGCAAATAACTCACGACGCAAACGCGCATCGGAAAGCAGGTGTGAGTAGAGATCGAAAATGGCCGCCGTCTCTTTTTGCGCGCCAGCGGCAAAGCGTTTGCTGTAGCGACGAAACTCATTCGCCGCCTCTTCCAGCGCAGCGGTGAGCCGTTCGCGCTCAAGCGCCTCATCCAGCGTAGAGGCTTCGTAGACCTGCTCCATCAGCGGGAGCGTGGCATCCATCCAGCCTTCGGCAATAGCGACCCCCGGCGAGGCCGGAAGCGCGCGAATACGCGTATGACGATACTGACCAAAAAGGGCTGTCAGTTGGGACTGAGAGAGGATCGCCGCCATCTGCGTTGCGAGCGTGACGAGGAAGGACTCCTCGCTTTCATCGTACTGGCGCAGCTCGCGCTGCTGAACAACAAGCACGCCAAGCAGCTGGCGGCGCTGAATAATCGGTACGCCAAGAAACGCGCGGAAACGCTCTTCTTTGACGGAAGGGATATATTTGAAGCTGGGGTGTTTTTGCGCATCGGCAAGGTTGATTGGCTCCGCCAGTCGCCCGACCAGGCCAACAATACCTTCATCAAACGCGAGCGTGACGGTACGTCCCCGTGGTTTTTTTAATCCGCGGGTTGCCATAAGGTAGTAGCAACGTCGGTCATGGTCGGCCAGGTAGACCGAACAGACCTCTGTTTCCATCGCAAGACAGATGTCCGTCACCAGAATATTCAGCGCCTCGTTAAGGCGAGGCGCACTGGCGACCTTTTCAACTATTTCTCGCAAGCGGGTGAGCATGATTTGCGTAGCTTAACCTCTTTTACGTCGCCAGGCAGGTGCGCTCTGTGGCTTCGGAGTCGTCTCCTGAAGCTGCATCACGACACTTGCGAACTCTTTCATCACCCTACGGTATACATCGCGCTTGAATGACACGACCTGACGAACCGGATACCAGTAGCTTACCCAGCGCCAGCCATCAAACTCTGGCGTGCTGCTGGTTTGCATATTGATATCTGAATCGTTGCCCACCAACTGCAAAAGAAACCACTTCTGTTTCTGGCCGATACAAACCGGCTTTGTGTCCCAACGCACCAAACGTTTCGGTAACTTGTAACGCAACCAGTTGCGGGTCGAAGCCAGGATGCGAACATCTTTTCGGCTTAAACCCACCTCTTCAAACAGCTCCCGGTACATCGCTTGTTCTGGGGACTCTCCAGGATTGATCCCGCCTTGCGGGAACTGCCAGGAGTGCTGACCATATCGCCGGGCCCACATCACCTGGCCCAGACGATTACAAATTACTATTCCTACGTTTGGGCGGTAGCCATCGTCATCAATCACCGGACTACCCCAAACTAAATCTGATATATGAATGATTGTTTCACACTACAGGGAGGCGGTAAACCACTCTCTTACAGGCCTGCAACCTAATAACATTTGAATAACTCACAATTTTGTGAGGAGTTATAAACAGATGAGGGCGACTGAGACCATTTTTATTCACCTTTTCTGTGGATATAGTTGTGAAGAAGTATGGAATTACCGATGAACAACCTTGTGGCCCGGCGAATCGGCAATTTTCATCACTTAAAATAAATCATTTAAATTCATATAGTTAAACGTAAATTTAGGGTATCAAAGGCGATTAACGTGACGATCGTCACATCAAAGATCTTCCTGGTGATGAAAGATCGAACAGCGTCGGTTTTATCCACAGATTGTGCCAATAAGTTAGGCACAATTTGTGTGAAAATTCGATTTTCATCGCACGTCAAGGCTGTAAATTGAAACAGTAGTGGCGGTTATTCGCAGTTATCCCATTTTTCTGTGGATAACATGGTGTAAGATCCTGTTTATTGTCAGTGACCAGAATTGCACAACCTGTTTTTTAGCCATGGCGCGACGGGATACATTTCTAAAAAACATAATATAAATCATCCACATGGAATATGTACTCAGAAAAAAGTAAACTCTATCCACAAGGGATAAAATATCAGTTCATTTTTTAACCAAAAGGTTGTCAGCATGCATTCTCTCGCCCCACTGCTCTCTCCTCCCGTCAGTGAAGCCCAGTTGCTCCAGCAGGCACAACGTCTGGCAGGCTATGCACTGGGCGAGCTGGCCGTGATGGCGGGGTTGACGATACCCAACGATCTGAAGCGCGATAAAGGCTGGATCGGCGTGTTGCTTGAACGTTGGCTGGGCGCAAGCGCGGGCAGTAAACCCGAGCAAGATTTTGCGGCGCTGGGGGTGGAACTGAAGACGATCCCCATTGATAGCCTGGGGCGGCCACTGGAAACTACCTTTGTCTGCGTTGCGCCGCTAACGGGTAATAGCGGAGTGACATGGGAAACCAGCCACGTCAGGCATAAGCTGAAGCGGGTGTTGTGGGTACCCGTTGAGGGTGACAGGCAGATCCCGCTGGCAGAGCGTCGCGTTGGCGCCCCGCTGCTCTGGAGCCCGGATGAAGAAGAAGAGAGACAGCTTTCCCAGGACTGGGAAGAGCTGATGGACATGATTGTGCTGGGACAGGTTGAGCAGATCACCGCCCGGCATGGCGAAGTGCTGCAACTCCGTCCCAAAGCCGCCAACAGCAAAGCGCTCACTGAAGCGGTAGGTGCACAGGGCGAACCGATCCTGACGCTGCCGCGCGGCTTCTATCTTAAAAAGAATTTCACCGGTGCACTGCTGGCACGACACTTCCTGTTGAAAACATAGTTTTTTACCAATTTTGCGCTCCGGCTAACATAATCTCCTCCTTTTTAAGATTTCCCCCCTTTCACCTGTCGTAATATCAGGTTATTACTACACTATGATTTGATACGAGCCAGGTGAGGATGAGAACGATGAAAAAATGGGCAGTAATTATCTCAGCAGTCGGTTTAGCGTTTGCGGTATCGGGTTGTAGCAGCGACTATGTCATGTCAACGAAAGATGGTCGTATGATCCTGACCGATGGCAAACCCGAAGTCGACGACGATACCGGTCTGGTGAGTTACCGCGATCGCGAAGGCAATCAAATGCAAATTAATCGCGACGAAGTCTCCCAGATCATCGAGCGTTAAACAGATAAAGGTCAGTAGCTTGCTGGCCTTTTTGATTTTTTCCTTCCCCTTTTGCCTTCCCTCTGCCATGTTTATATTCCTTTGTCGGGAGGTTCCTGACGCGGTCTGTATGTCTAAAAAAGGAAACCGGCTATGCATTATCACCGTATCCCCCATAGCGCTCTGGAGATCAGCCAGCTGGGGTTAGGCACCATGACATTTGGTGAACAAAACAGCGAAGCCGATGCCCATGCACAACTCGATTACGCCGTCAGCCAGGGCATTAACCTGATTGACGTGGCGGAGATGTATCCAGTTCCTCCCCGCCCGGAAACTCAAGGTCTTACCGAAACGTATGTCGGCAACTGGCTGGCGAAACGCGGCAATCGCGAAAAGCTGGTCATCGCTTCTAAGGTTAGCGGCCCTTCCCGTAATAACGATGCCGGGATCCGCCCTAACCAGATCCTCGATCGCAAGAATATCCGTGCTGCGCTGGATGCCAGCCTCAAGCGCCTGCAAACCGACTATCTCGATCTTTATCAGGTGCACTGGCCGCAGCGTCCGACGAACTGCTTCGGTAAGCTTGGCTACACCTGGAACGAGAGTGCTCCGGCCGTCACCCTGCTGGAAACACTGGAGGCGCTTACGGAATGCCAGCGCGCGGGTAAGATCCGCTACATCGGCGTTTCCAACGAGACGGCGTTTGGCGTAATGCGCTATCTGCATCTGGCCGATAAACACGACCTGCCGCGGATCGTGACCATCCAGAACCCGTACAGCCTGCTGAACCGCAGTTATGAAGTGGGTCTCGCGGAAGTGACGCAGTACGAAGAGGTGGAGCTGCTCGCCTACTCTTGCCTGGGCTTCGGAACCCTGACGGGCAAATACCTGAACGGCGCGAAACCGGCTGGCGCGCGTAACACGCTTTTCAGCCGCTTCACCCGCTATAGCGGCGAGCAGACACAAAAAGCCGTGGCGGCCTATGTGGATATCGCGAAGCGTCACGGACTCGATCCGGCGCAGATGGCGCTGGCCTTCGTGCGTCGTCAGCCGTTTGTGGCAAGTACCCTGCTCGGCGCAACGACAATGGATCAGTTAAAAACCAATATTGAGAGTTTCCACCTGAACCTGAGTGAAGAGGTATTAGCGGAGATTGAAGCGGTGCATCAGGTTTATACCTACCCGGCACCGTAATAAAAGCAAAACGGCAACGTGCGTTGCCGTTTTTAGGGTTTTCACCCTCTCCCCGTGGGAGAGGGCCGGGGTGAGGGCATCAGGCCGCACAATTCAACGACGACGCTGCCAGACCCACAGCCCGGTAATCGCCAGCGCAAACAGTGCGCCAAACCCCACCCCGATTGCCACAACCGGCGCACCTGCTTTTACCGCCAGCGAGTAAATCCCCAGCATCAGCAGCATCGCCATGTTTTCGCCAAGGTTTTGCACCGCAATGGCGTTGCCAGCCCCGACGGTCTGCTTGCCGCGCTCCTGCAAAAGCGCGTTGAGCGGCACCACAAAGAAACCGCCTAATACGCCGATCAGTAACAACAGGGCATAGGCTGGCAATATGGCATGTTGCAGGGAGAAGAACAGAACGCCGACGCCGATCAGGATCCCTGCAGGCATGCAGCGCGCAACGGTTTCAAGCGTTACCAGTTTGGCCGCAGCCCCGGCCCCGACCACAATCCCGACGGCGACCATGGCATTCAGGTAGGTCGGCGTGGCGTTGTCTGTTATACCCAGCGCCACCGGCACCCACAGCACCAGCAGGAAACGCAGCGTAACGCCGGCCCCCCAGAACATGCTGGTGCCCATCAGCGAGAAGCGTGTTTCACCGTTACGCCACAGTACGCGGCAGGCGTTGAAGAAGCTGCCGGTCATTGGCCCGAAGCGCCAGGATTGTCCCGGACGCGCCACGGCCAGTTTGGGGATAAACAGGTTGGCGATCACCGCGCCACCGTACATCAGGGCACAGATGCCAAGCGCGGCGAGCACGTGCCAGTCTGCCAGCACGCCGCCCGCCACCGACCCCAGGAGAATAGCCGCAATGGTGGAGGACTCCATCAGGCCGTTGGCCTTCACCAGCTTATCGCCGGTGGTGAGCTCACCCAGAATGCCGTACTTCGCCGGGGAGTAAGCTGCCGCGCCAATGCCTACCAGCGTGTAGCCAACAAACGGGTTGATACCAAAGCAGATGCTTGCCGCGCCCAGAAGCTTAAGACTGTTGGCAAACATCATGACCCGACCTTTGGGGAAGCTGTCCGCCACCTGGCCAACAAACGGCGCAAATACAATGTAAGCACCCACAAACACCATCTGTAGGATCGGCTGGCTCCAGTCGGGATAAAACTCAGCTTTCAGCAACGCCAGCGTAGCAAACAGCAACGCGTTATCGCCGAACGCGGAAAGAAACTGGGCGGCGATAACCGCCATCATGCCTTTCGACCAGATTGAAGTGTTAGTGTGTACTGACTCACGCATTATGCTGTTCCGCCTCTTCAACCATGCCCTTCAGGGTCACAAAATCGGGTTTACCGCTGCCCAGCACCGGTAACTGTTTGAGGTAACGAATATCGCGGGGGACCGCCAGCTCGGGGATACCATGTTCGCGCGCATACCTGAGAAGCGCATCACGTTTCAGTTCACCGTCAGTAGTAAAGAGCACCAGCGCCTCGCCTTTACTGGCATCACTTTTCACCACGGTCGCATGCATTTTCTCCGCCGAGACTGCGGTCGCCAGCGTCTCGACCATTTCAAGAGAGACCATTTCCCCGGCGATCTTGGCGAAGCGTTTTGCACGTCCCTGGATCTGCACGAAGCCCTGATCGTCGAAGCGCACGATATCGCCCGTGTCGTACCAGCCCGTTTCAACCTCGCCATTGACGTTCTCGGCAGTCGGCGCCTCAAGCACGCCCGGGTTTTCCACACGCAGATAGCCGTTCATGACGTTCGGCCCTTTCAGCTGAAGACGTCCGCCGTCTTCAATACCCGGCACCGCCAGCAGACGCGCGTCCAGTCCCGGCAGAATACGGCCAACCGTTCCCGGTTTCGCCGCCATCGGAACGTTGATGGAGACCACCGGCGCGCACTCCGTCACGCCATAGCCTTCCAGAATCCGCAGGCCAAACTTGTCCTGCCAGATCTGGCGCGTACTGTCCTGGAGTTTTTCCGCCCCCGCCACCACGTAGCGCACGCGGAAGAAATCATACGGGTTGGCGAAGCGCGCGTAGTTTCCGAGGAAGGTGGACGTCCCGAACAGCACCGTGCAGTTACGGTCATAAACCAGCTCCGGCACAATGCGGTAGTGCAGCGGGCTTGGGTAGAGGAACACCTCGGCACCGGTCAGCAGCGGCGTAAAGAGACCCACGGTCAAACCAAATGAGTGGAACAGCGGCAGCGCCGACATAAAGCGATCGTTGGCGGTAAAGTCAGCGATGGTTTTAATCTGTTCGACGTTTGCCAGAATGCTTTTGTGGCTATGAACCACACCTTTCGGGTTGCCTTCAGAGCCGGAGGTAAAGAGGATAATGGCATCATCCTCCGGCTGCTGCTTAACCTGCGCCAGACGCGGCATCAGCAGGTGCGCGAAAATCCACAGCTTGTCGGCGGTCGTGACGTCTGCTTTCAGATCTTCCAGGAACACCCAGCGCACCTGCGTCAGCTGTTCCGGCAGGTGCCACAGCTTGCCTTTGTCCAGGAACTGGCGGGAGGTAAAGATGGTGTTGATTTGTGCTGCGGTAATCGCGCTGGAGAGCCCTTTCACGCCCGCCGTGTAGTTCATCATCGCCGGAATGCGGCCCCGGGAGACAGCACCAAAGATCACCGCCGCGCTGATACCCGCGTTTGGCAGCATCAGTCCGATCTTTTCGCCCTGTTTGCTGTACTTTTCCAGGATACGCCCGACAAACAGCGTTTTGGTCAACAGCTTACGGTAGGTATCCGGCGTAAAGTTGATGTCTTCGATGCAGTTTTTCTTCGCACCGTAGCGATACTGCGCCGACAGCAACGATTCATACAGCGTTTCGCGCGGGCGTACGGCCATGCGCGCTTCCATCATAATCTGGTGCAGCATTTCCCCGGCGATTTTACGGCGGTCACGCGCGCGCGGCGCCTCGGGCATCGGCAGTGACGTCGGCGGTAATATATGCAGCGTAATTTTCGGGAACAGACGCTGCTTCACCAGCCCTTTCAGACGGCTGAAAAAGGTCAGCTCAGCCCCGTCGATGCGTAGCGGCACGACGGTGGCCTGAGACTTCGCCGCGACAAAACCGGCCCCGTCGTAAATTTTCATCAGGGAGCCCGTCACTGAAATCCGCCCTTCCGGGAAGATAACCACCGGACGCCCCTGCCCAATCAGACGCACCAGATGTTTAATCATCATCGGTTTGGTAGGGTCGAGCGGGACAAAATCAATCAGCGGCCTGAGCCAGCGCATGTACCATTTTTCACTGATGGAGCTGTACACCGCAAAGACGGGCCGCACGGGCAAAAACAGCGCCAGCAATACGCCATCAAGAAAAGAGACGTGATTCGGTGTGATAAGAACACGCTCGCCATAGAGTGCCTGCGTATCGCCAGTCACGCGAATGCGAAACAGGATACGAAACAGTGTGCGGAAGAACCCAAAAAGCATTTCAACTCCCTTTGCCAGCCAGTGTGAAAGGTATAAATGGTGGCAGATTACACGAGAAGTAGTGAGGGAGCGATAGCAAAAACAGAGGCGAAAAAAAACCTGCGCATCCGCGCAGGTTGGTGCAAGTGAAGAGTACGAAAACGTACCAGGAATTCTCACCAATCAATACCTCTGGGATCTTGATTGTGGCCTCCGGCGACAGACTTCGCCAGCAGGAAAACGCAAGGGAATGAGCCGAAGTGCAACCAGGTGTGAATAATCTCTTTTGCTGTTACAGGTTGAACTTACAGGCAAAAAAAAACCTGCGTAAAACGCAGGTTGGTGTAAATCGTGTTAATCAACCGAAGTTGATTCCACCTATCAATACCTCTGGGATCTCGACTCTAGCAATTCACAACGCATCGTTGCCAACGGACAATCGCAACAGCCTGAGGCAAAGTGTAACTAAAGGTTCAGATTGACATTATTCAGACATGACTGGCCGTGTAACGATTACACCGCGAGGGATGTTCTGCTTCACGTTTGCAGAGGACGCTCACCCGCTCCCCTTGAATGCGCGCCGCTTTTCCGCAACACTAGTTAGTGTGTAAACGCTTACCCCTATAAGAAGGTATTGAATGGCGACAATTAAGGATGTGGCTCGTCTGGCCGGTGTTTCCGTCGCGACCGTCTCCCGCGTGATCAACAACTCCCCTAAAGCGAGTGATGCATCACGCCAGGCCGTGCAGGACGCCATGGAAAACCTGAATTATCACCCTAACGCCAACGCACGCGCCCTTGCCCAACAGTCGACAGAAACCATCGGGCTTGTGGTCGGGGATGTATCCGATCCGTTTTTCGGTGCGATGGTCAAAGCCGTAGAACAAGTTTCTTATCACACCGGTAATTTCCTGCTGATTGGTAATGGCTACCACAATGAACAGAAAGAACGCCAGGCCATTGAGCAGTTGATCCGTCATCGCTGTGCGGCGCTGGTGGTCCATGCCAAAATGATCCCCGACGCCGAGCTGATCCATCTGATGAAACAGATGCCGGGGATGGTGATTATCAACCGTATTATTCCCGGATTTGAAACCCGCTGCGTGGCGCTCGACGACCGTTACGGCGCATGGCTCGCAACCCGTCACCTGATCCAGCAGGGCCATACCCGAATTGGTTATCTGTGCTCCAACCACCCAATTTCCGATGCGGAAGATCGCCTTCAGGGCTATTACGACGCGCTGCGCGAAGCCGGTCTGCCGTGCAACGATCGTCTTGTGGCGTACGGAGAACCGGATGAGAGTGGCGGCGAGCAGGCGATGACGGAGCTGCTGGGCCGCGGGCGGAATTTCACCGCCGTGGCCAGCTATAACGACTCCATGGCCGCCGGCGCGATGGGCGTGCTGAATGATAACGGAATCGACGTCCCGGCAGAAATTTCGCTGATTGGCTTTGATGATGTGCTGGTGTCGCGCTACGTGCGCCCTCGCCTGACCACCGTGCGCTACCCGATTGTGACCATGGCAACGCAGGCGGCAGAACTGGCGTTAGCGCTGGCCGAGCATCGCCCGCCACCGGAAATTACCCACCTGTTCAGCCCAACCTTAGTGCGCCGTCACTCGGTGGTATCGCCCGCGGAAGCCGTGAGCGAACAGCGATAGAGATGGACGGTTTTATCCGGGTATTCCAGCGCATCACCGATGTAGTGCCAGCCGTAACGTTCGTAGAAGTCGCGGCAGGCAGACCAGAGGTGGAGCTCGTGATACCCGGCGCGTCGCGCGTAGCCGATAACATGCTGCTGAAGTTTTCCCGCCAGCCCGTTTCCCCGCGCGGCTTCATCGACATACAGCGCAGCCAGCCAGGGATGAAGATCCTGCCGGGAAATTAAATCGCAACGCCACAACCCAACGGTGCCCAGCAGCTGGTCATCCTCAACGGCAATAAAGGTGAGCGGTAACTCGCCCGGCGTCAGGCTGTGCTCGACAATGCTCTGGAAAAAGGCACGCGGCATACCTTCACCAAACGCGTTCCAGATCCAGTCGATCACCTGCTGTGTAAACTGCGGCGCAGCGTGAAGCGGCAGTATATTCACACCAGCTTCCCCTGGAAAAGAGGGACCGATTCGAAGAGATAGCCGTCAAAATCGGGCGCGTCTTCGTCTGACAGCTCAAGCAGGCTCTTTTTAACGTTCTCAAGATGCTGGAACATCGCCTGCCACGCCCCCATCACGTCGCGGCGGCGGAGCGCAGCGAGAATGGTTTGCCTGTCTCCGAGCCACTTCAGGCGCCAGGCGCGGCTGGCGATATGGCCATTGAACTGCTGCCACAGCGGACTGCTGTCCATGTGATGCCAGACACTCTCAACCGTCGCCAGCAGCATCTGGTTTTGTGTGGCCCCAGCCAGCACCAGGTGGAACATTTTGTTGTTGTCCTGGCTGCGATCGTCGACGGCAATCGCCCGTTGCTCTTGCTCGATAATGCGGCGCAGGTTGTCGATGTCCGCCCGTGTCGCCATTTTTGCGGCAAAGGCAGCGATGTTGCTTTCAAGCAGTTGACGCGCCTGGAGAATTTCAAACGGCCCAACGTCACTGTTCAGAAAACGCTCTTCCTCGTTTTCATGCTCTTCCGGAATGCGCATCACGTACACGCCAGACCCCTGGCGAATATCCACCGTCCCCTGAAGCTCAAGCATCAGCAGCGCCTCGCGCACGATAGTGCGGCTGACGCCATACGTCTCGGCGATGTTGCGCTCCGGCGGCAGACGCGATCCCACGGGATAATGCCCCTGGATAATCTGCGCCCGTAAATCCTCGCCAATCTCCTGGTACTGTTTTTTTTCCGGCAGGATGACAGCCTTATCCACGTTTTCACCTGTGTTTTTCAGTTAATGCGCGGGCCGGACGTCCTCCCGGCCAGTTTGTGCGCTATTTTACCAGAAGGCTTACTTCCATTCATCGTCTACCCTGAGCGTCAGCACACGCTCATCGCGCAGCTGGCGGAACCAGGACGCTGATTTCTTTGCCCGCCGTGCGCGTTGATTTTCAAGGTCGATCTCAATCAGCCCGTAGCGGTTTTTAAACGCGTTCATCGGGGAGACATTGTCGGTGAAGGCCCACAGCATATAACCGTGACAGTTCGCCCCCGCCTCCCGCGCCAGCAGCGTGTAGTAGAGATGTTCGCTGATAAACGCGATGCGGTACGTGTCGTCAATGACGCCGTCACGATTGCGATACTGCGCTTCGTTCTCCACGCCCATCCCGCTTTCCGCCACAAACCAGTCAATGTTGCGATAGTCGTTTTTAATCCGCATCGCCATGTCGTAAATAATGCGCGGAAAGATCTCCCAGCCGCGAGAGGTGTTCATTCGCCGTCCGGGCAGCTCAAACGGCTCGTAGTAGTACGCCGGATGGAACGGCGTCTTCGGGTGCCAGCCGCGGGACGGGGCTTTGACGCGATGCGGGTAATAGAGGTTAATGCCCAGCTCATCGACGGTGTTGTCGGCAATCAGCGCCAGCTCGTCAGCCGTGTAGTCCCACTGCACCTGATGCTGCGCCAGCAGGGTAAAGAGCGCCTGCGGATAGCGCCCGTGCACCAGCGGGTCGAGAAAGACACGGTTGTAGAACAGATCGTACATCTCTGCCGCTCGCACGTCATGCGGCGCGCGGGAGCGCGGATAGGTCACTTCCGGGTTAAGAATACAGCCCACCGTGCCGTCATAACCTTTCTCGCGAAACAGCTTCACCACTTTCGCCGTCGCCAGCACCTTATGGTGGTTCCACTGCATCCAGGTGCTGATGCTCTGCTCATAGGGCCAGCGCAGCGCGTCAAGGTAGACGCGCGTCTGGACCACAATCGGTTCGTTGAAGGTAAACCAGCGGGTGACTTTGCCGTGAAAGCGCTCAAATACCTTTTCCGCATAGCGAACGAACAGCTCGACGACGTGCTTTGACGCCCAGCCGCCGTAGGTCTCCAGCAGCACGCCCGGCAATTCGTAGTGTTCCAGGCAGATCATCGGCTCAATGCCCTGACGGTGCATTTCATCGAACAGCGCGTCGTAATACGCGGCGTACTCTTCATCTACCGTCGCATTTTCATAGTCGGTTAAAAAGCGCGACCAGTTGATCGAGGTGCGATAGTGCGTCAGTCCCGCCTGCTTCATCAGCGCTACATCTTCGCGGAAGCGATTGATAAAGTCGGTTGCCACCGCCGGACCATAGCCGTTGTGCCAGACGTGACGATCGTTCATGTACCAGAGATCGATCCACGAATCCTGCCCCGGCTTTTTGCCGCTCCAGCCCTCGGTCTGCCAGGCCGATGCCGCCGCACCCAGAATAAAATCTTGCGGTATGGCTATCTGTTTTGTGCTCATCGTATCCTCATGCGTTATCGGTGGCTTGTTGCAGTGCGGCCTGCTCTGCGCGGCGTGAAGCAATTTTCACAAACGGCAGATAGATAATCACCGCGGTCACGATGCAGATAAACTGGGTGATGACCGCCCCCATGGAGCCCGCCGTTGACAGCCAGGCGTTGATCAGCGGCGGCGTGGTCCAGGGCACCATCACCACGGCTTTCCCGGCAAATCCGGTCACGGTAGCAAAGTAGCCAATCGAGCCCGTCACCAGCGGCGTGATGATGAAGGGGATAGCCAGGATCGGGTTGAGCATGATTGGCATACCGAAGATCACCGGCTCATTGATATTAAAAATACCCGGCCCGATGGAGAGCTTGGCTATCTCCTTCATCTCTTTACGTTTGGTGGCAATCATGACGGCTATCAGCAGGCCGATGGTCAGGCCGGAGCCGCCGATGCTCATATAGACGTCCCAGAACGGCATGGTGATGATGTTTGGCACCTCTTTGCCCTGCTCGAACGCGCTCATGTTAACGGTGATTGCCCCCAGCAGCAGCGGCTCGCGGATCGGCTTGATCATCTGGTTGCCGTGAATACCAATCACCCAGAACAGCTGGGCGACAAACATCAGCAGAAGGATCCCCGGCAGGCTTTGCACCACGCGCTCCAGCGGCTGTTGCACCACCTGGTATACCGCGTCGTAGAGATACATGCCGGTAATCTGATGAAACACGAAGCCAAAGGTGGCGATGGCGGTGGTGGTGATAATGGCCGGGATCAGCGCAGAGAACGACGCGGCAACGTTCGGCGGCACCGTGTCCGGCATCCTGATTTTCAGCCCCTTGCGGTTTTCCAGCCAGCAGTAGATCTCCACCGACAGGATGGCGATAAACATACCGAGGAACAGGCTGCGGGTATCTGAGAACTGGCGCAGCAGCACATCTTTCACCACGTGCATCTCACCGTCCACCAGCATTTCCACCGTGGTCGGCGTCACGCAGATAAAGCAGATCACCGCCAGCAGGCCGGGGAACAGGGACTTAATGCCGTTAATACGCCCCAGCTCAATGCCGATTAAAAACACCGCGCCGATGTTGAGAAAGTTCAGCGTGGCGTAGTTGAGCGCGCTGGTGATCGGCTTTAAGGCCGCGAGAAACGACAGCGACTGAAAGCTCGCCAGACCGTTTTTCGGATCCAGCACCATATTGGAGATCAATACCGAGAACGCCCCCACTATGATGACTGGCATTAAGGTAATAAACGCAGACTTGATCGCCTGGATATAGCGATAGCTGTTGAAGGTAGTGGCAAAACTGCCCAGAGCGTCGATCAGTTTTTCCTGAAATGCCATAGGGTAATACCTCAGTAAAAGGGCTTTTATTGAATAAGGTGTACAGCCGGATACTATTGGTATGCCAAAAATAGCGTCCACAGGCGATTTGTTCTGTGATTAAGCTCCCAACGCCGTTAGAGGTATTCCAGATTATGATTTATCACCATTTTGGTATACCAATGACAGGCATTTATTCCGCGGGCGAGGATCGTTACTGAAAAGCGTGATCGTTATGGGGTTTTGTCCTTCCCACGTCGCTTATGCGCCGGATGGTCTGTGTTAAACTGCAAACCATTACGTGGAAACAGGAATTTCGAATGGCAACAATGCTGGATGTCTCACTGCGTGCGGGCGTGTCGAAGGCCACCGTTTCGCGCGTGCTGAACGGCACAGGTCAGGTTAAAGAGAGCACGCGCCAGCAGGTATTTCGCGCGATGGAGGAGCTGGGCTATCGTCCGAACTTTCTCGCGCGCTCGCTGGCTAACCAGACCAGCAACAGCATCGGTCTGGTCGTCTCGACGTTCGACGGTTTTTACTTTGGTCGTTTGCTACAGCAGGCGTCACGGCAGACCGAAACGCACGGTAAACAGCTGATTGTTACCGACGGTCACGATGCCCCTGAACAGGAAGAACTGGCGGTGCAGATGCTCGCCGACCGCAAGTGCGACGCCATCGTGCTGTACACGCGCTACATGAGCGAAAAGACGATCCTGAAGCTGATCAACAGCGTGCAGACGCCGCTGGTAATCATTAACCGTGAAGTGAGCCAGGCGGCGGATCGCTGCGTCTTCTTTGAACAGCAGGACGCAGCCTTCAAAGCGGTGGATTACCTGATAAGCCAGGGCCATCGGGAGATCGCCTGTATCACCGTCCCGATCCACACCCCAACGGGTAAAGCGCGGCTGATGGGCTACCGTAAGGCGCTGGAGAAGCACGGTATTCGTCTTGACGAGCGGCGGATTAAATACGGCGATGCAGGCATGACGCGGGGTTACGAGCTGTGCAAGGAGCTGATTGCGGAAAAGACATCGTTCAGCGCCCTGTTTGCCTGTAACGATGACATGGCCCTGGGCGCCTCCAAAGCATTACACCAGGCCGGGCTGAAGATCCCGCAGGATATTTCGCTGTTTGGTTTTGACGATGCCCCCAGCGCAAAGTGGCTGGAGCCTGCCCTGTCGTCGGTGTATTTGCCGATCGACAACATGATCGTCACGGCGATCGACCAGGCGATCCGGCTGGCAAAAAACCAGCCGGTTGAAGCGATCCCACCGTTCACCGGCACGCTGGTATTACGCGATTCCGTGACAACAGGCCCCTGGTTTAATCAGACCAGCTCTAACGCCAGCAGCTCCTGAATGGTCTGGCGACGGCGAATCAGCCGCGCCACGCCGTTATCAAACAGCACTTCCGGCAGCAGCGGACGGCTATTGTAGTTCGAAGACATAGATGCCCCGTACGCACCGGTATCATGCAGCACCAGATAATCTCCCGGTTTTACCTCTGGCAGCGAACGGGTTTCGACTTTCCCGCCTTCCTGCTGAGTAAAGACGTCACCGGATTCACACAGCGGGCCGGCAACAACGGTCTCGATGCGCGGGGCGTTGACCAGCTCGCGGCCATCGGCGGCAAGCGCGGTGATGTGATGATAGCTGCCGTACATGGACGGGCGCATCAGGTCGTTGAAGCCAGCATCAATCAGCACAAAGTGACGGCTTCCCATCTCCTTCACGCTCCGCACCTGCGCCACCAGCACGCCAGCTTCGGCGACCAGGAAACGACCCGGCTCAATCTCCAGCTTCACCGCATGGCCCAGATGAGCGGCGATGCTGTCACGCGCGGCGCTCCACAGGCCGTAATAGTGATCCGTGTCGATCGCCTCCTCCCCTTCGCGGTAAGGGATCGAAAGCCCTCCCCCGGCGGAGATCGCCTCCAGATCCTGACCAAAATCGATAACCTGACGCACCATCGCGCCACAGACCTGCTCAAGATGGCCATAATCCACGCCGGATCCGATATGCATGTGAATACCCACCAGCTTAAGGTTGTAACGTTGTAAAACCTCCAGCGCCGCAGGCATATCGGCATACCAAATCCCGTGCTTGCTGTTTTCGCCCCCGGTGTTGGTTTTCTGACTGTGACCGTGACCAAAGCCCGGGTTGATGCGCAGCCAGACGCGATGGCCCGGGGAAACCTGCCCAAGCTGTTCCAGCATATCCACCGAACCGGCATTCACCGGGATTTGCAGCTCGTGCACGCGCGCCAGCGTGGCGTCGTCTATCAGGTCAGCGGTGAAGACGATCGCGTCGCTATCGGCCTTTGGATCAAACCCGGCCGCCAGCGCACGTTCGATTTCACCCAGCGATACGGAGTCAACCTTCACGCCCTGCTCGCGCATCAGGCGCAGAATATGAATATTGGAGCAGGCCTTCTGCGCAAAACGCACCACGTCAAACTGATGCAGCGCGGCGATTTTCTCGCGAACAATCTGCGCATCGTAGACCCACACCGGACAGCCGAATTCGGCAGGCAGGCGCAGCAGGTTATCGGCGTTTAAATCGGTTTCGGTCTGGTTGAGCGGGCGTGGCATGGTCGTCTCCGGTATTCTGTTTTTTATCATTACGCCACAGCCTGAAGAGAATAAAAAATATCGTTTTATCGTGAGTCTATGCAAAAATGATATGGACCACGCTCAGCCATCAGGTGCCCTATGCCCGCCGTTAACCTACGCCATATCGAGATTTTTCATGCGGTGATGACCACCGGCAATCTCACTGAAGCCGCGCAGATGCTGCACACCTCGCAGCCGACGGTCAGCCGCGAGCTGGCGCGTTTTGAGAAAGTGCTGGGGCTGAAGCTGTTTGAACGCACCCGCGGCAGGCTGCATCCAACGGTGCAGGGTTTACGTCTTTTTGAGGAGGTTCAGCGCTCCTGGTACGGGCTGGACAGGATCGTGAGCGCGGCGGAGAGCCTGAGGGAGTTTCGCCAGGGCGAGCTGTCCATCGTCTGCCTGCCGGTCTTTTCTCAGTCGTTCCTGCCGGTACTGCTACAGCCGTTTCTGGCCCGCTATCCGGAAGTCAGCCTGACCATCGTGCCGCAGGAGTCGCCGCTGCTGGAGGAGTGGCTTTCGGCCCAGCGCCACGATCTGGGTCTGACCGAAACCCTCGTCACGCCAGCGGGAACGGAACGCACGGAGCTGCTCTCGCTGGATGAGGTCTGCGTGCTACCTGCCAGCCACCCGCTTGCTTTCAAAGCAGTTCTGACCCCGGCAGATTTTCACGGTGAGAACTATATCAGCCTGTCGCAGACCGACAGCTACCGGCAGCTTCTGGATGGCCTGTTTGCCGAACATCAGGTGAAGCGGCGGATGGTGATGGAAACGCACAGTGCGGCATCAATTTGCGCGATGGTGCGCGCGGGCGTGGGTATTTCGGTGGTGAACCCGCTCACGGCTATGGACTACGCCAGCAGCGGCGTGGTTCTGCGCCGTTTTAGCGTTTCCGTTCCCTTTACGGTAAGCCTGATCCGCCCGCTGCACCGGCCCGCCTCAGCGCTGGTTGATGCCTTTAGTGAACACCTGATTGCGCACGCGCGTCAGGTGGCGCTTCGCTTACCTGACCTGCAAAAACCTTTATGACAGCATAAACTCCACCGCATCCGCGGCATGGATGGCGGCGGTATCAAAGACCGGTATCGGGCTTTGGTCTGCCGGCACCAGCAGGCCAATTTCGGTACAGCCGAAGATGACTCCTTCCGCCCCCTGCTGCGCCAGTTTCTCAATCACGCTGACGTACCAGGCGCGCGAAGTTTCGCTGAAGGTGCCGAGGCACAGTTCATCAAAAATAATCTGATTAATGCGCGCCCGGTCTGCCTCCTCCGGGATCAGGCTTTCAATCCCGAACTGGCTACTCAGCCGCCCGCGGTAAAAATCCTGCTCCATGGTGTAGCGCGTCCCCAGCAGCGCCACGCGCGTCATGCCGGCGGCACGTATGGCACGCCCGGTGGCATCCGCGATATGTAAGAACGGCAGAGAACAGCGGTCTTCAATATGCGACGCCACCTTATGCATGGTGTTGGTACACAGCAGAATACCCTGCGCGCCCGCACGCTCCAGGCCAAGTGCGGCGTCCGCCAGCATTTGCCCGGCTTTGTCCCACTCCCCGCTCGACTGGCAGGCTTCTATTTCATGGAAATCCACGCTGTGCAGCAGCAGGCTGGCCGAATGCAGACCGCCCAGACGCTGTTTGACGCCTTCATTAATCAGGCGGTAGTACGGGATCGTTGATTCCCAGCTCATGCCCCCTAACAGACCGATCGTTTTCATCTTTCCTCCTGTACGTTTCACCCAGTGAAGCAAACTTGTGATCGCCTTTCCAGTTATTTGGCTAAACGTTTTCTTTTCGCTGCGGCTGAGATAAGTTAAATGAAACAATGTTTCATTACATAACAGGGCGAAAATATGTTTATTTTCCATAAAGAGACCACGCTTGAGGATTTGGGCAACGGCGTGACGCGTCGTATTCTGGCGCACGATGGCAGGATGATGGCGGTGGAAGTGAATTTCGAGCAAGGTGCGATTGGCCCGCTGCATAACCACCCGCATGAGCAGCTCACCTACGTTCTCTCGGGGGAATTTGAGTTCACCATTGGCGAGGAAAAGCATGTGGTAACGGCGGGCGACACTCTCTATAAAAAGCCGCACGTGATGCACGGCTGCGTTTGCCTCAAACCCGGCACCTTGCTGGATACCTTTACGCCGGTACGCGAGGATTTCCTGAAATAAAAAAAGGCGCTCATCAGAGCGCCTTTTTTCATGTTATTCCGTAACCGGCTCAGGAAGTTGTTCCGGCAGCGGGTTGCGGGAGCGCATTGCTTCGCGCAGCAGCACGCTGCCACAGGCGAACAGCCCACCCAGAATACCCGCCAGCAGCACGATCAGTGCTTTGCCCGGGCCATCTTTTTTCACCGGCATAGAAGGAGAGAGCTGGTATTTGAACGGCTCCAGGCTCACGTCTTCGAAGGAGAGTTTTTGCAGCTGCGCCAGATAGTATTCGCGGTTCTGGAAATCGGCGTTCAGCTCAGAAACATCCTTCAGATTTTTTTCAATCTGCAATTTCTGCGCAATCCCGTCCGCGCCGAGCGCGACGGAGTAATCCGGATCGTCTTTCACCGCCTGTCCGTTACTGTAAACCGGCTTTTTGATCCCTGCCGCGTTCGCCACTTCCAGCGAGTAGTTAAGGCGTTGCAGGTTGGTATTGTGGATATTGGTCAGTCGAACCCGATCCAGCTCCAGCTGCTGCTGAACCGTTTTGGTTCTCAGGATCAGCTGATCGCGGATGTTTTGCATGGTCTCCTGCTCGACGATGCGGGAAATGTACTGAATGTAACCATTTAACACTTTCTGCGCGTCCTCTGCCGTTGGGGCAGTGAAGCTTAACGTCCAGGAGAGATACGGTGCTTTATCAGCATTTTTTTCCTGGGTGTTATCAATAGCCTTCATCTTTTCGGCGATATTGACCACCGCGCGGTGCAGCTCCAGCGGGTCAACCTCGGCGCCATCGAGCTGAGCCATCACGTAAGGAGAGCTCTTCATGTACTCTTCAAGCAGGGACTGAGACTGAAACTTTTTGATAAACAGATTAAATATATCCGCACGGGTAACTTTAACGTCCACATCAAGCACCTGCAGCGTCACCATCATCTGGCGCAGCGAACTCCACTGCGTCTGTTCCGCTGGCGTAATGACCGCTTTACTGGTCCATTTTTGCGGTATCAGGAAGGCGATTGCCAGGCCGACCAGTGCAAATGCAAACACAATGGTAATGATGCGTTTTTTTGCTGCCAGCAGGACGTCCAGCAGACCCAGGAGATCTATTTCTTTAGCGCTCACCGCCGGGGGAGCATAGTGAGGAAAGTTGAGATCCGTATGTTGTTTGAAATCCATTGCTGACATAACTGTTCTTCTTTTAAGGATGCAGTGAAATTCTGCCTGACTGGTTCCGGTTTGAGAAATCATACAAGAATGTAAGAATTATCTGAATGCCGAATTGGTACATCTGTAGACCTGCTATCAGATCTGGTAGTTAGCCACGCTGCGTGACTATTGTTTTTCCCGTTTCCACTTGTGCTTCGTCTCGCCTCCTCGCAGCCCCGACGAACGTCCGTGAAAAGGCAAAAATGCCACCTCCCTCACTATATTGAAACAGCGTTTCGACGCTGATCACATTTCCATCATTAAGCGAATGACGCAGAAATAAATCGCAATAATATAAAATAAAACGATGTTTTAGTATCCAAGAACGGCGGTTCAGCTCTTTTGAAACCCAACGCATTTAGCGCAAAGAGGAAGGCAAAAAAGCGTTAATAAACAATTTTATATTTAGCCGACGCCAGATATTGCACCCTAAAATTCAGCTCTCATGCCGCGCGATGCTGGCCTGGGAAGATGTAACAAAGCAGATTCCGTTTTAAACCATTGATCGCCAGGTAGGTATGTATGAATGAAAACAAGCTGCTGGGGCTCGCATGGATATCACCCTACATCATCGGGTTGATACTCTTTACGGCATTCCCCTTCGTCTCATCATTTTTCCTCAGCTTTACGGATTACGATTTGATGAGTCCTCCGGTGTTTAACGGCATCGAAAACTATCGCTACATGTTTACCGAAGACACGCTCTTCTGGAAATCAATGGGCGTGACCTTTGCATACGTATTTTTAACCATTCCGTTAAAGCTCGCCTTCGCATTAGGGATTGCCTTTGTCCTGAACTTTAAATTACGCGGCATCGGATTTTTCCGTACTGCCTACTATATTCCGTCGATCCTCGGCAGTTCCGTCGCCATTGCCGTATTGTGGCGCGCCTTATTTGCCATCGATGGCCTGCTGAACAGCTTTATCGGCGTATTTGGTTTTGACCCGGTGAACTGGCTGGGTGAACCGTCACTGGCGCTAATGTCCGTTACCCTGCTGCGCGTCTGGCAGTTCGGTTCCGCGATGGTCATCTTCCTGGCCGCGCTGCAAAACGTACCGCAGTCCCAGTATGAAGCGGCGATGATCGATGGCGCATCGAAATGGCAGATGTTCATGAAGGTGACCGTGCCGCTGATTACGCCGGTGATCTTCTTCAACTTCATCATGCAGACCACGCAGGCGTTCCAGGAATTTACCGGGCCGTACGTGATCACCGGCGGCGGGCCGACCTATTCGACCTACCTGTTCTCGCTCTACATCTACGACACCGCGTTTAAGTATTTCGATATGGGTTATGGCGCGGCGCTGGCGTGGATCCTGTTCCTGGTGGTGGCCGTCTTCGCCGGTATCGCCTTTAAGTCGTCGAAATACTGGGTGTTCTACTCCGCCGATAAAGGAGGCAAAAATGGCTGATATTCAACAACTCTCCACGGCAAGAAGCATCGCCGAACGCGAAGTAGCCCGCACGCTGCGCAGAGAGAAAATCAACGCCACCGTTCGCTATGCGATCCTGCTGTTTGTCGGCCTGCTGATGCTTTACCCGCTGGTGTGGATGTTCTCCGCGTCGTTCAAACCGAACCACGAGATCTTCACCACCCTGAGCCTGTGGCCTGCCCATGCCACCTGGGACGGCTTCATCAACGGCTGGAAAACCGGCACCGAGTACAACTTCGGCCACTACATGCTGAACACCTTTAAGTATGTGATCCCGAAAGTGATCCTGACCATTATCTCCTCCACCATCGTGGCGTATGGCTTTGCCCGCTTCGAGATCCCGTGGAAGAAGTTCTGGTTCGCCACACTCATTACCACCATGCTGCTGCCAAGCACCGTGCTGCTGATCCCGCAGTACCTGATGTTCCGTGAAATGGGCATGCTGAACAGCTATATGCCGCTGTACCTGCCGCTGGCCTTCGCCACCCAGGGGTTCTTCGTCTTCATGCTGATCCAGTTCCTGCGCGGCGTCCCGCGTGACATGGAAGAGGCGGCGCAGATTGACGGCTGTAACTCCCTTCAGGTGCTGTGGTACGTGGTTGTGCCGATCCTTAAACCGGCCATTATCTCCGTCGCCCTGTTCCAGTTCATGTGGTCCATGAACGACTTTATCGGGCCGCTGATTTATGTCTACAGCGTGGATAAATACCCGATTGCACTGGCGCTGAAAATGTCCATCGACGTCACCGAAGGGGCGCCGTGGAACGAAATTCTGGCAATGGCGAGCATCTCCATTCTGCCATCCATCATTGTCTTCTTCCTGGCACAGCGCTACTTCGTACAGGGCGTCACCAGCAGCGGAATTAAAGGTTAAGAGGGAAATACCATGGCTGAAGTTATTTTCAACAAGCTGGAAAAGGTCTACTCCAACGGTTTTAAAGCGGTACACGCTATCGATCTTAAAATCGCCGAAGGGGAATTCATGGTGATCGTCGGACCATCCGGCTGCGCCAAATCCACTACTCTGCGCATGCTGGCGGGACTGGAAACCATCAGCGGCGGCGAGGTGCGTATCGGCGACAAGATCGTGAACAACCTCGCGCCGAAAGAGCGCGGGATTGCGATGGTGTTCCAGAACTACGCCCTCTATCCACACATGACGGTGCGCGAGAATCTGGCCTTTGGCCTCAAGTTGAGCAAGCTGCCGAAAGATCAGATTGAGTCCCAGGTGAATGAAGCCGCCAAAATTCTTGAGCTTGAAGAGCTGCTCGACCGCCTGCCGCGCCAGCTTTCCGGCGGCCAGGCGCAGCGCGTGGCGGTAGGCCGTGCGATTGTGAAAAAACCGGATGTGTTCCTGTTCGATGAGCCGCTTTCAAACCTCGACGCCAAACTGCGCGCCTCGATGCGTATCCGTATTTCCGACCTGCATAAGCAGCTGAAGAAATCTGGAAAACCGGCCACCACCGTTTACGTGACCCACGACCAGACCGAAGCGATGACCATGGGCGACCGCATCTGCGTGATGAAGCTTGGCCATATCATGCAGGTGGATACGCCGGACAATCTCTACCACAAGCCGAAGAACATGTTCGTGGCGGGCTTTATCGGCGCGCCGGAGATGAATATACGCAAAAGCGTGCTGGTCGAAAAAGCGGGACAGCTGCACATCGCCATTGGTGATGAAACCATGCCGCTGAACGCGGAGAAGCAGGAGAAAGTCGCCGCTTACGCGGGTAAGGAGATCTTCTTCGGCGTGCGCCCGGAATTTGTGTCGCTCTCTGATGAGCCCTTCCCGAACGGCGGCTGTAGTGGGGAGATGGTGCGCGTTGAGAATATGGGCCACGAATTCTTTGTGTACCTGAAGGTCGCGGACTACGAACTGACCGCCAGAATCCCGTCCGATGAAGCTAAACCAATGATTGATAAGGGACTTCATCGTAAGGTGTATTTCACGTTTGATATGAATAAGTGTCATATTTTTGACGCAAAAACTGAACAGAACCTCTCTCTCTGATGGAGTGATAAAAATGAAAAAAGTGCTTTTAAGCGCAGCTATCTCCGCGACCCTGGGCCTTACCGCTTTGCCATCGATGGCGCAGAATGTGGATTTACGGATGTCCTGGTGGGGCGGCAACGGCCGTCACCAGGTCACCCTGAAAGCGCTGGAGGAGTTCCATAAACAGAACCCGGACATCAACGTGAAAGCGGAATACACCGGCTGGGACGGTCACCTCTCCCGTCTGACCACCCAGATTGCGGGTGGAACCGAGCCAGACGTAATGCAGACGAACTGGAACTGGCTGCCGATCTTCTCCAAAACCGGTGACGGCTTCTACGATCTGAACAAGATGAAGGAGGTGATCGACCTGTCGCAGTTCGATCCCAAAGAGCTGCAAACCACCACCGTGGATGGCAAGCTGAACGGCATTCCGATCTCGGTGACGGCGCGGGTGTTCTACTTCAATGACGAAACCTGGAAAAAAGCGGGTATTGCGTACCCGAAAACCTGGGACGAGCTGATGGCGGCCGGTAAAACCTTCGAGAGCAAGCTCGGTAAGCAATACTACCCGGTGATCCTCGAGCACCAGGATACGCTGGCGCTGCTGAATTCGTACATGATCCAGAAGTACAACATTCCTGCGGTGGATGAGAAAACCAAAAAGTTCAGCTACACAAAGGAACAGTGGGTGGAGTTCTTCCAGACCTACAAAAAGCTGATCGACAGCCACGTCATGCCGGACACCAAATACTATGCCTCGTTTGGTAAGAGCAACATGTATGAGATGAAGCCGTGGATCCAGGGAGAATGGGGCGGCACCTATATGTGGAACTCCACCATCAACAAATATTCCGACAACCTGAAGCCACCGGCGAAACTGGAGCTGGGCAGCTACCCAATGCTGCCGGGTGCCACCGACGCGGGCCTGTTCTTCAAACCGGCGCAAATGCTGTCGATTGGTAAGTCGACCAAAAACCCGGAAGCGGCGGCGAAGCTGATTAATTTCCTGCTCAACAGCAAAGAAGGGGTCGATACGCTGGGCCTTGAGCGTGGCGTACCGCTGAGCAAAGTGGCGGTGCAGTATCTGACCGAAGACGGCACCATTAAAGAGGACGATCCTTCCGTGGCAGGCCTGCGTCTGGCGCAGTCGTTGCCGGCGAAACTCACCGTCTCGCCATACTTTGACGACCCACAGATTGTGGCGCAGTTCGGTACTTCTTTGCAGTATATCGACTACGGGCAGAAAACCGTGGAAGAGACGGCCGCTGACTTCCAGCGTCAGGCGGAGCGTATTTTGAGACGTGCGATGCGGTAAACACTAAGCAGCTTACCCGGCCTACACGGTATCGTAGGCCCGGTAAGCGAAGCGCCACCGGGCAATTACATTACACGCCGATATTACGTAGTTTCTCCCCTCTCATCAGCTTGCGTTCAATATGCTCCAGGGTCACGCCCTTGGTTTCGGGGATCAGCCAGAAGGTCACACCGATAAACGCCACGTTCAGCACCGTATAGAGCCAGAAGGTGCCTGCCGCGCCAATCGCATCCAGCAGCGTCAGGAAGGTCGCGCCAATGATCATGTTCGACACCCAGTTGGTGGTGGTGGAACAGGTGATACCAAAGTCGCGGCATTTCAGCGGCTGTATTTCAGAGCACAGGATCCACACCACCGGCGCGGCGCTCATCGCGTAACCGGCGATACACATCATGGTCATGCCCACGGAGAGCCAGGAGAGGCCGCTTGACGCCGTGCCGTTATCGAACTGCATCAGGCAGTAGCCAAGGATTAAGGTGCCGAGCGCCATCACGCTAAAGCCAATTTTCAGGGCGGGTTTACGTCCGGCCTTATCAACGGTGAACACCGCGATAAAGGTGGCGAACATAAAGGTCAGCCCCACCACCAGCGTGGCGATCATCTGCTGTTCGGTGGTGGTAAAACCGGCCATTTTAAAAATGCGCGGGGCGTAATACATAATGATGTTCATCCCCGTAAACTGCTGCATCGCCTGTAACAGCATGCCGAGGAACACCGCGCGGCGCACGTTGCGGTTCGCCTTAAACAGGGACCAGCCGCCCTGCTTCAGCTTCAGGCTTTCGCGGATTTCGTTCAGCTCTTCACGCGCTTTTTCAGACGTGTCGCGCAACATGCGCAGCACCTCTTCCGCCTCCACGTGACGCCCTTTTTGCGCCAGCCAGCGCGGGCTGTTCGGCAGGAAAATGACTAACACAATCAGCACCAGCGCAGGCAGCGCCAGCACGCCAAGCATTGCCCGCCAGTTGCCGCTGTAGCTGAAGTACGTATCCGACAGAAACGCCAGCACGATACCGAGCGTCACCATCAGCTGATACATACTGATCATCTTCCCGCGCACGTTCTCACTTGCCATTTCAGAGAGATAAAGCGGCGCGGTGTAGGACGCGATACCCACCGCTACGCCAAGCAACACGCGTGAAAGCAGCAGCACTTCTATGTTTGTCGCAAACGCGGAGCCGATGGAGCCTGCGACGAACAGGATCGCCCCAACCATCAGGCTGTATTTGCGCCCGAGACGGAACGACAGCCAGCCGTTAAACAACGCGCCGATGGCCGCGCCCAGCATCATGCTGCTCACCACCCACTCTTGCAGGCGGTTGCTTAACGTAAAGTGGTCGGTAATAAAGGGCAGTGCGCCAGCGATAACGCCGATATCCAGACCAAACAGTAGACCGGCTACGGCGGCCGCAACAGAAACAAACTGGTTCATGCGTCGGGTATCGCGCAGCGCAGCGGGCATAAGGGTAGAGTCATTTATAGATGTCATAGTTTCCTGCCTCAACAGCGAAATTCGTTAAGTGAAATTACGAGATACCGGAAGAAAGTGTCAGGTCGGAACTGGTGAAGATATGGATTATTTCGCTACGACATACCGTTCTGTGATGGACATTACAATTTCAAATCAGGGTGGTTTAACCTTATTTTTTATTAATTAGTTAATATTTAAGCAATAAATGTGTGATACCCGTCATTTATTCCTTTTTAGTATGGATTTTTCATCTTTAAGGATATGGATAAAGCCAATTTTGGCGCAAAAAAAAACCTCCACCCGAGGGCAGAGGTTCTTTATTAAGGCTGAATTAACGTGCCAGCCAGCCGCCGTCAACGGCGACGGTATAGCCGTTAATGTAATCCGAAGCCGGAGAAGCCAGGAACACAACCGGGCCCATCAGATCGCTCGGCAGACCCCAGCGACCCGCTGGAATACGTTCCAGAATTGCCGCGCTGCGCTCTTCATCAGCACGCAGCTGCTGGGTATTGTTGGTGGCCATGTAGCCCGGCGCAATCGCGTTGACGTTGATATTGTGCTGCGCCCACTCGTTCGCCAGCAGACGGGTCACGCCCATCACGGCGCTCTTCGATGCGGTGTAAGACGGTACGCGGATGCCGCCCTGGAAAGAGAGCATGGAGGCAATATTGATGATCTTGCCGCCTTTCCCCTGCGCGATGAAGTGCTTCGCAGCCGCCTGGGACATAAAGAACACGCTCTTGATGTTCAGGTTCATCACGTCGTCCCAGTCCGTTTCGCTGAAGTTAATCGCATCTTCACGGCGAATCAGGCCCGCATTGTTGACCAGAATATCGATATGCCCGAACTCCGCCACCGCGCGATCCAGCAGTTCAGGGATCGCATCGATTTTGCGCAGGTCCGCGGTCAGGCTCAGGAAACGACGGCCCAGCGCGGTGACGCGCTCGATGGTTTCCGTTGGCTCTACGATGTTAATCCCGACGATATCACAGCCCGCTTCCGCCAGACCTAACGCCATACCCTGCCCCAGCCCGGTGTCACACCCGGAAACCACAGCCACTTTACCCTGCAGAGAAAATGCATCCAGAATGATGTTTGTTCCTTAATCGTTCAGCGCCTGTCATCAACAGGCAGATGTATGCTTAACTGCCTGCGACTAGCGCAGATCCTTAACAGCGACGTGGTCCATGTCATCGAAGACCTGGTTTTCACCGACCATACCCCAGATAAAGGTATAAGCTTTCGTTCCCACGCCAGAGTGGATGGACCAGCTTGGCGAAATGACCGCCTGCTCGTTGTGCATCACGATATGGCGAGTTTCCTGCGGCTGTCCCATCATGTGGAACACGCAGGCATCTTCATCCATGTTGAAGTAGAAATAGACTTCCATACGGCGCTCGTGGGTATGGCACGGCATGGTGTTCCACAGGTTGCCCGGCGCAAGCTCGGTCAGCCCCATGCTGAGCTGGCAAGTTTCCAGCACATCCGGTACGAAGTATTTATTGATGGTGCGGCGGTTGCTGGTGAGGTTGTCACCAAGGGTCACCGGGGCAACGTCCGCTGGCGTGACTTTTTTGGTTGGGTAAGTCGTATGAGCCGGGGCGCAGTTGTAGTAGAACTTCGCCGGTTTGCTGCCATCGATGCTGGCGTACACCACTTCTTTCGCGCCTTTTCCGACGTACAGCGCGTCACGGTGACCAATTTCGTAGCACTGGCCATCGACGGTTATGGTGCCCGGCCCGCCAATGTTAATCACGCCCAGTTCACGGCGTTCGAGGAAGTAGCTCACGCCCAGCTGTTTGCCCACTTCACCGCCCACGGAGACGGTTTTCGCCACCGGCATAATCCCGCCCACAATAATGCGGTCAATATGGCTGTAGACCATGGTGTACTTGTCGGCTTCGAACACTTGCTCAACTAAAAACTCACTGCGCAGCCCCTGAGTATCCAGCGTTTTTGCGTGCGCACTGTGGATGCTTTGTCTGACGTCCACGTAAACCTCCAGAATTGATCGTGCCCGAAGGCAAAGATGAATAACGAAACAATGTTCCGTTTTCGTGATGAACACATATTATCCCCTGTACATGGGGTTTTCAATTACATTTAAAACAACGTTTCATTTTTTCTGTATGTTTATGCCAGAAATGGTGTTTCGATCACGATAAATCTTTAAGCCCCTCAATCTGGCTAAAGAAACTGAGAATTTGCGCTGTCAGTCACACACAATGAAACGATGTTTTGATAATTTAACACCTAGTTTTCAACCTATATTACGCGTTCAAAGGAGTGCATTATGGCTAAAGGTATGCGGGTCAAGCTGAACTACGAGGTCAGCCGCGATCCGGATACAGGCGTGGAAGTTACCCGCCTGACCCCACCGGAAGTAACCTGTCATCGCAACTACTTTTACCAGAAGTGCTTCTTTAACGATGGCAGCCACCTGCTGTTCGCCGGGGAGTTCGACGGTCACTGGAACTATTACCTGCTGGATCTGAAAAACGCCGAAGCGGTGCAGCTGACCGAAGGCGCGGGCGATAACACCTTTGGCGGGTTCCTCTCTCCGGACGATCAATCCCTCTACTATGTGAAAAACGATCGCACCCTGCTTGAGGTGGATTTAAAGACGCTGGCAGAGCGCGAAGTGTACCGCGTCCCGGAAGAGTGGGTTGGCTACGGCACCTGGGTCGCGAACAGCGACTGCACCAAACTGGTGGGTATTGAGATTGCCAGACGTGACTGGACGCCACTCAACGACTGGAAAATTTTCCACGACTTCTTCCACAAAGGGCCGCACTGCCGCCTGCTGCGCGTTGATCTAAAAACGGGTGAAAGCACCACCATCCATGACGAGAAGATCTGGCTGGGACATCCGATTTATCGCCCGTTCGATGACAATACCGTGGCCTTCTGTCATGAAGGGCCACACGACCTGGTTGACGCCCGCATGTGGCTGGTCAACGAAGATGGCAGCAACGTGCGGAAAGTGAAAACGCACGCGGAAGGGGAAAGCTGCACGCATGAATTTTGGGTGCCGGACGGGTCCGCGCTGATCTACGTCTCTTACCTGAAAGGTCAGCAAGGGCGCACCATCTCCCGCTTCAATCCGGACACCGGCGTGAATGAAGCGGTAATGAACATGCCCGCCTGTTCGCACCTGATGAGCAATGTTGACGGCACCATGCTGGTTGGCGACGGTTCCGGCACGCCTGTCGATGTGAAAGACACCGGCGGCTACACCATTGATAACGATCCTTATCTGTATGCCTTTGACGTGGCGAAGAAAGCCTATTACCGCATTGCCCGTCATGATACTTCCTGGGCTACGGTGGCGAACAGCCGCCAGGTAACCCACCCGCATCCGTCCTTCACGCCGGACGAAAAAGCGGTGCTGTACAGTTCCGATAAAGACGGCAAACCGGCCCTCTATATCGCGAAACTCCCCGAGCAACCTGAAATGTTGCATGCCTGAATGAGTTAGTGTTTCTGTAACTGGCCTTGCCCTCCGATTCGGAGGGCTTTTTTTTGGGTGATTGCGGCGCTTTTTGCCGGGTGGCGCTAACGCTTACCCGGCCTACGAAACGACTGATTCGAGAGAAAGTGTAGCCGGGTAAGCGCATCGCCATCCGGCATACGAAACGACGGAGTGGAAGGAAAGTGTAGGCCGGGTAAGCGAAGCGCCACCCGGCGGTTTTTAGCGAAGAAGCTGGATTATCAGAAGGAGTACGCCACGCCTAAACGGAAACGGGTCTGGCGTTCGTCAGTGTCTTTAACCCCCACGTTGCCCACCTCAACATACGGTGCCCAGTTTTTATCCCATTTGTAGGCCAGCTTGGCGTTATATTCATTGGAATAATCTTTATTGTTATTTCGGGCCACGCCTTCAGAGCTTTTCGCGTAAACATAGTTCAGCTCGGTACGCCAGTCACCTAATACCCAACCGACCCACGCATCACCACGGTTAACTTTATCATCGTCCTTATTTGAGCTTGACGGGTAGCGGGTATATTCATAACGGTAACGCGCGGCCACGTAGAAGCCATTATCGAAACTATATTGCACATGCAGATTCGGTTTATAAATGGTACGACTGTCTGTGCTTTCAATCGTAAACGCAGGCGTCAGGGCGATATTGTCTGTCGCTTTCCAGCGCCAGCTAATCTGATCTTCGTGACCGTTCCCCACCACATCCGCGAATGGCTGATCTGCCTTGTCCCCGCCTGATTTCCACTTCGCCTCGACTGAAAAACCGAAGCCATTGTCAAAGCGGTGCGAGACGGCAACACGGTCGGCATTCGAGCCGCTGTCAATATATTCGTGACGCAGATCGACGGTAACGGCGCTAGCCGCAAAAGAGGCACTAATAAGGGAAGCAAGGAGCAGAGATTTCTTAAACATGAAAAAACCCTCAATTAAAATAACGTTTCGTTTTTATGAAACTTTAGTTTATTTTTTATGTACCGTTATTTTAGTGACAAGGATCGAAATTATTTGTTTCATTTTTTTTGGCAAAGATCGACGTGAACCTCATCAACAAAAAAGGCGTATAACGCATAAATTCCAGGCGTGAGATCACACTAAGAACTTCACAAAGCGAATAATTCACCGCGCAATAATTATTGTGGGCTTAAGAAAGAACGCAGAAGTGTTAAAAAAGGATTCTGCAGACATAAAAAAACCTCCCGAGGGAGGCTTTCTGTGCGCAGAGGGGGAAATTACCGTTCGATAGCCAGGGCTACCCCCTGCCCTCCGCCAATGCAGAGCGTTGCGATCCCTTTTCGGGCGTTACGCTTTTTCATTTCGTGGACTAGCGACACCAGAATGCGGCAGCCGGAAGCGCCAATAGGATGACCGAGCGCGATCGCACCGCCGTTGACGTTGACCCGCAGCGGATCCCATTCCAGCATTTTCCCGACCGAGATCGCCTGTGCAGCAAAGGCTTCATTGACTTCAATCAGATCTACATCGTTCAGCTGCCAGCCCGCCCGCTCAAGACAGCGGCGCGTGGCATAGACCGGGGCGATCCCCATTAACGCAGGATCAACACCCACGCTGGCAAACGCTTTGATGCGCGCCAGCACCGGCAGCGCCAGCTCCTGGGCTTTGCTTTCACTCATCATCATCACCGCCGCCGCACCGTCGTTAATGGATGATGCGTTACCTGCCGTTACAGAACCGAGCGTTTCGAAGGCCGGATCGAGTTTTGCCAGCCCTTCTGCGCTGGCATCGGTGCGCGGCTGCTCGTCGGTATCAACGATGAGCGCTTCGCCGTTCTGGCGCAGGGTACTGACCGGGACAATTTCATCGCGAAAACGGCCGGAGTCGATCGCCGCGCGTGCTTTTTGCTGCGAGCTAAGCGCATACGCATCCTGAAGCTCGCGGCTGATGCCGTATTCCCGCGCCAGGTTTTCCGCCGTTACGCCCATATGGTAGTCGTTGAAGGCGTCCCACAGCCCGTCATGAACCAGGCTGTCAAGCAGTTGACTGTTCCCGAGCTGCGCGCCGGTCCGGCTGTCGGTCAGGACATGCGGGGCGCGGCTCATGTTTTCCTGCCCTCCGGCAATGACCACGTCCGCTTCACCGCACTGGATAGCCTGCGTCGCAAGATGGAGCGCTTTCAAACCTGAACCACAGACGTCGTTGATGGTAATCGCCGAAACGGTATTAGGCAGGCCGCCCTTCAGCGCCGCCTGGCGCGCAGGGTTTTGTCCCGCGCCAGCGGTCAGCACCTGGCCGAGGATCACCTCATCAATTTCATGTGCGGCAACCCCGCTGCGTTCCACCAGCGCTCTTACCACCACGCTGCCGAGATCAACCGCAGAGTGACGCGCAAGCGCTCCCTGAAAACAGCCGATAGCCGTACGTAACGCACCCACTATAACGACATCTTTCATCACGACCTCTGTGCAAAATGACATGACGATAGTAGAGGATTGTTATCAACAATTGACGCAAATGTTTAAAATTAGTGAGTTTAGTCACAGGATTATCGTGCGTCCTGCAAGTACTGGCGCAGCCAGCTTCCGGCGACGCCGGGCGGGGTTCTTTTGTTCCATACCAGATCGATGGCAATCGACCTCGGCCAACCCGGCACGTTCAGCTGCACCAGCGATTTCGATGCGGCAAATTCGTCGACCAGCGCGCAGGGTAACGCGCACCAGCCAAAGCCCTGTACCGCCATGCTCAGCAGCAGCAGATAGTTCGGCGCAGACCAGACCGGCCCGCGCGCAAGGGGCGCTTCCCGTTCAAGATAGGTACTCAGCCGCAGCTCGCGCCAGCCATGCAGCTCGTCCGCCTGCGTCTCATGTTGCCCTGCCAGAGGATGTCCGGCAGAAACGTAAATAGCCATCCGCGTCTGCATAGGCAGGCGGGTCGCGCCAATATCGGTCGGGTAGCTGTCGCGTGCTTCCGTCAGGCCAATTTGCGCCCGCTCCTTTTGCAGCAGATCGATCACGTCCTCCTCTTCCCCAATCAGACACTCGAATTCGGTGTGCGGAAAACGCTGGTCGAACTGGCTCATCATCTCTTCCAGCACGGCCGGGTTAAGCGTATCGGAGAGAACAAAGGTAAAACGCGCCTCCGTTTGCGCCGTTAAGGATACGGCCAGCTCATCAAGGCGCGCGCTGGCGGCGAGGATTGACTGGACATAGCCCAGCACCTGTTCACCCTGGGCGGTTAACACCGGGTGACGCGCCGAGCGATCAAACAGCTCAAAGCCAAGGTCAGCTTCAAGGTTGGCGATGGAGGTGCTGATGGTGGACTGGCTTTTACGCAGCCGTCGTGCCGCAGCTGAAAACGAACCTGCGGCGACAGTTTCAACAAACGCGGTCAGTGCTTCGGGAGAATAACGCATGATGTATCTACTTTATCGATGGATACCATCTTTTATATATCACCTTAAGCGATAAGAATAGGCCGCATCAACGCCCATACTGGCGTCTATATGAGGTAAATATGCAACATCAGGATGCACTCCAACGTAAATTGCCGGAGCGGATCTTCCATGCCGTCTGTTTTGAAGGTATTGCTACGGCGATCCTCGCCCCTACGGCCGCGTGGCTAATGCAGCGCTCGGTGGTTGAAATGGGGGGTCTCACTATTATTCTGGCGACCACGGCAATGCTCTGGAACATTATCTATAACTTTGGCTTCGACCGTTTCTGGCCCGTTCAGCGGGTGAAGCGCACGGCAAAAGTGCGCGCCCTGCATGCGCTGGGTTTTGAATGCGGCTTTATTGTGATTGGCGTAACCATCGTTGCCGCCGTGCTGGGCGTGACGCTGCTCCAGGCCTTCACGCTGGAGATTGGTTTCTTCCTGTTCTTCCTGCCGTACACCATGCTCTACAACTGGGCGTATGACACCCTGCGGGAGAAAATTATCAAGCGCCGCCAGCAACGTCGCGCCCTGGCAAGCGAATGACCTTCCGGCCGGAGACCTTCTCCGGCCCAACCCCAGCGAAGCAACGGCGACCTCAACGCATAATTATGGTAAATTGCACTCCTTTTTGTTCGTTTTATAGTTGATACGTTGCTCTAATGTCGAAAATTTGGTCAAAAGAAGAGACTCTCTGGAGTTTCGCCCTCTACGGCACTGCCGTGGGCGCAGGAACCCTGTTCTTGCCCATTCAGCTCGGCTCTGCTGGCGCGATTGTCCTGCTGATCACCGCCCTTGTGGCGTATCCCTTAACCTACTGGCCGCATAAAGCGCTGGCGCAATTTATTCTGTCGTCGAAGACGAAAGGCAACGAAGGGATCACCGGTGCCGTTTCCCATTACTACGGCAAAAAGATCGGCAACCTCATCACCACGCTCTATTTCGTGGCCTTCTTTGTGGTGGTTCTGATTTACGCGGTGGCGATAACCAACTCACTTACAGAACAGCTGGCGAAACGGATGACGGTGGATACCAGCGTGCGGATGCTGGTGAGTTTTGGCGTGGTGCTGATTTTGAATCTGATCTTCCTGATGGGGCGGCACATCACCATTAAGGTGATGGGTTTCCTTGTCTTTCCGCTGATCGCCTATTTCCTGTTTGTCTCGCTGTATCTGACGGGCAGCTGGCAGCCGTCGCTGCTGACCAGCCAGATGGCCTTCGACCAGCATACGCTGCACCAGGTGTGGATATCGATCCCGGTGATGGTTTTCGCTTTTAGCCATACCCCGATCATCTCGACCTTCGCCGTAGATCGTCGCGAGAAATACGGTCAAGAGGCTATGGGTAAATGCAAAAAAATCATGAAAGTGGCGTACCTGATCATCTGCCTCAGCGTGCTGTTCTTTGTGTTCAGCTGCCTGCTTTCGATTCCACCGTCCTATATCGTGGCGGCAAAAGAGGAAGGGGTGACGATCCTGTCCGCGCTGTCGATGATGCCTTCGTCCCCGGCATGGCTGGGCATTTCCGGTGTTATCGTGGCAATTATAGCGATGTCGAAATCGTTCCTCGGCACCTATTTTGGCGTGATTGAAGGGGCAACGGAAATTGTGAAATCGTCGCTGAATCAGGTGGGTGTGAAGAAAAGTCGTGCCTTTAACCGCGCGGTTTCGATTCTCGGCGTGTCGCTGATTACCTTTGCGGTCTGCTGCATCAACCCGAATGCGATCTCCATGATTTACGCCATCAGCGGTCCGCTTATCGCCATGATCCTGTTCATCATGCCGACGCTGTCGACGTACCTGATCCCGTCGTTAAAACCGTACCGCTCCATCGGTAACCTGCTGACGCTGATTGTGGGTGTGCTGTGTGTGTCGGTGATGTTTGTCGGTTGAGTGTGCTGCCCGGCGCAATGCCGGGCATCTGTTTTACGCCCGAATATCGTCATACTCCCGCGTATTATCAAACTCATGCTTCGCAAACGGACACAGCGGGATAATTTTACGGTTCTCCCCGCGCATCTTCTCTACCACCTTCGCCACCAGCTGCTTACCCACACCCTGCCCTTTCAGGCTCGGATCCACATCGGTGTGCTCGATGATGCTCAGATGCTCGCCGGTCGGGACAAAGACGATCTCCGCAACCTGATTGCCTTCGGCGTCGTTGACATAAAACTTGTTATGGCCTTCAAGAATATCCATGGTTCCTCACTTATTTTAGGCGGTACTTCAGCGCACCGCTCGGGCAGGTATCAATTACGCGCGCAACAGTTTCTGCATCCACTTCATCCGGTGCAATCCAGGGTTTACGCTTCAGGTCGAACAGCGCCGCGCTGCCGCGTACGCAGTTGCCCGAGTGTTTGCAGATCCCTGTGTTGAAGTAGACATCGATTTTCTCACCGGTATAGGCCCGGTACCCTGCATCCAGTAGCTCCTGATCCATGACATTGCCTCTGTAATTATTGTGGTGACGAATGCAGCATACCCTCACCCGATCCGCCTGACCACGTCAAAAACGACGATCGGATACACTGTTTCGGCTCGTTATTTTACTTCTCGCTTAAGACTATTCCGATTATAAAGATTCAGGTCGGCAAGATATATTTTTGCGCTACGTCAATTCTTGTAATCATTTCCGCCGCGTTCATATTAAGATTATTAGCTAAGCGGAATCCTAACGACACAAGTTATTTCCCCCTAAGCAATGGATTTACTTCCGATTTTCAAAAATCGTAACGAAGCGGTATTTTCCCCGCATCTCTGGAAATGGCGCAAAACAACCCAGACAGGAAATTTGACTCTTCTCACATAACGACTAATGTTAATTTCTGAACGACAACTGATACGAATTACTTATCGTATCACCTGACATAAACGCAACATGAGGGTTGATATATGGCAGAGCAACATCGTGGTGGTTCCGGTAATTTCGCGCAAGACCGTGAAAAAGCATCAGAAGCTGGACGTAAAGGCGGCCAGCACAGCGGCGGTAATTTCAAAAACGATCCGCAACGCGCATCTGAAGCGGGTAAGAAAGGGGGACAGAACAGTCACGGCGGGGGCCGTAAATCTGATAACTCCTGATCTTATTTAAAGCTCTTATAAATATACCGAGAGCATGCTGCGGGCCTGTCGGCTCGCAGTACCTTCCCTTTATTTCACTGGAGCGAATATATGAATATGAAAACTGTTGAAGATGTATTTATTCACCTGTTATCCGATACCTACAGCGCTGAGAAGCAGCTGACCCGCGCGCTAAGCAAGTTAGCCCGTGCCGCATCAAGCGAGAAGCTGAGCGCTGCCTTCACGGCTCACCTTGAGGAGACGCAGGGACAGATCGAACGTATCGATCAGATTATTGAGCAGGAATCCGGCCTCAAGCTGAAGCGCATGAAATGCGTTGCAATGGAAGGCTTAATTGAAGAAGCCAACGAAGTTATTGAGAGCACTGAGAAAAACGAAGTGCGTGACGCTGCATTAATTGCCGCCGCACAGAAAGTCGAGCACTACGAAATTGCCAGCTACGGCACCCTGGCCACCCTGGCCGAACAATTAGGCTATAAAAAAGCCGTTAAACTTCTTGCAGAAACGCTGGAAGAAGAAAAAGAAACCGATCTCAAATTAACCGATCTGGCTGTCGGCAATATTAATCAAAAAGCCCAGAAAGGATAAATAATAATTTGATGAGCATCAGCACCAACAATTAACCAGAAAATAAATCACAGGAGTTAATTATGAATCATGTAGAACACTACCATGATTGGCTACGCGATGCCCATGCGATGGAAAAGCAAGCCGAATCCATGCTGGAATCAATGGCCAGCCGTATTGATAATTATCCCGACTTACGTGCACGAATTGAACAACACGTTAATGAAACTAAACATCAAATTACCGTGCTGGAAGAAATTCTCGACCGCAATGATATTTCCCGTTCGGTCATAAAAGATTCCATGAGCAAAATGGCTGCGCTCGGCCAGTCCATTGGCGGCATGTTCCCTTCCGACGAAATTGTTAAAGGCTCCATCAGCGGCTACGTTTTTGAGCAGTTTGAAATTGCCTGCTACACCTCTCTGCTGGCCGCGGCCAAACAAGCGGGCGATACCGCCTCCATTCCAGCCATTGAATCCATTCTGGAAGAAGAGCGCCAGATGGCGGACTGGCTGATTCAACATATTCCACAGACGACGGAACAGTTCCTGCTGCGCTCCGACGCGGACGGCGTTGAAGCGAAAAAATAACGGAAGAGGGAGAAACTATGTTTCGACACGTAAAACAGCTGCAATACACGGTACGCGTAGCCGAACCGAATCCGGGTCTGGCTAATCTTCTGCTTGAGCAGTTTGGCGGGCCACAGGGCGAACTTGCCGCGGCATGTCGTTACTTTACGCAAGGATTGAGCGACGACGATCCCGGTCGTAAAGATATGCTGATGGATATCGCGACCGAGGAGTTAAGTCACCTGGAAATTATCGGCACCCTGGTGGGTATGCTTAATAAGGGTGCGAAAGGTGAACTGGCGGAAGGCGTTGAAAATGAAGCGGAGCTGTACCGGTCCATGACCGAAAACGGCAATGACAGTCATATCACGTCCCTGCTCTACGGGGGCGGTACTCCGCTCACTAACTCCGCAGGCGTACCGTGGACGGCGGCGTACGTGGATACCATTGGCGAACCCACCGCGGATCTGCGCTCTAACATTGCGGCCGAGGCGCGCGCCAAAATTATCTACGAACGGCTTATTAACGTAACGGACGATCCAGGTGTTAAAGATGCGCTGGCGTTTTTAATGACGCGTGAGGCAGCACACCAGCTTTCGTTTGAGAAGGCGCTCCAGTCGATCCGTAACAACTTCCCACCGGGTAAATTGCCGCCAATCGAAGAGTACACCAACAAGTACTACAATATGTCTGAGGGGGGAGAAGTTCGCGGAAGCTGGAACAGCGACAAGCACTTCGACTACGTGGAATCTCCTCAGCCAGCGGTCGATGGCGGTGACGGCGGCGCAAGCGTAACGCTCACAACAGAGCAGGCTACGCTGGTCAAAGCAATGTGCGCACGTACGAAATCCGATCCTAAAGCCGATCCGCTTACCGGTGCCGAGCTTGGCGCGGGTAAGAAAAAACCGTAACCGGTTTTGCCAGGCAGCCTGAGGCTGTCTGGCAATGCCTTGTGGGCTATCAGTTCCAGAGGTACGGAGCATGTTCGAGCTTGATGCGTTTCATCTGGCCAGGATACAGTTCGCCTTTACCGTCTCTTTCCATATTCTCTTTCCGGCAATCACCATCGGGCTTGCGAGCTATCTGGTGGTTCTCGAGGGCATGTGGCTTCGCACAAAAAATGATGTCTGGCGCTCGCTTTACCATTTCTGGCTGAAAATTTTCGCCGTTAACTTTGGTATGGGCGTGGTTTCCGGGCTGGTAATGGCTTACCAGTTTGGGACTAACTGGAGCGGATTTTCCCAGTTCGCAGGCAGCATAACCGGCCCTCTGCTCACTTATGAAGTCTTAACCGCCTTCTTCCTCGAAGCCGGATTCCTGGGCGTGATGTTGTTCGGCTGGAACAAGGTCGGCCCCGGCCTGCACTTCTTTGCCACCTGCATGGTAGCGCTGGGCACGCTGATGTCCACCTTCTGGATCCTCGCCTCCAACAGCTGGATGCACACCCCGCAGGGCTTCAGTATTCAGAACGGTCAGGTCATTCCCGAAGACTGGCTGGCCATTATTTTTAACCCCTCATTCCCTTACCGTCTGATCCATATGTCCATCGCCGCCTTCCTGTGCAGCGCCTTGTTTGTGGGCGCGTCCGGGGCATGGCATCTGCTGCGCGGCAACGACACGCCCGCTATTCGCAAAATGTTCTCCATGGCCATGTGGATGGCGCTGCTGGTCGCGCCCATCCAGGCAGTCGTTGGGGATATGCACGGCCTGAATACGCTTGAGCATCAGCCTGCCAAAATCGCCGCGATTGAAGGCCACTGGGAAAATCCGCCCGGCGAGGCTACCCCGCTGCTGCTGTTCGGCGTACCGGATATGGAGGAGGAGCGCACCAAATACGGGCTTGAAATTCCGGCGCTCGGCAGCCTGATCCTGACGCACAGCCTGGATAAACAGGTCCCGGGGCTGAAAGATTTCCCGAAAGAGGACCGCCCGAACTCGCTCATCGTCTTCTGGTCTTTCCGCATTATGGTCGGCATGGGGCTGCTGATGATTACGCTTGGTGTGCTGAGCGTCTGGCTGCGCTATCGCCGCCGACTCTATCACTCGCGACCATTCCACTGGTTTGCCCTGTGCATGGGGCCAGCCGGACTGCTTGCGCTGCTCGCCGGGTGGGTCACCACCGAAGTGGGCCGCCAGCCGCGGGTCGTCTACGGCTATCTGCGCACGATAGATGCGGTGTCTCTGCACAGCACGTTGCAGATGAGCATCAGCCTGCTGGCCTTTATCGTGGTCTACTGTTCAGTATTTGGCGTGGGTTATGTGTATCTCGCCCGGTTGATAAAGAAAGGGCCGCAGCCTGTCGGCACGCTAACGTCTAATACGTCGGGCACCCCTGCCCGTCCGCTGTCCGCCGCCGAGTCTGTTCCGGAAGAGGAGAAGATCTGATGGGCGTCGATATCCCGGTCATCTGGTTTGCCATTATTGTCTTCGCCACGCTGATGTACATCATCATGGACGGTTTCGATCTCGGTATCGGCATGCTCTTCAGCTTTGTGGGCGATGCCAAAGAGCGCGACGTAATGGTGAACAGCGTCGCTCCGGTATGGGACGGAAATGAAACCTGGCTGGTTCTCGGCGGCGCAGGGTTGTTCGGCGCGTTTCCGCTGGCCTACGCGGTGATTATCGATGCCCTGACCATCCCGCTGACGGCCATGCTGATCGGGCTTATTTTCCGCGGCGTGGCATTTGAGTTTCGCTTTAAGGCGACCCCTTCCCACCGCAAATTCTGGGACTATTCTTTTGCTGGCGGTTCCCTGCTGGCAACCTTCAGCCAGGGGATCGTGGTCGGCGCGATGATCAACGGCTTTGACGTGGAAGGGCGACGCTTTGTGGGCTCCTCGCTGGACTGGTTAACCCCGTTTAACCTGTTCTGCGGGCTGGGTTTGATTGTCGCCTATACCCTGCTGGCTACCACATGGCTGATCATGAAAAGCGAAGGCGCGCTGCAAAACCGGATGCGTGAGCTGACCCGCCACGTGCTGCTGGCACTGATCGCCGTTATTGCGGTGGTGAGTATCTGGACCCCGCTCGGCTGGCAGTTTGTCGCCGAGCGCTGGTTTACACTGCCTAACTTCTTCTGGTTCCTGCCGGTTCCGGTTCTGGTGGCGGTATTCAGCCTGTGGATCTGGCGGCTGACGCGCAATCCCGACAGCCATGCCCGTCCGTTCCTGTTAACGCTGGGCCTGATTTTCCTCGGCTTTAGCGGACTGGGCATCAGCCTGTGGCCACACATTATCCCGCCGCACATCACCCTGTGGGAAGCCGCCGCGCCGCCTGCCAGCCAGCTGTTTATGCTGATCGGCACGCTGTTAATCATCCCGGTGATCCTGGTTTACACCGCCTGGAGCTACTACGTCTTCCGGGGCAAAGTGTCTGATACCGAAGGTTATCACTAAGGATTGCTATGGCAGGCTGGCATACACGCGCCATTATTTACCAGATTGATACCGCCCTGTTTTACGATCTTAACGGCGATGGCTGTGGCGACATCGCCGGGATCGCCGCGAAGTTGCGCTACATCCGCCGGATGGGCGCGACGGTTATCTGGATCACCCCGTTTTACCTCACCCCTTTTCTCGATGAAGGCTATGACGTAAGCGACCATTTGCAGGTCGATCCCCGCTTCGGCAAGCTCAACGATATCATCGCCTTTATTGAACAGGCGCGGGAGCTGGGGATGAAGGTCATTATTGAGCTGCTGATCCAGCACACCTCGGATGCGCATCCCTGGTTTCAGCAAGCCCGCCGCAACCCGCAGTCACCCTACCGTGACTATTATCTCTGGTCTGACACGGACGAGGACGATACGCCACCGATGTTCCCCGGCGTGGAAAAGAGCGTCTGGACATGGGACGACGAAGCGGGGCAATACTACCGGCATATGTTTTATCACCACGAGCCGGATCTCAATCTGGCCTCCCCGGCGGTGCTGAAGGAGGTTGAGAACATCATCATCTTCTGGCTAAAGCTCGGGGTGTCGGGCTTTCGCCTGGATGCAGCGTCGCACCTGACAAAACAGGCCGGGCGTGGAGATGAAAAACGCGGCCTGTGGATCCTGGAGCATCTGCGCCGTCTTATCGAACAGCGCAATCCGGACGCGATCCTGCTCGGCGAAGTCGACGTGGAGGTCGACGCCTACAAAGATTATTTTGGTCAGAATGACCGGCTCAACCTGGTGCTGAATTTCTGGCTCAATAAGTACTTTTACGTCAGCCTTGCAGAGAAGAGCGCACGACCGCTGCGCAACGCAGTGAAGAAGATGATCGTGCCGCCGGACTCCTGCTGCTTCGCCAACTGGCTGCGCAATCATGATGAGCTGGATCTGGAAGGGATAGGCAAAAAAGCGAAGCAGACCGTCATTGATGCCTTCGCCCCTGATGAAGAGATGAGCGTGTATCAGCGAGGGATCCGCCGCCGTCTGGCGCCGATGCTTAAGGGCGATCGAAAGCGGCTGGCCTTTTGCCATGCGGTCTTGTTTTCGCTGCCGGGCGTACCGGTCATGCGCTACGGGGATGAAATTGGAATGGGCGATGATTTAGATCTGGAGGAGCGTTACGCCGTACGCACCCCGATGCAGTGGGCCGGATCGCAGGGCGGCGGTTTCTCAGATACCGACCCGAAAACCTTTATCGCCCCAATGATTGACCATGGTCCGTACCGCTATCAAAAAATCAACGTGGCGGATTCGCTGTTGCACCGCAACTCCCTCCTGCACTGCATTATCGATATCGCCAATACGCGCTCGGAGTTTCCTGAGATCGGCGTCGCGCCGTTTCGTCTTATTACTATCGACAACGATGCGGTACTGGGGATCTATTACGAAACCGACACGCGCAGCATTCTGACCTTCGTTAACTTCAGCGATAAGCCCGTTAATTTTACCGCCAGAGGGATCCGGCATGCGACCTGGACCGCATGCCTGGCGGACAAACGCTACGACGACGCGCTGGTATGCGGCAAAACCGTCGCGCTTAACCTCAGCGGCTATGGCTACCGCTGGTTCTGGACCGATCGTACCGCACTGCGCTGATTATCGTCTCCGCGAGAGCAGCAGACGCGCCACGATCGCGCCTGTGACGGCGAGGGAGCCGAGCAGCACTTTCCCCGGCATGCCGGAGGTAACGCTGGTGGCGCGCTCTTTTGCTTCGTCGGTGAAATGCCCGTGGATTTTATGCAGATCGTTAACCGGCTGATCCAGATAGTCCTGACGGTCATCCGCCTTTAGCGTATCGGTCATCTGCCCTTCCCAGGCCTTTTTAACCATCAGCCGGTCCAGAAAACCGGGGAAAAGAAACTGCCCGACAATCGACTGGACGGTGCTGCTGCCCACCCATAGCTCCCGCACCGGTTTCTGCGCCACCTTAAAAATAGCGCTGGCGGCCACTTCCGGCTGAAATACGGGAGGAACCGGGCGCATCGCCCAGGCAAATTTATTCCTCGCCCACTCGAACTGCGGCGTATTGAGGCCCGGCATCTGTACCATTGCGATCTGCACCCGGCTGTTTTCATGCATCAGCTCGGTGCGTACGGCATCGGTAAATCCGCGGATCGCGGCCTTCGCGCCACAGTAGGCTGACTGCAAGGGAATGGAACGGTAGGCCAGCGCGGAGCCAACCTGAATAATCGTTCCGCGATCGCGAGGGGTCATTAACTCCAGCGCGGCGCGGGTGCCGTTAACATAGCCCAGATAGGTCACCTCGGTGACGCGGCGAAACTCCTCCGGGGACATGGTGCGAAACGGCGCCAGCATCCCGCCCATGGCGTTATTCACCCACACATCGATGGCTCCAAGCCGGTATTCAATTTCGTTAGCAGCATCGGTCACCGCCTTGCTGTCCGCCACGTCGGCCTGAACGGCACACGCGTTGATCCCGAAACGGCGCAACTCCTCTTCTGTGGAGCGCAGGCTCTGCTCATCGCGGGCAATAATGCCTACATCGTAGCCCGCTTTAGCAAAGTGCAGCGCCGTGGCTTTCCCCACGCCCGCCGTACCGCCGGTAATAACGATAACAGCCATAGCCTTTCCCCTTGTCTCAGACGTTATCCCATCCGGAGAGTATTTCGATCAGTTCAGACAGCGAATAACGCACCGCTTTTTCCACCACATCCTGACATTCACCGGAAAACAGCACGGTGCGGGTTTCCGTCTGTCCGCGAATATTCCAGCCGAAGCAGACCGTACCGGCTGCCGTGCCATCGTCTCCGCCTTCCGGTCCCGCATAGCCGCTGATGGCAACACCAATATCCGCCTCGGCAATATCGCGAATTTTAGCGGCCATCTCAGTAACCGTTTGTTCACTGACGGCGGTGAAGCGCTCAATCGTTTCGTGCCGCACGCCGAGGATCCTCTCCTTCGCCGCATCGCTGAACACCACCATGCCAACGTCATAAAATTCCGCCGTGTTCTCTTCAGCGCAAAGCGCAACCGCGAGATTACCCCCGGTGCAGGACTCCGCCGTGGTTAGACGCAGTCCTCTTTCTGTGAGCGTCGTGGCAAGCTTTTTCGTCAGCTCGCTGATGGTCGTATTATTATCGTGAATAAGGTTGCTCATGGATGTGCCCCTTAGTTAATTTTCTTCAGGAATAATTGAAATATGGCCGTTACGCTCAAGGATCGCGTACTTAATATCCTTTAATTCCGTTATGCCGTGGTTCTGGCGTGCTGAAACCAATATATCATCGCAGGATACATCGACTTTTTTCAGTTTATCCGCAATGGGAATACCATTCTCTACCAATATCACCGGGGTGCCATCAAGAACATTCTCAACAGAAGAAGAATATTTTTTAATCAGGCCAAAAATAATATCCACCACCACCAGCGTTGTTATTGTAATCATCGCACCGGTGACGGAAAAATCTTCGCCCAGTAGCGCCTGCTGTGTCGCCTCACTGATAATTAAGAGCAAAATAAGGTCAAAGCTGGTCATTTGCAGCAGGGCGCGCCGTCCGGCGACTTTAAACACGATCACCAGAAACAGGTATATTGCCAGGGCACGAAAAACCATGTCCATATTCGACTCCTAGGGGTAAATAAACTGCCAGAAGCGGATATCTGGCCCGTTGTTTACGCGGATGCTGTTTGTCCATTTCCCTGCTTTTGTCGGCGTGATGAACAGCAGGACGGTGAACTTATCGCTCTGTTTCAGATTGTCGTAAACGAGAAACAGGGTGTTCCCCCGGCTATACATGCTGTCCGGCTGCGGCCAGACGCTGCCCGGCTCATATACGTCGCTGCTTTCGCTGGTCAGGCTGAGAATATATTTACCCTCAGACGTCACCGGAAACGTCAGCGTCATCCGCGATTCGGTCTGGCGGCGGCCGAAGCGCTCATAGCTCAGGTTCAGGGATTTTGCTTCGTTTGTTTTCTCCACGTCGCTAACCGCACCGCTGGAAAACAGGCCGGCTAACGCGGCCACGATAATACCTAACAGTACAATAAAACCCACCTGACGAAATGCATACTCAAACGTCAGTAAACGATAACTCTCTTTTATCCCAGGCACTTTTTCATTTTTTGGTTCCATGGCTTTTGTCACCGTTTCGCTTAATTGCCGAAATTTTTGATTTTTCTACGCAAATGCTTTTAAGACTTATCACATTTGCCACATAAAGGAATAGCAACAATACTTAATAAGTCAAGACATCCAAAATGAAGGATATCAGATGAAATTATCAGTGATTTCAGCCTTGTTAATATTAATTATCCCTTCCGCATGGGCAGATAATAACGGCGGGTTACAAAAGGGTGAAGCGCCGCCACCGCCGCATGCCCTGGACAGTGGTTATCGTGGTACCGATGATGCGCGCATTATGACCATTACTCAGGCAAAAGAGATGCATGATGGCGCCTCTATTTCATTGCGCGGCAATCTTATTGATGGCAATGGCGATAAATACGTATTCCAGGATAAAACCGGGAAAATCGACGTTATTATCCCGAAAGCCGTATTTGACGACAGAACCTTGGAACCTGACAACATGATCAGTATTAGCGGCTCGCTCGATAAAAAATCATCCCCACCCGTAGTGCGGGTCAGCCACTTGCAAAAATAATTCAGCGAAGCGTTAACGCTGTAACTATCCATCAAATCTCACCCCTAACAAGGAGTTAGCTATGAGTGATAATGAACAACGTACGAACGCTTACCCAACGCCACCTTTCCCGGAGCAGCCCCAGACGCCACCGGGCCTGGCCTCTGAAATGGACCCTGTTCCCGATCACGGCGAGACAAGCTACAAAGGGCATGGCCGGCTTACCGGTAAGAAGGCGCTAATTACCGGGGGCGATTCCGGCATCGGACGCGCGGTAGCCATTGCCTATGCCCGCGAAGGGGCAGATGTCGCCATTAACTATTTGCCGGAAGAGGAAGAAGACGCTGCGGAAGTGATCGCCCTGATTAAAGCGGAAGGACGGAATGCCGTCGCGCTTCCGGGCGATGTGCGGGACGAAACTTTTTGTCAGAACCTGGTGGAACAGGCCGTCGGAAAACTGGGCGGGCTGGACATCCTGGTGAATAACGCAGGCCGCCAGCAGTATCGTGAGACGCTGGAAGAACTGACCACGGAAGATTTTGACGCGACCTTTAAAACCAACGTCTATGCGCCTTTCTGGATCACAAAGGCGGCGTTGCGCCACATGAAAGCTCCCGCTTCCATCATTAACACCTCATCTGTACAGGCGGTAAAACCGAGCGCCGTACTGCTTGACTATGCGCAGACCAAAGCCTGTCTCGCGGTGTTTACCAAAGCGCTGGCGAAACAGCTGGGTCCGAAAGGGATCCGCGTGAACGCGGTAGCGCCCGGACCTTACTGGACCGTGCTCCAGCCCAGCGGTGGGCAGCCACAGGAAAAAGTGAAACATTTTGGCGAGAGTACCCCTCTGGGACGCCCGGGACAGCCCGTGGAGATCGCACCGCTGTATGTCACTCTGGCCTCGGATGAGTGTTCATACACCTCCGGGCAGGTCTGGTGTTCAGACGGCGGCGACGGCGTCATCTAGCGCTCAAGCAGCGCAGAGTGTAGGCCGGGTAAGGCGAAGCCGCCACCCGGCAAATTGTTGTTGGCTAATGCTAAAAGGCTGCGAAAGCAGCCTTTTTTACTTTTAAGGGGTGACGACAGGAAACCAGAAACTGAAGCTCTCCATGCAGCGCAGCATTTCGTCTACCTTCGCGGCGTTGCCGACGATCGTCACCTCTCCTGCCTGTTGCGCCTTTTTCAGCGTGGTTTCCTTAAGGATGATTTTGTTCAGCGTTTCGCGGCTGAGCGTAATGGTTGCATCCGGATCTTCTGCCTGGATATTGGCACTGTGGTTTAGCACGCCATTCTCCAGCTCCAGCTTATACCTGCCGCCCTCGCGGCCTAAATCAACGTTAAAAACGCCTCTGGCATTCGCCGCTCTGACGCCGTTAAGGTGAACGCCGAAGTAGTCAAAAATCATCTCAGTCGACATGGCACGGACCGCATTCGGGCTGGCGGTTTTGGGCGTCGGCTTTATCTTCACGCCGTTACGCAACTCTTGCGCACCGGTGAGGTAGGCGTTACGCCACGGCCCTGACTCCGCATGGTATCCCAGCTGTTCAAACGCATCGGCTTCCAGTTCGCGCGCCGCCTTATTATTCGGATCGGCAAAGACGACTTTACTGACCACCTGAGCCACCCAGCGATAATCCCCCCGGGCATAATCGACACGGGCTTTTTCAAGGATTGCACGGGCTCCGCCCATGTAATCGACATACTTTTTCGCCGCCTCGACCGGAGGCAGTTCATCGAGCGTCGCCGGATTGCCGTCGAACCAGCCAAGATAGTAGACATAGGTGGCTTTGACGTTGTTGCTTACCGAGCCGTAATAGCCACGGCCTGCCCAGGATTTAGCCAGCCCGTAAGGCAGGGCGAAATTAGCGGCTATTTCATCCCTCGTCAGCCCCTTATTCGCCAGTCTGAGCGTCTGGTCGTTGATATAGCGGTAGATATCACGCTGGCTTTTCATCAGCTTCACCACTTTTTTGTTACCCCACGTGGGCCAGTGGTGCTGCGCGATAATGATTTCCGCTTTATCACCCCAACGATCGATGGCGTTATTGATGTACTTTGACCATGCCAGCGGATCGTGTATTTTCGCCCCGCGCAGCGAGTAGGTATTGTGCAGGGTGTGAGTGACGTTCTCTGCTGCTTCGATCAGCTTTTTCTCTTCCACATACCAGAGCATTTCAGACGGCGCTTCCGATTCCGGCGTCAGCATAAAGTCATAGGTGAGACCGTCAATGACCTCTTTCTGCTCCTCTTCGGTAATAGAGTGAGTGGGCGCGATGAGCGTGACCGTTCCGGCTGAGGTGGTAGTCCCCAGACCTGCCCCCACCTGCCCCTTCACACCGGGCTTCAGCAGGTTTCCGTGGATATAGCTGGCACGGCGGCTCATGGCGTTTCCGGCCATGATATTTTCCGATACCGCCTCTTCCATAAAACCGGCTGGCGCATAGACTTTCACTTTGCCGGACATTACCCCGGCTTCATCAATTACGCCACGCACGCCGCCATAATGATCGACGTGGCTATGGGTATAAATAACGGCAACAACCGGACGTTTGCCGCGATGCTTAACGTAAAGATCCATACCCGCTTTAGCCGTTTCCGCAGACACCAGCGGATCGATAACCGTGATCCCCTCTTTGCCCTCTATGATTGTCATATTCGACAGATCGAGGTTGCGGATCTGGTAGACGCCTTCCGTGACTTCAAACAGACCGCCGATATTATTCAGCTGCGCCTGACGCCACAGGCTCGGGTTGACGGTATCCGGCGCTTTTTGCCCTTCTTTGATAAAAGCGTATTTCTGGGGATTCCAGATAACGGCGCCTTTTTCACCTTTAATCACCGCAGGTGGCAGCGGGGCAATAAAGCCTTTATGCGCATTTCGGAAATCGGTTTTATCAAAGAAGGGCAGTTGACCATAAAGTGCATCATTCATTTGTTTCGTATGGGCAGTGGCTTCCTTCACCTCCTTTTGTGCCAGGACAGGCAATGAGATCAACGAGGCCAATAGCAGACCAGCAACGGCCATCGCACTAACGAGAGTTTTAAATTTCATACATCCTCGAGGCGTCATATTCACGCTGGCGGTACATGGGGGGAAAGGAGGCTATCACCGGGATTTTCTTTTACCTATGGAAATAACGTTTATAAATAAATAAGTTTATTCTTTCGTCGCTGCGGCCTTCAGGGATAATGCTGAGTCCAATTATTTCCCCGGAGTGATTCGATGAAGAGCCTGCCGTTCTTTTTCGCTATATTAAGTCTGAGCACATTAACAGCATGTAGCTCTCCACCACCAGACAACGTTGAAAAGATTAATCATCTGCAAATTCCGCTGGTATTACCGGGGGAAAAACCGCCGCTGGCACAGATATCTCATATCGCGTCTCTTTATCAGGAAAATAAACAGCAGATCGATAACTTAACGCGCAGCGTAAAATCACAGTATCTTCAGGACACTACCGCAAAAGAAATTTTTGTTGCGGACAGCGCTGTTCAACGCGTTTACGCCTCGCTGACCAAACTGGAACAGTTAGATATGGTTAATCAGCAATACCTGAAAGACAATAATGTCACGGGCCTGCAAAATATTCATATTATGCTTGAACCGTTATTCGCCAGCTGACAACAAAAAACCCGGCAACATAGCAGCCGGGTTTTTCTTAATCGCCATATCACATGCATCAGTCGTACTGACCAAAGCGATAGCTAAGCCCTGCGGTGACGGAACTCAGGTCGCTGCTCACACCGATCTGGTTTGCATTACCCACATTGCTTACCCACTGATATTCCAGGCGGCCAGCCCAGTTTTTATTGAAGGCGTATTCAGTACCCACAGCTGCAAGCGGGCGCACACCGGTTTCAAAACGATTGTGACCACTTACATCGGATTCAGCGCGATAGCCCATCGCCCCGGCACGGCCGTAGATATCCCAGTCATTGGTCAAGGCATAGCTGGCCTTCAGGGACATTTGCAGACCCTGCGTCTTCATTTGCGCCCCTGCACCATGCTGACCCTTGATCTGCATGTTGCCTAAATAATCATAACCGCCTTCTACCGCAAGCCATGGGGTAATCTGGTAACCCGTATAAACACCCCCACCGACATTATCATGGTCAAAATCGAAGTGGTCGGAATTATTGTTATCAAACGCTTTTGAACCCATATTGGTATCAAAATAGTGTGACCAGCCGAATTTCGCTCCGCCATACCAGGTGCCCGCATCAGCGGCGGCGAACGCGGAAGTGGCGGTAAACGCATTAACCATAATCAAAGCGAGAACTGTCTTTTTCATAAATATACCGTTTACTTAATAAAGATAAAACTTAGAAAGCAAACGATATAGAAAATTAACAGCCTCGTTAATTCCATTTCTGTTTAATTTTAAACTTCCCCTAGAATGATTCAGGTAAGTGTCTGACTTCAAGCAAATACCCACCGCGCTTAAAGGAGATATATTCTCCCTGTTTAAGGGCGGATAATACATTGAGTATACTACTGCGAGAAAGCAGCGTACGATCCTGAATATATTCCAGTATCGTGGTACGCAAACGCGTCTCCTCCGGGAGCAAAATCATTTCCTGAAGGTGGTTACGAATAACGGAATAGGTACGCTGCTGGAGTACCTGCGCATCACGGAATATCAAATAGGCCGTATGGTATGAGAGCAGCGCTGCGACATCCTCCCAGACGCCCTCGGCACGGAATAACTCGGCCGCCTTGTCCGCATCGAGACGTAAAATGGTCGACTCCCTTTCCGCACGGAGAAAATGGCCTTGCGTAGGCTGGATCATCTCAGCAATACCAAACAAATGCGGCTCGTAAACGGTCACGACCACCAGTCCATCCGATGTCCGCAGCAGGGACAGCTCCCCTTCCAGAAAGAGGTACATCTGCTGTTTCCCCTTCCGTAACCAGGTGAGTCGCTTACGTGGAACAACGTGCACTTTCTCCGCTATCGGCTCAAGGATAGCGGTCAGTCGTTCGATGGATTTTTCGGGTCGAACAGGCGGTAAAATATGCATGGTACAACCTTCTGACATTCAGTATCTGCCATTATAGACCATATATTTTAAGCGGTTAGCCGATCAAAACTGATAGCTGTAGTTGACGCTGGCAAACCAAAGATAAGGATGGTCGTAACTTCCGGCAAACGCCACCGGCGATTTCACATGCGACGACTGCATATGAAGATACGACACGGCAATACCAATATTGCTGGCCGGGGTGATCTGATACTGGGCTCCCGTACCAAATCGCCACTCATCGCCGGTAGGTAAGGTTAAGGCCACATCGCTCTGGCTTTCATACGGCGAGCTATCGAACGCCACACCGGCATTCAGTCGCCACTGAGGCGTTGGACGATACTGCACGCCCACCGCACCGTGCCACGTGTCCTTCAGGCGGCTGACGTTGTTAAGCTGCTGGTCCCCGACGACGATTTGCGGCGCGCCGAACTGGCTCCAGTCCTGCCAGCCGAGATCGCCCATAACCGACCACTGCGGGTTAATGTCATGCACAAGGCTGAGCATAATTTGCTGCGGCGCGCTGATTTGTGCTGACACCGGCAGGTCGTAGGTGCCGTTCTGTAGACGCGCGTTGCCGTCAATATTGAAGCTGTAGTCCGTTTCGCTGTTCCAGGTAATACCAGCTCGGGTCTGGTCAGTTAGCTGCATCAGCAGCCCAAGCCGATAGCTCATGGCCAGGTCTTCATCGCGTCGCCGGTAGTCATCATCGTTAACGCTGCGAGTCAGCGAGAAGTAACCGTAGTTAACGTTGGCGGACGCGCCAATCGAAAGACGGTCGTTAAGCTTATAGGCCAGCGAGGGGCTGAGCGTCATGGCTACCATGGTACTCTTTTTAATCAGTCTGTCGCCCGCCCAGCTGCCGTAGTCGATCCCCAGGCCGTAATTACCGTAAAGCCCGACCCCGGCATAAAGATCATCGTTTATCTTCTGACTATAAAAGGCGCTGGCATTCGGGATGGTTTTCATCACATCGCCGGGGCTTTGATGGGCATCGTTATCCAGCTGGTTGTCGATGGAGCCATCCATAACCTGTAACCCACCGGTGACCATATGATCCGGTAAGCGAGTCATGCCAGCCGGGTTGGTCATAATTGTAGAGGCATCCTGCGCACGAGCCGCCTGCCCTGCTCCGGCAAGCGCGGTATCTTCGGTGCCAGCTTCATAAAAATAGAGGGCGCTGGCATGGGCACTGGAGGCAGCTAATAAGCCAGCGCACAGGAGGAGTCGTGTTTTCATCTGCGATCCGGGAAATAAAAAATTTGCCGACAGATATAACAGGGGCGATTGATTACGTAAAAAGAAAGAGGGTTTAATTTTAAATTATGCGCGCGCGTAATTATATTTATGACACTCCAGCGACAGCCGGAACAAAGGCACCGTGATTCTGCATGCACCAGGAGAAGAATTTCTTACAATGCCGTTTGTACTCGTTCGGCTTAAGACAAGCGTTACTCACTACTGGGATCGCTCTTATCCTCTCGCATGGATTCAATAAACTCCCGTTGCTCCGGTGTGAGTTCAAGCTCATCCAGCAGGCGATCTAACTCTTCTTCAGGCGATTCCTTTTGATTCTTTCTCTTCCCGCTAGCCATACTCACCCTTGAGTTATTAGGATTAATCTCAGGGTATCCAGGGTACAGGAAATGTGCAACTTAGCGTGTTATGCCATGAGTGATTCGTTGTTTAGCAAAAGCAGACTAAAAGCATATAAAATCACCTTTTACGCATAAAAATTCAGTGTTAGCATGGAGGTACATAATTTTTTTCTGGAGATGGCTATGCTGGACATAACTCATTTTGGGCTTTTCGTCCTATCTGTATTTCTCCTTTCCGTTACACCTGGGCCTGATATAGCCTACGTGGTAGGTCAAAGCGTGGTTAATGGAAGACGAGCGGGAATTATCTCTGCCGCTGGTGTAGCATTAGGTAGTTGCACACATGCAATTGCAAGCGCTGTGGGATTAACCGCGTTGATAACAGCATCTCCGATGATGTTCACCATCATTAAGTCTCTCGGTGCGGCTTATCTGGTGTATCTCGGTAGTAAGATGATTTGGGGAACGCTGACAAAGCAAACCACGAATCACAACGAAGCTGAACGCGTTAAGGCAAAAGCGACTTTGACGAGTCTACTTACTAAAGGTTTCATAACTACCTTAACCAACCCGAAGGTACTGTTATTCTTCATCTCCTTTTTCCCTCAATTCGTTGCGCCTGGAAGCGAGCACCAGACAGCTTCTTTTCTACTCCTGGGAATGACCTACGCATTAATCGCTTTTATGACTGATTTAACGTTCGCCGTACTTGCAGGTAGTGCAGCCGGAACCGTTTCGCAAAACAGAAGGTTGCAGAAAATACTGGATAGAATTGTTGGTGTAACATTCATTGGATTAGGGCTCAGATTGGCGTTTACACGCCGTTAAGAATATGGGGCGTTCAGCCCCTTATTCTTTGGGATAAGAAAATACAGCAGTGACTAAATGTGACCCTGATTTATCAGATTGGACGTCATAGGCGAAGTTATACCGCTCTCCAGGTGTAAACTTAAATCCAAACACAGGAAGACACCCGCCCTTTTGAACATACACGGGCTTGTCATCAAAAATCTTGTGAAGAGAGTCGCTATTATCACTGTTGATTTGGATAGCAGTGATCCGTTCCTGTGGCTCCAGTGGTGACAACACACAAACTTGATTATCTTTGATTAATGCCGTTGAAGATTCACGATCTACCATTCGATCACCAGGCCCAGGGCATCCCGTTAAGATGAACACAACACCCAGCAACATTTTGTATTTCATGTTTAACGCCCCTGTACATCCCCATGCGCCCAGGCCTTTGGTAATAAGACCACTTACTAATCCCATAAACCAGCAGTAACCAGTAATCAGCTAAAATAGAGGCTTGCTGTTCAAGAGAGTAATCAGTGAGCTTTTCTTTATCCAGCCTGTAGGTATATTCAGCAGCCAAGTAGGACTTGCTCGAAAACTGGAGCCTGGAGATTATTCCGCTGGTTTTCACACGATTACTATCGCAATGTCAGCACAATAAGCACTCTTAAGATAACAATGAAGATTATCGGTTATGGCGTTAAAGCAAAAGTGATTTTCGACCTGTTAACAGCAGAAAATGGAACCCGTTAATCCTTTGTATTTTTTCGATAACGCCAGGATTTATAGGAAATTACCGGCGGCTGTGCGAAGGACATAATGGCAACCCCAAAGATCATCGCCAGCCCCCGTGCAGCTGCTCTATCAGGTGAGCTGAAGACGAAAAGTAGCAGTAGGGTAAAGGTACACACAGCCACCACTCCCGCCAGGGTAACAAATCGTCTAGCGAGGTCATTTATGGCTGACCTGCTCCCCGTTGATT
>NZ_NRIQ01000028.1:0-188739 GCF_020224095.1 Enterobacter sp. CCUG 70166
GAACTGCCAGGCATCAAATTTAGCGTGCTGATATGGCTCAGTTGGTAGAGCGCACCCTTGGTAAGGGTGAGGTCCCCAGTTCGACTCTGGGTATCAGCACCACTTTATACTTAGGTTAAAGTTTGGCAAGAAGTAACAGAATTTGCCTGGCGGCTTTAGCGCGGTGGTCCCACCTGACCCCATGCCGAACTCAGAAGTGAAACGCCGTAGCGCCGATGGTAGTGTGGGGTCTCCCCATGTGAGAGTAGGGAACTGCCAGGCATCAAACAAGTAGAAAGGCCATCCGAAAGGATGGCCTTTTTGCGTTATGCCCTCAGCTAAACCAATTTACTTATCAGATATTCCAACGAGTGCCGTTAATACCTTACTGACGTATTAAAGCGTCTTAACCCAGCTATAAATGAATTCACGGAATGCATAATGCTTACTCGCAGCAGCGTTAAATCAATTCAGTGATTCAGACTGAGGTTGTATAGGTAAGGAAATAGGGCTATAAAAAAAACAGGATACTGAATCTAAAAATTATCTGATGATATCTGAGAGGGGAAATATACATCCCTTTGATTAGATAAAATAAAAGCGCGGCGATGGCCGCGCTTTTAAAAGTATTATTTAGTCAGGGCGACAATACCGAGAGTCAGGCCAGCTATTGCTGCGGCGCCACCGGCAATCGCACCTGCTGTTTCCCAGTTATCCTGGGTAGTCCCCTTCATACAGGTATTGGTGTGAACCAGTCGCCCCTGATCGTCGTATACCGGTACACAGGGAGAGTCGTGCGCGCAACCAGCAAGCAGCGCAGCGAGAAGTGCAACGGAAAGGAATCTTTTCATGATGTTACCTCAATATGATCGCTTATTCGCTTAAGAGCCGATGCGGCAATTTACGAATTGATGATTATTTTACCACCGCACTAATACCATACAGCACGGGGAATAATCTCAAATTGTGTGGATTGTAAAAATCATGGAGAAAAAAGAGGGGCGTTGATTATTTATGGAGGAAATGTGAAGAGATGTCTTTTTATTAGAATGCTGACAGGAAATAAAAAAGGCACCAGAGGTGCCTTTATGATTTTCATTAATCCTTATGCTTTGTAAACCGTCTCCGGACAACAACGAAGAAAACAGGAACAAAGAAAATGGCCAGCAGAGTGGCTGACAGCATCCCGCCCATCACGCCCGTCCCGACAGCGTTTTGTGCCCCACTACCTGCGCCACTACTGATGACCAGAGGCATAACACCAAGGATAAATGCCAGAGAGGTCATCAGGATAGGGCGCAGACGCATACGTGAGGCTTCCAGCGTGGCTTCAATAATCCCTTTGCCTTCTTTATCCATAAGATCCTTGGCGAACTCAACGATCAGTATGGCGTTTTTGGCTGATAAACCAATTGTCGTAAGCAGACCAACCTGGAAGTAAACGTCATTGTTCAGCCCACGTATTGATGCAGCCAGAAGCGCGCCGATCACCCCCAGGGGCACAACCAGCATGACCGAGAATGGAATTGACCAGCTTTCATAGAGAGCCGCCAGACACAGGAACACCACAATCAGTGAAATGGCATACAGTGCTGGAGCCTGATTTCCGGAAAGACGTTCCTGATAAGACATCCCCGTCCAGTCGTAGCCAATTCCGGAAGGCAGTTTCGACGCAAGGCTTTCCATCATCTCCATTGCCTCACCGGTACTTTTGCCTGGCGCAGACTCACCGAGGATCTCCATTGATGGCATCCCATTGTAACGTTCCAGACGAGGTGAGCCGTACACCCAGTGAGAGCTGCTAAAGGCAGAGAAAGGCACCATTTCGCCGTTAGCACTACGCACATACAGGTCGTTAATATCTCCTGGTAACATACGGAAGCGAGCATCAGCCTGGACATAAACTTTTTTCACGCGTCCATGATCGATAAAGTCGTTCACATAAGTGCCACCCAATGCTGTTGAGATGGTCTGATTGACATCAGATATGCTCACACCCAGCGCCTGGGCCTTCTCCTGGTCGACATCCAGTTTGTACTGTGGCGTATCTTCCAGTCCGTTAGGACGCACGCGGACCAGTAAGTCAGGATGTTCCCTTACCATGCCAAGCAGTTGGTTACGTGCCTGCGTGAGCTGCGTATGTCCCAGGTTTGCCTGGTCAATCAGTTCAAAGTCAAAGCCTGTTGCGGTACCCAGTTCAATAATGGCAGGGAGGTTAAACGGAAATACAAGACCATCTTTGATCTGGCTAAACGCTTTCGTTGCGCGGCTGACAATCGCCTCAACGCCGTTTTCCTTGCCCGGGCGTTCTTCCCATGGCTTCAGGCTGACGAAAGCGATACCGGAGTTCTGCCCCTGCCCGCTAAAGCTAAATCCGTTTACGGTAAAGACCGATTCAACGTTCGCTTTCTCTTTCGTCAGATAATAGTCCTGAACCTGATCGAGTACCTGCTGGGTACGCATCTGCGTCGCCCCTGCTGGCAGCTGAACCATCGTCATAAACACCCCCTGATCCTCTTCCGGCAGGAAGGAGGAAGGCAGGCGCAGGAACAGTACTGCCATGCCGCCGACGATGATGACGTAAACCAGCAGATAGCGTCCGGTCTTACGTAAAATGCCGCTCACGCTGTTGCTGTAGTGCTCCACGCTCTTATCAAAAAGCGCGTTAAACCAGCCGAAGAATCCACCTTTCTTTTCATGATGGTCGCTGGAAACCGGTTTGAGCAGCGTTGCACATAAAGCAGGCGTTAATATCAACGCCACCAGCACCGATAAGGCCATCGCGGAGACAATGGTCAGCGAGAACTGGCGATAGATAGCCCCGGTTGAACCTCCAAAAAATGCCATCGGAATAAACACCGCTGAAAGCACCATGGCAATGCCCACCAGAGCGCCCTGGATTTGCTCCATCGACTTCTGGGTCGCCTCTTTTGGCGGCAGCTTGTCCTCAACCATGACGCGTTCTACGTTCTCAACCACCACGATGGCATCATCGACGAGCAAACCTATCGCCAATACCATCCCGAACATCGTCAGGGTGTTAATGGAGAAACCAAACGCAGCCAGTACCGCAAAGGTACCCAGTAGCACCACGGGCACGGCAATAGTCGGAATAAGGGTCGCCCGCAGGTTTTGCAGGAACAAGTACATCACCAGGAACACGAGAACGATCGCTTCAAACAGCGTCTTCACCACTTCATGGATTGAGATCTTCACGAAAGGTGTGGTGTCGTACGGATAAACGACTTTCAGGCCCTGAGGGAAGAAGGGCTGCAACTGCGCCAGTTTACTCTTAATGGCGGCAGCGGTATCCAGCGCGTTTGCGCCAGTCGCCAGCTTGATCCCGAGCCCCGTTGCTGCCTGGCCATTGATTTTGGTGACCATGTTGTAGTTTTCGCCACCCAGCTCAATGCGGGCCACATCTTTCAGGTGGACCATTGAACCGTCCTGGTTCACCTTCAGCGTCACACGGCCAAACTCCTCCGGCGATTTCAGGCGCGTTTGAGCAATAATTGAGGCGTTCAGTTGCTGCCCTGGTACGGAAGGCGTTCCTCCCAACTGGCCCGCAGCAATCTGGTCGTTCTGCGTTTTCAGTTGGTTAATGACATCCAACGGCGTGAGCTGATATTTATTCATCGCGTTGCTGTCCAGCCAGATGCGCATTGCATACTGCGCACCGAACAGCTGCACATCACCGACGCCGGAAGTACGGCTGATCGCATCTTTTACGTTAGAAGCGACATAGTCGGAGATATCATCCTGAGTGAGGTTTTTATTATCCGACACAAATCCCGCGACCAGCAGGAAGCTGCTGCTGGATTTTTCCACGCCGATCCCCTGTTGCTGTACTTCTTGCGGTAGCAGCGGCATAGCGAGCTGGAGTTTGTTCTGAACCTGCACCTGCGCGATATCAGGATCCGTACCCGACTCGAACGTCAGGGTGATGGTGACGTTACCGGCAGAATCACTGGTGGACGACATGTACATCAGATTGTCGATTCCGTTCATGTTCTGTTCGATAACCTGCGTCACGGTATCCTGGACCGTCTGGGCATCAGCGCCAGGGTAGGTCGCTGTCACCGCAACTGCTGGCGGCGCAATGGTTGGATATTGCGCCACCGGCAGTTTTAAAATGGCCAGCCCGCCCGCAATCATCAGAATGATGGAGAGCACCCAGGCGAAAACAGGTCGTTGAATAAAGAAATTAGCCATCTCGTTATCCCTTAACTGGCTGGAGTCGCGGCGGTATCAGGAATAGCCACGACGGTGACGCCAGGGCGAACTTTTTGCAGGCCGCTGATAATGACGCGGTCGCCATTTTTCAGACCTTCCGTGATCAACCACCGATCGCCAATCGCCTGCGGTGCAACGACAGTGCGAGATTCCACCTGGTTTTTATCGTTTACCACAAGCACGGTTGCATCACCGCGAGGTGTACGGGTTACCCCCTGCTGGGGAACAAGGATGGCATCAGGCTGTGTGCCTTCGTCAATGCGTGCACGGACAAACATACCCGGTAACAGCATATGCTGAGGGTTAGGGAAGAGAGCGCGAAGGGTGATTGAGCCGGTACTTTCATCTACCGTGACATCAGAGAACTGGAGCGTTCCTTTCAGAGGATAAGGCTGGCCATTTTCCATCAGCAACTCAACGCTGCTGGTGTCTCCCTTTTGCAGGCTCGTCTGCTGCTTCAGACGCATAAAATCGCTGCTGGATTGCGTTACATCGACATAAATGGGATCGAGCTGCTGAACTGTCGCCAGTGCGGTTGACTGACCATTAGTGACTAACGCCCCTTCAGTGACGCTGGATTTGCCAATGCGCCCGTTGATTGGCGATGTGACTTTCGTATAAGCAAGATTGATTCGCGCGCTTTCAACGCCAGCTTTCGCGGCAACGACGCTTGCATCCGCCTGCTGGGCGGTTGCCACCGCCTGATCATACTCCTGCTTGCTCACATATTGCGTACCGACCAGCGGAAGGTAACGTTTTACCGTCAGATGGGCTATGTTTGCCGCCGCCTGCGCTTTTACCAGTTCACCTTTCGCATTGTCGTAGGCTGCCTGATAGGTGGCCGGATCGATCTGATAAAGTGATTCACCCGCTTTGACGTCGCTGCCTTCGGTAAAATTACGGTGCAGAATGATACCACTTACCTGGGGACGAACCTCCGCTACACGATAAGCATCAGTTCTGCCTGGCAATTCCGTCGTTACGGCCAGTGGCGCGCTTTTGACAATATGAACACTGACCTGAGGAGCTTGCCCATGCTGCTGTGGGTTTTCTTGCCCATCGCACCCGGCGAGCAGTGCAGCACAGACAATGAAACCGGATAAGGGTAAGCGTCTGAAGTGATTCGTCATTACTGTTCCTTAAACTACCCTTGAACCGATATATGCCATAAGTCGGTGAAAGGGTGTGAGGCAAAAAAAGAAATGTAGCTGCGTATAATAATGAGGGTATTCAAGGTTTTTTAATTTATAAGTGCTGATGGAGGCAATAAAAAGCAAAATCAGATTCTGAACCAGTGTATTCGAAATCCGGCTTCTGTCAGGATAATCAACGGAATACTTATGAGTAAATACAAACTATTTATTTAATGAATTTGATTCGCTCAATTTATTCGTATGAATTATAAATTAAATGAATTGACTTTTTTTGTGCAAAACTAAAACGGGTTATGGTGAATACTTTGACTTACACGACCCTTTAATAACGTTTGATGTCGTATCAACCGTATAAGTAATGAGTAGCAGGCTATGGCGCGTAAAAAGAAAGAAGAGGCTCAAAAGACCCGGCAGCAGCTGATTGAAGCCGCTATCGGGCTATTTGCGACACGTGGCGTGGCTAATACCACGCTTACCGACATCGCCGATGCTGCTCAACTTACTCGCGGGGCGGTTTACTGGCATTTTTCGAGTAAAGCGGAAATATTTAACGCCATCTGGGAACAGCAATTGCCGCTGCGTGAAATGATTCGTGACAGGTTAATACTTTCTGAAAAAGATGACCCTTTGTTAATGCTTCGTGAACAGTTTATTGTCGCGCTGCAATATATTGCGAGCGAGCCACGCCAGTATGCTCTTTTACAAATTCTGTATCATAAGTGTGAATTTCATGACGATGTGATTTCAGAATGTGAAATACGCAAGCGGATCGGTTTAAACGATAATTATCTTCGCAGGACGTTGAGACAATGCGTTGCGCGTAGCATTATTTCTTCCCAAACTAATATTGAACTGGCGCTGATTGTTTTCCACGCATTTTTTAGCGGAGTCATTAAAAACTGGTTAATGGATAGCAACAGTTTTAATCTGTACAAACAGGCGCCGGCGCTGGTGGATAATATTCTTGCGACACTAAATATCACTCGAGTGGCGCCAGTGTTTTACGATACAGCCTCATGATTGCATACGGGATGGTGACATCTCCCCGTGCTGGCACTGTTCCATAATAGCCTGCGCGGTAATCGGTTTGCCCAGCAGATAGCCCTGTAGCGTATTGCATCCCAGTTCTGTCAGAAAGGTCTGCTGCGCTGCGGTTTCGACCCCTTCTGCCACGACCTTCAGATTCAGCGTTTTTGCCAGGGCGATAATCGCCGAGACGATCGTCGCATCTTCACTCTCTCCACTTAACTCTTTTACAAAAGCACGATCGATTTTCAACTCGCAGGCAGGGAGTCGCTTAAGATAAAGAAGGCTTGAATAACCTGTACCAAAATCGTCTATCGAGGCTTTTACGCCCGCATCCGTCAGCGCTGTCAGGACACGAACGCTTTCGTTCGGATTGCTCATCGCCGTGGTTTCAGTCACCTCCAGGATCAACATGCCGGGCGGTACGCTATGGCGCGTCAGACAATCGAGAACCGTTTTAATCAGCGACGGCTGTTCGAACTGCAACGTAGAAAGATTCACCGCCATTGACCAGTCCGTGTGGCCCTGAAGGTGCCATTCTCGAAGCTGGCGGCAGGCCTCGTCGATTACCCAGTTTCCAATTGGAATAATCAGCCCGGTTTTCTCTGCAAGCGGTAGAAACAGGTCGGGGGGCAGTAATCCCTGTTTGGGATGCTGCCAGCGTAACAGCGCTTCGAATCCGATGACCGGCCCGGCAGGGGCATGGAATTTAGGTTGATAAAGCAGGCGTAACTCATCACGGTCGATGGCCTGCCACAGATCATTCATCAGCTGTAGATGCGTCTGCGCCAGCGTATTCATTGACGGCTGAAAGAAGTGATAACCGTTGCGACCCATATGTTTCGTGTGGTACATCGCAGCATCAGCGTTAAACATCAGTTCACGATCGGTTTTGCCATCGTGTGGATAGAGCGCAATGCCAATGCTCAGGGTGACCATCAGTTCGTAAGGATCGAGATGGAACGGGCTATCAATGACGCGTACCAGTGAATTTGCCAGTGAGGCAGCATCATCCGGGGTAGTGGTTTCGGCCAGCAGGACGAATTCATCCCCACCGATACGCGCCAGCGTGTACTGACCTTTCAACTGCAACAGCAAACGCTGAGTCACCGCAACCAGAAGCTTGTCACCGACATCATGACCATAGGCATCGTTGACGGTTTTAAAGCCATCAAGATCCATAAACATCAGCGCGAAAGGGCTTCCTTCGCGATCGGCCTTGCTGATGGCCTGATCGAGGCGATCCTCAAGCAGAATACGATTGGGTAAGCGCGTCAGCGTATCATGCAACGCCAGCTGAGCAAGTTCACGGTTAGCTTCTGCCAGGGATGAGGCCAGCAGCGAGGTACGAGCCTGAAGGCGGGCATCGAACATCGATACCAGCAGCGTAATCCCCAGAATAGCGAGCGCGACCACGCTAACCAGTATCGCCAGCCAGCTCCCGTTAATGCCATGATGGTGGACCATCGTCGACATTGGAAATTGTGCTGCTTCCATGCCGGCGTAATGCATGCCAGCGATAGCGATGCCCATGGTGATCGCCGCCCCCAGACGCATCAACGCCATTCGTGCAGCTTCCTGACGTAAACGGAACGTCAGCCAAAGAGCGGCCAGTGAAGCGGCAAGGGCTATGCCCACAGAGATAGCCATCCACGTTTTATCCCAGACAATACCCGGTGTGACCTCCAGGGCAGCCATACCGGTGTAGTGCATGGTAACTATGCCTGCACCCATCACGACGGCGCCAGGCAGCAGTCGGCGCAAATGTAGCTGCTCGCCGCTAACGAGCCACAGGGCGAACATTGACGAGCTGATGGCGATAATCATCGAAAGCACGGTCAGGGTCGCGTTGTAACTCATGCTCATGGAAAGCTCCATCGCCAGCATACCGATGAAATGCATCGCCCACACGCCAATCCCCATCGAAACTCCGCCACCTGCCAGCCAGACGCGTGCAGCGACGCCCTGGCTTCCGGCAACGCGCGCAGCCATATTCAGCGCGGTATAGGCGGCAAGAATGGCGACAATAAAGGAGATGACGACGAGGATTTGGTTGTATTGGCTAACCAGCATGGTCTGTTCACTCGTTGTGAGACGTTAAGCAAGAGCGGTTGGAAAGGGCACAGACATTATCATCGTCAGGAAATGACGAAAAGTGATTTAAGCCCCTGTTTTTATTGGGTGATAACAGAGGGGTACAGGATGGAAGAGGCTAGTCCAGCTCTGAGCAGTTGACCAGTTTTAGCGGGTTCACGGAATTCATATTGCGACATTTATCGGTTTCGGTGCTCATCAGTTCAATCCACTGCATCAGCAGCGCATCGAAAATGAAAACAGAGACAGCAAAAACGACCAGCCACCAGTATTTACGAATCATGTGTCATTCCGCGAAAAGAGAGCCTGTAAGGTGGTGGAAATATACACGAAAAGCGGGCGTTGAAAAGTGGGGAAGGAGAAGGTTTACAAAGCGTTGACGGTCGCTCATCCGGGCAATAAAAAAGGCGCTTCCCCATGCCGAAGAGCGCCTTTTTAAACAAGCATTTAACTGATTAGTATCAGTTCATGCCGTACTGTCATATTAGCTGTTTTCATGCTTTTAGATGATTTTAATATTCATATAATAATCAATGTGTTATATAAATTCATGCCTGTATATTGTTCCAGTGTTTTTCTTTGTTTATGCTATTATGCAAGCAATTCTGTATAAACATTTGTATAAACACTTTGGGCTGGGTGGTCTATGGCTGGCGAACTTAACAAACTGAGCGACAGGAAGTTAAAGGGATTACATGGTATCCCGGCCAGTAAGATTGAGTTCTATGCTGATGGTGCCGGGCTGAGCGCCAAGGTAACGAAAGCTGGTGGTATTAGCTGGGTGTTTACTTACCGACTCGACGGGCAGAAGCTGCATCGTCTTACTCTGGGACGATACCCGGATATGAGCCTCAAAGAAGCCCGTTCTTCGCGTGATAAATGCCGCCAATGGCTGGCCTCAGGTAAAGATCCAAAGCACCAGTTGGCGCTGACCACTCAGGAAACGCTTAAACCGGTCACTGTTAAGGAAGCTATAGAATACTGGATACGCGAATATGCAGAAGAGAACCGCGCGAATGTTGAACGGCACAAAGCGGAGCTGCGAAAACACATTTATCCTTATATAGGGAAAATGGCGCTCGCTGACTGTGAAACACGATACTGGCTTGACTGCTTTGACAGGATGAAAAAGAAAACTCCAGTCGCCGCAGGTTATGTGTTCCAGATGTGCAAACAAGCCCTGAAATTCTGCCGGGTTCGTCGCTATGCTGTGAGTACCGCGCTTGAAGATTTAACAATTCCAGATGTCGGTAAAAAACAGGCAAAAAAAGACCGGGTATTAAACGATAAAGAGGCTGGCGATTTATGGGCTGCCATTTCCTCTGGCACTTGCTTCATGCCTTACTACACCAGGCTACTGACAATCTTAATGGTGTTTGGGTGCCGAACGCAGGAGGCCAGGCTATCAGAGTGGAGTGAATGGGATATGGATGCCTGGGTCTGGACAGTTCCCAAAGAGCACAGCAAGGGCGGCGAGAAGATTGTAAGACCTGTGCCGGATGCCATGCGCAAATTCATTGAAATACTGCATGATGAAACGAAACTATCCGGTCTTTTGCTTGGGTCGGTTAAAGGCAGTGAAGCGGTAAGCCAGTGGGGCCGTAGCGTTTATAAAAAGCTGGGACATTCTGAACCATGGACACTGCACGATCTAAGACGAACATTAGCAACGCATATGAATAATATGGGTATAGCACCACACGTTGTTGAACAGTTGCTGGGGCACTCAATGCCGGGAGTCATGGCGATTTATAATCGCAGCCTGTACTTGCCTGAGAAACTGGATGCGCTGAATAAATGGTATGACCGTCTCGATATTTTGGCGGGTAATCACTCGAATATTGTTATTTTAAAGGCTGGTGAGAAATGAAAAAGATAAATAAAATGACCGATTTGCCGAAATGGTTTTCATTGGACAATTACAATTCTATCAATGGGCTGAGTGATCTTGATTTAATTAATCAGTTAGCTATGAGAATGGAAGTTGCTAATGATGATTTTGAATGGCTTGATACCTATCCCGGAGCAAGAAATGAGTTCGCTTCATTTATGGAAGAAAGATTTAGTAACCCAATTCGGCCGCTGAGTGGAAAATTATTTGCAGAGAAAATAAAAAGAAAAAAATATTCTGAATGGCAAATGGATGCCGTCGGAGGTGTTGAGCCTTTAAGATTAATTGATGTGATGCAGTTGTCTAAGAAAGCCTCTCATTATATTGATGAAAATAAAATTAATCGCTCATTGCGTGGACAAAAAAGGTCTGTAAGTAAGACCATAAGCGATAATGATCAAATGCACATTACTTTAGATTTGTCTTGGCCTGATGAAATTTTATTAAGCGATTTGGCTGCATTGTTGCCAATATGGCGAATGGATCTTGAAAGCAAAAGTGAAAATAGTTGTAAGTTAAGTAATAGCTGGGGTGTAATCAAAAAGAAAATATTCGATTACAAGATATTGCCAATGTTAGACCTTATGGAGTGGGCTAAAATTAACAATGCAACAATCACTAACAGAGTTTTATCTTTGGCCCTGTTTCCTAATGCAGAGTATGACGCCATTGGTATCGCTCAAACGATCAAACCGTTCATTAGAAATTTTTCCGCAGATTTTTCTATAGAAATATTAAAGCGCAAAGCTATGGATTCATTTTAATCGGGAAATCCATATAGAAATAATTAAAAATTATCTAATAGTGAACCATGCTTTTTAATAGCAAATAATAGCCTCCACAAAACGTAGAAACAGTGGAGGCAACATGCAAAATATCACCTTTACCCCGCCAAATCCTGAGCAGCGCCGCACCCTTCTGGAGGAGTACGGCTTCAAGTTCGACCGTCGAATCCGTGAAGAAGAATGCAGCGAGATCACCAGTCTTTCCCGTTCCAGCCGCTGGAAGATGGAGCAGCAAGGGCGCTTTCCATCACGCTGCCACTTCGGACGCAATAGCTGTGCATGGCTTCTTTCTGATGTGCTCTGGTGGGTTCGTAATCCGCCTGCCGTGGAGAACGTCAATAACCCGTACAGCCGCAAATCTGCTTAATTAACTACAGGTAATCAGATATGAAAATGATTAATGCCCTCAACGGGCAGGGATTCGCTCACCCTGAAGCCAGACAGAAGGAAATTCTCGTTAACGGCCTTCCGTTTGAATTTGTCGGCCAGTGGCAGGAATACCCGACTAAACGCAGCTTTGCCGTTTCAGTATCTACGGAACTACGCCGCCAGTATTACCCGGACGATGCCACTTTTGGTAAGGCGATGCGTGAGGCGGGTTATATTCCCGTGCGCACCCGTAAATTGACCGGGAAGCTGGCAAGTTACTGGCTGTATCGAGTAACGGGTGATGATAAGGGGGTATGCACAGCAGAACCCACGCCCCGCAAGGCTTCCGAGCCAGTTGTCCAGACCATATCTAAGCCTCATCCGTGGTTTAAGCGTGTGGCACTCGATGGTAAATGGCAGTACGTCTACGCAGATCACATCCGCTTTCTGACTAAAAAGCGTCATCGCGTCGATGGTGTTCGGGTTCAGGGGTATACCGCTGGCGGGCTGAAAGTGGAGGCTATTGTATGACAGGCAAAACAAAGGCGGCCATGCCGGGCCGCCTGAGTCTCAACGCTTTACTGAAACATCGCCAGATTACCAGGCTTGCCGCTGGTGGTCAAACCTTGAGCCAACGAAATCCGTACGCACAAATTAACCGCGTACGTTTAACGTACGGACATCGCAATCCATTGAAGGAACTTGATTATAACGAATCGTTAGAATCGGCTGGCAACAAACATGAACAGTATTCGGGTTCGCCTGAACATCAACACTGCTTAGGTTCAGAGGTTCCGACTAATAACGTAGAGAGCTGCGAAGATAACCAACCCTCTTTAAGAGGTGAGCCTCTGCACAACTCATTAAAAGTTGCGCAAAACAGACCATTTTTAAGAGGGGCAGTTCACAGCATTACGGAGAGTAACCCTGCTCAGCCCTTTGGCTCGATGCCCTGTCGGCGCAATTCCGCGCGGGCCAGTTCTTTCAACCAATTACCGAGACTAACGCCCTCACGTTCTGCGGCATCATTAAGCTGCTGCCGTAATTCTGGAGTGATTCGGATCTGGAAAGTAGGCGACAGCCCTTCTCCTTTTGGTGTTTTATCTCGTTTGATAGTTGACATGTACGTACGTAACCTTATAGCATGGATTTTGTTATGTACGTACGTTATCACGACGAACATGCAAAAGACAACGCCCCGGACTGCGGGAACAGTGCCAGGGCGTCTGACCTCCACCGATAAGTTACGTATCGAGGAAGCTATGAAAGATCATATCACACACCCGCAAGGGCGGAAGTCCTACATCTGGCGTTTTCTTGCACTGAGCGCCATCGGTCGCAACGTCATTCACATCACAGCTAACACTGAGCGCGAAGCCCGTGAGCAATCACCGGCTGGCTGCGTGATGGTATTCGCTGGCCGTCTACCAGTTCAGGAGGTTCGCTATGCGTGAGCCAATCTGTCTGGAGCAGGCCGAATATAAATCAGCGCTGGCTTCATCACTTTACGAAACCATCCTGGAAAAAGCCTCTGCTGAATGTTCAGAAACGCTGCTGAATCTGATTTCTATTGCGTGTGATTTTAATCAGGAAATTCACCGGGCATTAATCGCCGAGCTGCACATGGGAGAGACAAAGTGAGACAGGTTCCTTTTGAAGTCCTGATGCACGCTGAAAATGCCCTTTCAGAAAGTGAGTGCGCAATGTCTGTGCTGAGCATGTGGATTGACAGCATTCCCGACGGTGAAGAACACCGTGAGGAAGCGTGCCGTGTCGGAGCAATTATGTCTCTGCTGCACAAATCTATCGGCGAGCTGGTGAAGGCGCGGGAGGCTTACAGTGCGAAATCCTGAAATCAACGATAGCTGGAAGGATAAGCGCGGCGAACTGGTCACGGTGAAAGATAACGCATTTAACCGGGTAACGTTTGTGCGTGATGGTTACGATTTTCCGTGCATCTTTCCGCTGGAAAGGTTCGTTAAAGAGTTCACTTTCGTTAGCTGGGGGCTGAAAGATGAAAAACGCGCCTAATGTGAAAACCCTCCCGCGCGACAAAATGGAGGAGGCCATCATCTTTGCTGGAACGGGAGCATGGAAAGCCGCTCAGGATTACCAGAAAGGGAAGGGCGAGCATGGAGACGATGTTCCGCCTGTGGTTCTGGATCACACTCAACTGGCGGAATTGCCACACCTGCGCATTGTTGATAAAGGCCGTCGATTTGCCCGTGTCTGTCAGGCCGGGCTTATCGAGCAAAACCAAATCAGCATGATTGCAAATAAGTTGTGTGAGGCTGGCGTTACCAATGCTGAGTTTATCAACGAACAAGGCGAGAAAGAGGACTGGACGCCATTGATGAAACGTCTGGAAGACGAGCCCCTTATGGTGACTACGAGGGGAAGTGCTACGCCAGCGCTTAACCAGATGGGAGCCAGCCAGCGCGGGGAAGTTCTGCTTGCTCATTACAATGGCAATCTGGCGATCCATGCTGATTCCGACACGGTTCATCATTACAACGGCGTGGTGTGGGTTCCGCTTTCGGATAAAGAGCTGCAGCGAGAAATGGCGCAGATTTTTATTGATTCCGAAGTCGCCTATTCGCAGAACGCGATTAAATCCGCTGTCGATACAATGAAGCTGGGCCTCCCGGTAATGGGTAACACAGCCCGTAACCTGATTGGTTTCAGCAACGGGGTTTTTGATACCCGGTTAGGCCAATTTCGACCGCATGATAAAAAGGACTGGCTTATCGTTGCGAGCGAATTGCCATTCAGCGAACCAGCAGAAGGTGAAACTCTGGCAACCCATGCGCCTAACTTCTGGAAATGGCTCCGCCGCTCTGTGGCGGATAATGACCGAAAAGCAGACCGCGTACTGTCTGCGCTGTTTATGGTGCTGGCGAACCGGTACGACTGGCAGCTGTTTCTTGAGGTAACGGGGCCGGGCGGAAGTGGTAAAAGTGTTATGGCTGAGATCTGCACGATGCTGGCGGGCAAGGCCAACACCGTATCGGCGAGCATGGCGGCGCTGGAGAACCCAAGGGAAAGGGCGCTGGTAGTGGGCTATTCGCTGATTATCATGCCGGATATGACCCGGTACGCTGGCGACGGCGCAGGGATTAAAGCTATCACTGGCGGGGATAAGGTAGCCATTGACCCTAAACACAAAGCGCCATATTCAACCCGTATACCTGCGGTGGTGCTGGCCGTCAATAACAATGCCATGTCGTTCAGCGACAGAAGCGGGGGGATTTCCAGACGGCGGGTGATTTTCAACTTCTCCGAAGTGGTACCGGAAAACGAACGCGATCCTATGCTGGCCGAGAAGATTGAAGGTGAGCTGGCTGTAATCATTCGCCACCTGCTCACTCGCTTTTCCAGGCAGGACGAAGCCAAACAGCTTTTGCATGAGCAGCAAAAATCAGAAGAAGCGCTGGCCATCAAACGTGAAGGGGATTCACTGGTGGACTTTTGCGGCTACCTGATGGCTTCGGTGGTTTGTGATGGAATGCTGATTGGTAATGCCGAGATCGTGCCATTCAGCCCGCGCCGTTATCTGTATCACGCTTATCTGGCTTACATGCGGGCCAATGGTCTTAGCAAGCCTGTATCGTTAATGCGGTTCGGTACGGATATGCCAGGCGCAATGGCTGAATATGGCAAGGAGTACCAGAAGCGCAAAACTAAACATGGCATAAGATCGAACGTCACCCTGCATGATGATTCAGAAGACTGGATGCCAATGTGTACCGATACAACAAAAGAATAAAGGCGGGGAAAATTAAAAGTAATGGGATAAGTGTTCACCACTGTTCACCATGTATAAAAATCATTAAATAACAATATGTTAATGGGTGAACACTTTTTTATGAAGTGTTCACCAAGTATTCACCTGTTCACCTTTAAAGGGCTTTTCTTTTAAAAGGTGAAGGGTTAAGGTGAACACTAGTGAATACTTAAAATCATAGTCTTCACCCTGTAACCGAATGAATTTAAATAGGAAAAATGCAAAGGTGAACAGGTGAACACTTAAACGCATATTTTTAAATTTTACAGGAGGGGCTGTATGCCAATCACTAACGAGGAACGCAGGGAACACCTGGAAAAGTTTGGTTTAAGCAGTCTTGATACAATGCACACTGACGATTACCGTAAAGCCCTTGAAGAGGAAGCGTTCTTTTGGGATGACCCACACGGTTTTGTGATGCACACACTTTCCGGAGAACGGCTCGTTACGAATACAGAGCAGCTGGATGCCTTGATCGAGCACTTAGAGGAATACCGAGCGCTGTTGCCTGAACCACCAAAATGGATGAGTGAGAAATAGTAGCCATAAGCAGATGCAGTATTGTTCTGTGCTTTGATGATTGATTTATGTTGTTCTTGAGTTATCTTAAGGGCTGGGATTTACAATTTAAATTCATGTTGAATTATTAGCATTCTATTGAAAGAAATTAAGGATCTTAGATGACTACACAAGAACCTATAACATACAAAAGAAGAACTGTTCATTATAAAAGGGCAGTAATTGGTGGTTCAAAGCAATATCTGCAATCTATTTTAGAGGAAGCCTTGGGTGAAGGCGGTGCTTATGAATTAGCATCTAGCAGAAAAGAGCAAATAGACCCTAATGATCCGTCTGCTGGATTTCACCTCATTAATAAAAGCCAGCATTACGAAAGTATTTTCTTCGGGCAGTTTTTACTCTTCGAACCTGGTAAAACCCAAGCAACTATAACGATGGAAGATAATGCCCAAGCTTATAAAATAGATCCTATAACAACCGCATCGCTTAAGAAGCGTAAAGGCGATAAAGGGACGGAAAAAGAGTTTGTAGAATCTATTCTTTATTTTGGGGTTTATAAAAATCATGTCTTAATTGTCCAGTCTGCCGCATTGAGAACAAAAGAGTTTGAGCAACATGTAAATAACCTGTTTGCCAATAACACATTATCTACAACAGGCGTTACTTCTATAATCTTTAAGGACAAGCCTGCAAACTCGATAGTTAAAAGATTAGAGGAATCCCCGGTTAAGAGTGTGGTGTTAGGGCGTTCTCCTATAGAAAGTGAACAATTACAACTCAATCCCAAAAGAGATAAAGAAGCGGCAAAAAGAGAAATTCAGCGCCTCGAATCTAAAACAGTACAATTTAAGCCTGCAGGAATAGGAACTAAAATTCTTGATACAGTGCTGGGCGATGGTTGGGCTAGTAAATTAGATCTCGACGATTCACTGGATGAAGCGAATCTTAATGTTAAACTTGAGATAAGCTATAATCGAACTACCACAGGCAGCGGTCAGTTCGTACTGGATACTATAGCCAGTTCCTTGCGAGATCTAGATAATGATAGCGTTAGGGTAGAGCTTAAAAATGGTGGAGTTATAACGGGTAAAGAACTGAAACTTTCTGATTCTCTAAATGTCCAAGTTCATGATGGTTTGTTGTCAGAAGATGACTTATATCTTAAAATGTTTAAATGGTTGTCTGCAAACATACTTAATGGAGAAATAGACAACAGGGGGTAATATGAAGGTGTTAAGTACATTTATATTCACTATCCTGTCTTTTTTGATAGGAGCATTGTGTCTATTCGGTCTTATCCATCATTTCGGTGTGGATAAGTTGACTGCGCCTTCCCCAATCATTGCAGTTTTAGTCCTTCCTTTAGCTTACTGCTTGCAAGCAATTTATAAATTAAGCGATTTGAAAGAAAGCCAGCAATTAAATGGCGATGAAGCTAGACGGCTTTTTTATATAGTTGATGTGAAACGTGGTAGGCTATTTACATGTATAGTTTTTTATTTTCTGTCAGCTATCTTTGTTGGCATATCTATGATGATTGGCGACGGTGGGCAATTATTTAAAAAAATAACCCTCATAATATCTGGTGGGCTGCTTGGGGTTACAGTTTTTACAATCTTTATCATTTATTCATTGATGAACGAAGTTACGAATTTCAAAGCTAAACTGGTTCGTCGTGAACAGGATGAAAAACACCGCAAAATGTAACTTATAGAAGATTTGTAAATTATTTGTACTCGTGTTTAGCCATGATTAACCCTGTCTCTGACTGGGGTTTTCTTTATATTTTTCATGTATATCTTTAAGAGTGGCACTCAGACGTGAGCCGCCACTGGCCGTTAAGTCAAGCTGTAGCGAGTACAGCCTGTGGGATGCAGAAAAAGATTTAACGGCCTCCCCTCCAAGCGCTGGTTTCACGTCTCAACGTTAATTGTTACGGAAACCACTCCATGAAGAAACTACTCGAATTACGCCAGCAGAAAGCCGCACTCAAAACACAGATGCGTTCCATGCTGGACAAAGCCGACACCGAAAAGCGCAGCCTGAACGAAGAAGAGGGCAAAAAGTTCGACGAACTCCGCGCACAGGCTGATGCGCTTGAAGTTGAAATCAACCGACTTGAAGCCGTCGCCGACGATCAGCGCAATCTGCCTGGTACTTCCGTCGAAGGTGAGCCAGTAAGCAACGACGAGCTGCGCCACTACATCATGACAGGTGATACCCGTTCTCTCTCCACGCTGGTGCAGGCTGACGGCGGTTATACCGTTATCCCTGAGCTGGACAAAGAGATTATGCGCCAGTTGCAGGATGATAGCGTGATGCGCTCCATCGCAACGGTGAAGACCACCAAAACCAACGAATACCAGAAGCTGGTATCTGTGGGCGGCACTACCGTTAATCGTGGTACCGAAGGTGAGGCACGTACCGAAACCAGTACGCCGAAGATGGAGCGCGTTGATATCAAACTCAACCCGATCTACGCCTACCCGAAAACCACTCAGGAGATTCTCGACTTCTCCGAGGTGGATATTCTGGGCTGGCTGTCTTCTGAAATTGCCGACACCTTCACCGCGACCGAAGAAAGCGACTTTGTGAACGGCGACGGTGATAAAAAATCAAAAGGCTTCCTGTCTTACCCTCGCGCGGCCACTGCCGACAAAACCCGTCCGTTCGGTACGCTGGAGAAGATGGAAGCGGCTGACGTTTCCTCTGATGGACTGATCGACCTGCTGTATAAGCTGAAAGCCAAATACCGCAAAAACGCCGTATGGGTGATGAATTCCAACACCGCCGCCAAACTGCAAAAGCTGAAAAACGGCAACGGGGATTACATCTGGCGTGATCGTCTTGTTGCCGGTTCTCCCGATACGCTGCTGGGCCGTCCTGTTCAGTATCTGGAAACCATGCCGGATGCGGAGGCGGGTAAAGCGTTCCTCGCGGTTGGCGACTTCAAGCGCGGCTATTTCATCGTGGATCACACCACTGGCGTGCGTACCCGTCCTGACAACATCACCGAGCCGGGTTTCTACAAGGTGCATACCGATAAATACCTGGGCGGTGGTGTGGTGGACTCCAACGCCATCAAGGTGCTTGAGCTTTCAGGCTCCGGTTCCTGATTTGACGTTTAAGGGGCTGCGGCCCCTTTTTGCCCTCTGTGGAGTCCAGTAATGAAAACAATCGATTTTGAAATCCGTACCTCCGAAGTGAGCGCCAGCAACAAAAAGCTGGTGGGCTATGCCGTGCGCTGGAACAGTCTCTCTGAAATTATCTGGGACGAGTTCCGCGAGCAGTTTGCGCCGGGAGCGTTTAAAGACAGCCTGGCATCCGGTAGCGATGTGCGTGCGCTGTACGAGCATAACTATACCCAGCTGCTGGGCCGCACTAAATCCGGCACGCTGGTGCTGTCAGAAGATGATACCGGGCTGCGCTTCGAGCTGACCCCGCCGAATACCCAGCTTGGCAACGATGTGCTGGAGCTGGTGGAGCGCGGGGATATCTCCGGCATGAGCTTTGGTTTCCGGGCGCTGAAAGAGGCGTGGGATATTGCTCAGTCTCCATACCTGCGCACTGTTACCGCTGCCGAACTGCGGGAGATTACCGTTACCTCTATGCCTGCTTATCCTGAGTCTGGCGTGGAAATCGCGCACCGTTCGCTTTTCTCCCAATATCCTGAACTGCGCCGGGCTGGCGATAACCGCCGCCGCTGGGCTGAATTAGCGGGGCTCTGATATGTGGAATATCTGGCCGTTTGGCCGTAAGTCTGAACCCTCTGAGCAGCGCAGCATGACCATTGATGAGTTTCTGGCGATGGCAGGGATTCCAAATACCGGATCAGGCGAATATGTGTCTGCGGGTACTGCGGAATCTCTGCCGGCGGTCATGAACGCCGTGTCAGTTATCAGTGAGGCGGTGGCAACAATGCCCTGCTACCTCTACCGCGTGCGCAACGATAACGGGCGTGAGGCGCGAGAATGGCTGAGCAATCACCCGGTGGATTTTCTGCTGAACGAGCAGCCGAACGACTGCCAGACACCTTACCAGTTTAAACGCACGATGATGCGCCATTGTCTGCTGAATGGTAACGCCTATGCGGTGATCCAGTGGGGCCGCGACGGCCAGCCGCAATCCCTGCACCCGTATGCGCCGGGGGCGGTTGTACCTGAGCGTATCGGCCAGCATAAATACAAATACACCATTACTGAACCATTTACCGGGGCTGTGCGCACCTACTTGCAAGAAGAGATCCTGCACCTGCGTTACTCGACCGATGATGGTTTTCTGGGGCGCTCGCCGATCACCACCTGCCGTGAGGCGCTGGGGTTAGGTCTGGCCCAACAGCGCCACGGTGCCAGCATTATGAAAGATGGCATGATGGCGGCTGGCGTGGTCACTACTGCTGAGTGGCTCGACAGCGTGAAGGGCAAACAGGCTCTGGACGCACTGGAGCGCTACAAAGGTGCCAGAAACGCCGGGAAAACGCCGATCCTTGAAGGTGGCATGGACTACAAGCAGCTTGGCATGAGTAATCAGGATGCCGAATGGCTGGCCTCCCGTCGCTTCACCATTGAAGACATTGCCCGCATGTTCAACGTGTCGCCCATCTTCTTGCAGGAATACAGCAATAGCACCTACAGCAACTTTAGCGAAGCGAGCCGCGCATTTCTCACCATGACCATGCGCCCGTGGCTGGCGAACTTCGAGCAACAAATCAAATCTGCGCTGCTGGTGGCCTCTCCGGTTCCGGGAACCCGCTATCAGGTGGAGTTTGACTCTGCTGACCTTCTCCGCGCTACGCCAACCGAACGTTACGCCACTTATGAGCGAGGCATTAAGAACGGGATCATGAACCCGAACGAAGCCCGTGAGCGTGAGGGGATGCCGCCGCGTGAAGGTGGTGACGAATTCAGCCAGGCATGGAAGCAGGAAGTGAAGATCAGCAAAGACGGCAAGGAAGGTGACGCATGAGAGCCGGGGGGCTGAGAAGCCGCGTCACTATTCGGGTATTCACTACCCACAGGGAGCCGTCCGGTCAGGTTGTTCAGGTCTGGGAAGACGGGGAAACCATATGGGCTGAGGTTAAGGGGATCAGTGGCCGAGAGTTAATGGCGTCAGGTGCCGAGGTTGCCGAAGCGACGATCCGCGTTTGGGTGCGTTTCCGCCGTGATATTACCGCAGCCAACCGTCTGAAAGTGCTTACTGGCCCGTTTGCTGGCAGCACTCTCAATATTATCGGGCCTCCTATTCCTGATTCGGAAGGTACCCGGCTGGAAATTCTCTGCAAGACAGGAACGGAAAAATGACAGCAGAAATCACCCTGGATGAAGCAAAGCTGCATTGCCGTATTGATGATGATTACGAAGATACGTTGATACAGGCGTACATCGATGCGGCGCTGGAGGTTTGCCAGAAGCATATCGGCAAGCGGTTTGATAACGGGCTGGAGTTTACGCCAGCTATCAAGATTGGCTGTCTGATGTACGTCTCTCAGCTGTACGAGTACCGCACGACAATTGGCGACACTGACACCAAAGAGATACCGATGGCTGTCTCTGCGTTGTGGTCTGTCTACCGTGATGTGGGGGTGTACTGATGCCGTGGCAACCACTACGCCGATGTAATGAGCCGGGATGTAATAAGCGGGTGAAATCCGGCAAGTGTGATGAGCATAAGCGGGATGCCCGCCGACAAAGCGACAGCCGAAGAGGTACGCGAACAGAGCGCGGTTACTCCAACCGCTGGGGCGAATATCGTCGTCATTTTCTGAGAGCTAATCCGCTGTGTGTCCACTGTCTCAAGGCTGGCGTCTATACATCGGCAACTATCGTCGATCACATCATCCCTATCGAGGGTGAAGCTGATGTGCTGTTCTGGCCCGCCAGTAATCACCAGTCGTTATGCGCTGCCTGTCATGGACGGAAGACAACCACAACAGACCCGGTGACGAAGCAGCAGCGTAAAGCCGGTAAGTTCCGCGAGCAGGAAGAAGCAGCACGTCATCGCACCGACTGGATCTATGAGGCAAACAATGACTGAGCAGGAACAGCAGCGGCTGATTAGTGGGCTGATAAAGCAGCGCGAGGCATGGCAACCAGCCAGACAGAGAGCGCATAAGAAGCCCGTAGCAAAGCGCATGAGCCAGCGTGACCGGGAGCTTATGGAATGCTTTCGCAACCGCTGACAGGCCGAATGGACGGGGTGGGGGAGGTTTTCAGGACAAACCCCTCTCAGCGAGGAACCACCCGCCCCCTCAAATTTTTACGCACGGTGATTTTTTTGAAAATAAAACGCGATGGAAACGAGAAATTTTTATGGCAAGACCACCAAAACCGCCAGCTTACCTTGATGAGTTAGCCGCGCAGCAGTGGAAAGCGAAAGCGAAGCAACTGGCCGAGCGTGGCGATCTGACACCCGCCGACTGGAACAACCTTGAGCTTTTTTGCGTCAACTATTCGATGTACCGCAAAGCAGTGGAAGACCTTGCCAGCCGTGGGTTCAGCATTGTTAACAGCCAGGGGGGCGAGAGCCGAAATCCTGCACTGAGTGCAAAGGCTGATGCTGAAAAAATCATGATTAAAATGTCGTCGCTGCTGGGCTTTGATCCGGTAAGCCGCCGCCGTAACCCGGTAGAAACGGAAGAGGAGGACGAGCTTGACCGTCTGGAATGAGTACGCAAATGCGATAAAAACGGGCGAAATTCCGGCCTGTAAGCGCGTAAAACAGGCCGTGGAAAGGTACTTTTCAGACCTGAATGACCCCCGATATGAGTTCGATACGGCGACCGTAGAGCGGTTTATTGCGTTCTCGCGGCTCTGTCCTCACGTCAAAGGCCCGCTTCGGGGCCAGCCAATCGATCTGGAACCGTGGCAGCAGTTCGCCTTTGCTAACCTGCTGGGCTTTAAAGTTAGAGAGACAGGCCGCCGTAAGTACAGCAGCGCCTTTATTGAGGTGCCGCGCAAGAATGCCAAATCAACCGTGGCCGCCATGCTGGCTAACTGGTTTCTGGTAATGGAGAAGGGCCAGCAGGATATCTACACGGCGGCGGTGAGCCGGGATCAGGCCCGAATCGTGTTCGACGATGCCCGCCAGATGTGCCTGCTGTCAAAACCGCTGAAAAAGCGCGTAAATATTCAGGCGCATAAAGTCATTTTCCCGAAGAGCAACAGCCTGCTAAAGCCGCTGGCGGCGAAAGCGGCCACCATTGAAGGGACTAACCCCAGCCTGGCGATTGTCGATGAGTACCACCTTCACCCGGATAACGGCGTTTATTCCGCCCTTGAGCTGGGTATGGGCGCACGTCCTGAGGCTATTTTGTTCGCCATAACGACCGCCGGGAGTAACGTTGTCTCAGCCTGTAAACAGCATTACGACTACTGCTGTCAGATTCTGGCCGGGGAAGAGAGCAACGATTCGCTGTTTGTCCTGATCTACGAACTGGACGACGAAAGCGAGGTTGAGCAGCCTGAAATGTGGATCAAGGCCAACCCTAACCTGCATGTGTCCGTTGACGCGGCGAAGCTGGAATCCACCATCCAAAAAGCGCGGGGTATACCGTCACAATGGGTGGAGATGCTGACCAAGCGTTTCAATATCTGGTGTCAGGGTTCCACTCCGTGGATGGGTGCCGGGGCATGGGATGCCTGTGCACTCGATTATGCCGAAGAAGATCTGTCCGGGATGGAGTGTTACGCCGGATTTGACCTGTCCTCAACCAGCGATATTACCAGTGTGAGTTACGCTTTCCCGTTTGAACGCGAGATTAGGCTTCTTACCCGGCACTATCTGCCCGAAGCACAACTACTTAACGTTGCTAACAAAAACCGCGCCATCTATCGGCAGTGGGTAAAAGCGGGCTGGATACGCACCACCCCCGGCGACTGTATCGACTATGATCGCATCCGTGACGATATCCTGCGCGACGCTGAAATATTCAATATCCGGCTGGTGGGCTTTGATACGTGGAACGCGACACACTTGCGAACCCAGTTACAGGGGGCTGGCCTCGATGTGGAGCCGTTCCCGCAAACCTATCTGAAATTCAGTCCGGTAGCGAAATCTTTTGAGGTTTTTGTTAACCGCAAGGTGGTGCGCCATCGTGGCGATCCGGTTCTGGCCTGGGCGATTGGTAACGTGGTGATGGAGTCCGATGCCAACGCCAATATCAAACCTAACAAAAAGAAATCCTCCAACAAGATAGACCCGGCGGTTTCTGCACTCATGGCGTTCGGCACATTCCAGGCAGAACACGAAGATTTTGCTTTCGATATGAGCGACAGTCACAAAGAGCGACTGGCTTTATTTAATGGGATTTGAGCATAAAGCGTAAAGGCAGAATTATCTTGAGGTTATCAGGAATATAAAATTGCTCTAGATCACTACATTGCTGTCGTGGAATAGGAAGAGTCTGTTTTGTTGTTTATAAATGTATTGCAGGGCTTTTCCTGTTCAAACTTCTGGTGAAATATGACTGATAAATGGGCTGATTACCTTATTTCTAAAGTCCGATATAACGATAAACACACTCACATTACCCATGTGTATGTGCATGTCGATAATGGCGATACTGTTGGAGAAGGGACATCAGAAACACGGCAGTGGGTAGTGAATAAAATCGATAGCGGCTATACCTTTTACACCATTTTCAAAGGTGATGACGGTAAGTGGAAGAAAGGTCAAAAAGTGGTTAAGGACCGTGTCAACGGTACTGATTACATTACTACTAGACCTAATGGTACATCCAAGGATAACTTAGAAAACCTTCCTGAGTACTAAACACTTTGGTTACTAAAGGCATAAAGCATCAGAATTGTTCTGGTGCTTTTTTGTTTGTTCAGCCAAAGCTGTATAAACATCTGTATAAACAATAATAAAAAAGGCGCATCCCCATGCCGAGTAGCGCCTTTTTATTCAATAACATAGCTGAAATGTATCAGTTCATGCCGTATTTTTTCAATTTCTTACGCAGGGTACCACGGTTGATGCCCATCATCAGGGCAGCGCGGGTTTGATTACCACGGGTGTATTGCATCACCATGTCCAACAGTGGCTGTTCAACTTCAGCCAGTACCAGCTCATACAGGTCATTAACATCCTGACCGTTCAGTTGAGCAAAATAGTTCTTCAGTGCCTGTTTAACCGAGTCACGCAGGGGCTTTTGAGTCACCTGATCCTGAGAGTTAACGGTAGAAACGGTCAGTACGTCAGAATTTACGCGTTGTTCGAACATAGTTCTGTCAGCTCTTTATTTCATTACGCAAGATTTTCGAAGTATGCCTCCAACGCCTCCAGCTGTTCGCTGGCATCCTCAATGGCGTTGAATGTGCGCCGAAACTGGTCATTTGGAGCGTGCTCCTGGAGATACCAGGATACGTGTTTACGCGCAATTCGGTACCCTTTTGCCTGGCCGTAGTGGTCATGCAGTTCCCGAACATGCGAACAAAGCAAGCGCTTAACCTCTGCCAGAGGCAGCGGGGCAAGCAGCTCCCCAGTGTCCAGATAATGCTGGATTTCCCGAAAGATCCAGGGTCTTCCCTGAGCGGCACGTCCTATCATCAGAGCATCAGCTCCCGTATAGTCGAGCACAGCTCTGGCTTTAAGCGGGTCAGTTATGTCGCCATTCGCGATAATCGGAATGGAAACTTTCTGCTTAACTGCCCGAATGCTGTCGTATTCAGCTTCACCGTTGAACAAACAGGCGCGAGTGCGTCCATGAATGGTCAGGGCCTGAATGCCACAGTCTTCGGCCAGTTGGGCAATCTCTACACAGTTACGGTGTTCCGGCGACCAACCCGTGCGAATCTTCAACGTAACAGGAACGTCCACTGCGCTGACAACCGCCGTCAGGATTGACTTCACCTGGTCGGGGTATTGCAGAAGGGCTGAACCTGCAAGCTTGCGATTCACCTTTTTGGCCGGGCAACCCATATTGATATCAATAATCTGGGCGCCACTTTCCACGTTAATACGCGCGGCATCTGCCATCTCTTCAGGCACGCTTCCGGCAATTTGCACGGTGCGGATACCTGGCTCATCCACGTGCACCATCCGAAGGCGGGACTTGTCGCTTTCCCAAACCTGCGGGTTAGACGACATCATCTCGGAAACGGTTAATCCTGCTCCCATCTCGTAGCACAGCGTCCTGAACGGCCGGTCGGTAATACCTGCCATTGGGGCTGCGATCAGGCGATTTCTAAGCTGGTGGTGTCCGATGCGCATGAGTTAAGAAATGACCATACTGTGACTGCAAGGCGGCGTATATTACGCATTTTTTGCACGAGATGAAAGGCCAAACTTTGAACAATCCTCTGTTGTAGATCAAGGAATCGCCAGTCATTCTTTTCGGATAAGATTATTCGCTATTTAAATCATTGTGTTATGAAGAAATGAACATTTTGTGGGCGCTTACAATTTCCCGTAACTTCTCATCATTTCTGAATAAATGAATCAATTGGCCGGGATAATCTGCTGCGATATGCAGCAGATTATGGCGCTTCTTTGCGATCTGCGTCGCATTTCAGCACAGGATATCAGCGCAAAACATCGGCTTATTCAACAACCAGACGGCCATGAAGCGGCTGAACCGGGCGGCTGTTTTCGTGGTGCATAGTGTGAGTGAATTTTTGCAGCTGTTCAGCAGAGACGGTCAGCGGATGCTTGAGCACCAACCATGTCACCCCTTCTGAGCACGGTGGCGTGGTCAGGGAGCCGCTAAAACGCCAGTAGGTTTTATCCGCAGGCAGTAATTTATTCATATCGAGGGTTGGCTTAATTGTAACGTTCTGGTCAACCTGCCCTGGCATCACGCCCCAGAGTTTATCCAGTGCAGCGTTTGCCGCGCCCTGATCGAACATAACGGCAACGACCGTCAGTTCGCCGTCAGCGTTTTTATGGACCAGATGCATTTCCATTGCGTATTTTTTACCGTGCACCGTGTTTTCGGAAGGCGCATGGAAATGGAACTGCTGTAATGTCCAGGTCTGTTTATCAAGCGTGATGCTGTCGCGTGTATCGGCATTTTCACTCGCCTGGATAGTATGGCCGTTGTTTGTCAGGGTGACCGGGCCGTCGATATAGTGCGTTTCCAGCGGAGAGATGTGAGCTTTGACCGTATTATCAATGTTAACCGGCGACTGATACATCCCGCTTTTACACGTCTTGTACGCCTCGTCCAGTTCGCCCCAGTGTTCCGGTGCGCCTTCTCCTTGATAGCTCCAGTGTGAGGCGTAAGTTGAAGCCGAAATCACGCTCAGCGCCAGCAGCGCTGCCTTGCCTGAAATGTGTTTCATCGTATTCTTCCTGTGAATTTTATTATCCAAATCAATGAGTAACATTGTGATTTGTGTGGTTATTTTATCGAAGAAAGGATGAAGGGGGGAGAAAAAACCGAAGGAAAAAGGCGTGGTCAGACGACCACGCCAAAGGCTTATTTTTTACGACCGGTGATGCGACACCACTCTTCTTTCTCGACAACCGGGTCGAGCGCAAAGAGATCGGCGTAGGCTTCACAGACGCTGTCTGCCTGGCTGGCAAGGATACCGGACAGGCCCAGCAGACCGCCTTCAACCGGCAGCACGCTGATTAACGGCGCCAGCTCGCGTAACGGGCCAGCCAGGATATTCGCGACCACCACATCGGCTTTCATGGCCTCTGGCTGTGCATCAGGCAGATACAGTTCAAGGCGATCGGAAACACCATTACGCTCGGCGTTATCACGGCTGGCCTGAATCGCCTGCGGATCGATGTCGATCCCGATGGCTTTTGCCGCGCCCAGTTTCAGCGCCGCGATAGCGAGGATCCCGGATCCGCAACCGAAGTCGATCACGGTTTTGCCTTCCAGATCCAGGCCATCCAGCCATTGCAGGCACAGGGAGGTTGTCGGGTGGGTACCGGTGCCGAACGCCAGACCCGGATCCAGCATTACGTTGACCGCATTTTCATCGGGAACGTCGCGCCAGCTTGGGCAGATCCACAGACGCTGACCAAACTGCATTGGATGGAAGTTGTCCATCCACTCGCGTTCCCAGTCTTTGTCTTCCAGCTGTTCGATTTTATGCGCGAAACCCGCGCCCAGCAGCGGATGGTTTTCCAGAATCGCCACGACCTCTTTCATGTCGGTTTCTGCATCGAACAGGCCGATAACGTCCGTATCACCCCACAGGCGCGTTTCGCCTGGTAGCGGCTCAAAGACCGGCGTGTCATGCGTGTCCTGGAACGTGATAGAGACCGAACCGGCCTCCATCAGCGCATCACTCAGTTCTTCGGCGTTCGCGCCGGTTGTGTTCAGTTTCAATTGGATCCACGGCATGGCAAAACTCTTTATTTATCAGTAGAAATCAGGGTGGCGGGTGGAACGGGACGGCCAAAACGGTTACCCACCACAAACGCCAGTAAACTTAACAGTAACGAAGGCACGATCGGGTGAAAGCCAAGATACTGAATTTTCAACGTGGCGAGAACGGCATACAGGACGCCCCCGACAATCATGCCGCTTAATGCACCCGCGGCATTCGCGCGTTCCCAGTACAGCCCCAGCACCAGCGGCCACAGGAAAACGGCTTCCAGCCCGCCAAAGGCGAGCAGGTTCAACCAGATGATCATCTCCGGTGGACGCCACGCGGCCAGCAGCAGCAACGCCCCCAGCACCAGGGTAATCACCGCCGACATGCGCTTGAGGCGTCGCTCATTTTCGACCTGTTCAGGGCGCAAATTCAGATAGAGATCTTTAATGATCGTAGCGGAACTTTGCAGCAACTGAGCGTTGATGGTCGACATAATGGCCGCCATGGGTGCGGCGAGGAAAATTCCGGCAGCAAACGGCGGAAGTACTTTCACCATCAGGGTTGGAATGACCAGATCCGGTACGGTAAGGTCAGGAATCACCGCGCGTCCCAGCGCGCCCGCAAGGTGCATACCAAACATCAGGATTGCCACCACAATTGTCCCGATAATAATCCCGCGGTGTACCGCTTTGCTGTCTTTATATGAAATGCAGCGCACGGCGGTATGCGGCAGGCCAATCACGCCAAAGCACACCAGCACCCAGAACGAGGTCATAAAGGTTGGAGAGAGGATGTCATCCGCCCCCTGCGGCGAGACCAGTTTCGGATCGATCGCTTCCAGGGTTTCAACCGCATGGCTCAGGCCCCCTGCGGCATGCACGATACCCACCAGCAGAACGAGTGTGCCAATGAGCATCACCATTCCCTGCATCGTGTCGTTCAGAACGCTGGCACGGAACCCGCCAAACGCGGTGTACAGCGCGATACTCACACCGAAAATGACCAGACCCGTCTCGTAGGGGATCCCGGCTGCCGTTTCCAGCAGACGTGCGCCGCCGATAAACTGCACCGTCATCGCACCAATAAACGCCACCAGCAGACTCAGGCTTGCCAGCCATACCAGCAAGCGACTCTGATAGCGGGCAAACAGCATATCGTTCAGCGTCACGGCATTGTAGCGACGGGCCAGAATGGCAAACTTTTTACCCAGTATGCCCAGAGAGAGCCAGATGGCAGGCAGCTGGATCATGGCCAGCAGTACCCAGCCCAGTCCGTACTTATAAGCGGCGCCCGGGCCACCGATAAACGAGCTGGCGCTGATGTAAGTAGCGGTCAGCGTCATGGCCAGCACGACGCCCCCCATTGAGCGGCTCCCGAGGAAATACTCGTTCAGAAAGGTACCGGTTGAACGTTTACGCATCGCATAAACCGACAGGCCAAACACCAGGAACAGGTAAGCGACAAGCGGCAGAATGACTTCAAGCTGCATCATCGTCCTCCAGGGAGATATCGCGATAGATGAATTTCACCATCGCCCAGCACAGCACAATAAACACCAGCGGCAGCAGCAGGCAGGCCATTTCAAACCAGTGCGGGAGGCCGGTAATGCCAATCGCTGAATCAGGTAAGTAAGCAGTTACTAACCATGCAGCGAGATAGAGAAGGGTCAGCCACAGCGCCCAGCGCGCTTCTTTATGGGCCTGAACAAAACGTTTGTCCATTTTTTGTCCCTTGTGGATGAAGAAAGCGGGGATTGTACATGATGGGGCTTTGCGATCCCCAGAAATAAAAAAGGCCGGATAATCCGGCCTTTTAGCAACACTGGTCTCTTACTTCTCGTTCAGACCGAGTTTTTTCTCCAGGTAGTGGATGTTAGTACCACCATTCTGGAAGTGCTCGTCGCTCATGATGCGCATCTGGAGATCTACGTTGGTTTTGATCCCGTCGATGATCAGCTCCTGAAGGGCGTTCTTCATGCGGGCAATGGCCACGTCACGGTTTTCGCCGTAGCAGATCAGCTTACCGATCATTGAGTCATAATACGGCGGTACGGTGTAACCGGCGTAAATATGGGACTCCCAGCGCACACCAAAGCCACCCGGCGCGTGGAAACGTGTGATTTTACCCGGGCTTGGCAGGAAGGTGTTCGGGTCTTCGGCGTTGATACGGCACTCTACCGCATGGCCTTTAACCACAACTTCTTCCTGTTTGATGGACAGCGGCTGACCGGCTGCGATACGCAGCTGTTCTTTGATCAGGTCAACGCCGGTGATCATTTCGGTCACCGGGTGTTCAACCTGAATACGGGTGTTCATCTCAATGAAGTAGAACTCGCCGTTTTCGAACAGGAACTCAAAGGTACCCGCCCCGCGATAGCCGATATCGACACACGCTTTGGCGCAACGCTCACCGATGTAGCGACGCAGTTCCGGCGTAATGCCCGGCGCTGGCGCTTCTTCGACGACTTTCTGGTGACGACGCTGCATGGAGCAGTCACGTTCAGCCAGATAGATCGCGTTGCCCTGACCGTCAGCCAGCACCTGAATTTCGATGTGGCGTGGGTTTTCCAGGTATTTTTCCATGTACACCATGTCATTGCTGAAAGCCGCTTTCGCTTCCGCTTTGGTCATGGAGATGGACTGCGCCAGTTCAGCATCGCTGCGTACAACGCGCATACCGCGACCGCCGCCGCCGCCAGACGCCTTGATGATAACCGGGTAGCCAATGCGTTTAGCATGGGCGCGGTTAGCATCCATATCGTCGGTCAGCGGGCCGTCAGAGCCCGGTACGGTTGGCACGCCGGCTTTTTTCATCGCGGTGATGGCAGACACTTTGTCACCCATCAGGCGAATGGTGTCGGCTTTCGGGCCAATGAAGATAAAGCCAGAGCGTTCAACCTGCTCAGCAAAGTTGGCGTTCTCAGAGAGGAAACCATAACCCGGGTGAATCGCGACCGCGCCAGTGATTTCGGCGGCGCTGATGATCGCCGGGATGTTCAGATAGCTTTTTACGGACGGAGCCGGACCGATACAGACCGTCTCATCCGCCAGCAATACGTGTTTTAAATCGCGATCCGCGCTTGAGTGCACGGCCACGGTCTTGATGCCCAGTTCTTTACAGGCACGAAGAATACGCAGTGCAATCTCGCCACGGTTGGCGATAACAATTTTATCCAGCATGTTCGCCTCGTTACTCGATGACGACCAGCGGCTCGTCAAATTCTACCGGCTGACCACTTTCGACCAGAATCGCTTTCACAGTACCTGATTTGTCTGCTTCGATCTGGTTCATCATTTTCATGGCTTCAACGATGCACAGGGTATCGCCTACGTTGACTTTCTGACCCACTTCGATGAACGCTTTCGCGTCCGGGCTCGGGGTGCGGTAGAAAGTACCAACCATTGGGGAACGTACGATGTGACCACTGATTTCTGCAGCTGCTGCAGGTGCGGCTTCTGCTGCTGGTGCAACGGCTGCGGTGAGCGCAGGCTGCTGCACTGGCGCAGCATAAGCTTGCTGCATTACCGGGAAGCTAGCGGCTGGGGCTGCACGGCTGATGCGTACAGACTCTTCGCCTTCAGAAATTTCCAGTTCGGAGATGCCTGATTCTTCAACCAGCTCGATCAGTTTTTTAATCTTACGAATATCCATGAGTGGGTTCCGTACTCTTGTTTAGTGTGATTGTGACAAGCGTTTTACCGCTGTCTGTAAAGCGTATGAATAGCCGTCTGCACCCAGCCCACATATCACGCCAGCGGCGATATCTGACAAGTAGGAATGGTGGCGGAACGGCTCTCGGGCGTGCACGTTACTCAGATGGATCTCGATAAACGGGATACTCACCGCGAGCAGTGCGTCGCGTATAGCAACACTGGTGTGCGTAAACGCGGCCGGATTGATCAGGATATAGTCCACAGTGTCTTTAGCCTGATGAATACGGTCGATGATTGCGTACTCCGCGTTTGACTGAAAATGGTCCAAATCCACATTCAGCGAGGCTGCTTCCGTACCCAGACGGTTAACAATTTCGCTCAATGTCAGCGTGCCGTACTTCTCTGGCTCACGGGTGCCGAGCATGTTCAGGTTCGGTCCGTTCAATACTAAAATTTGGAATTTGTCAGCCATTGTGCCGCTATCTCCTGCGATTTTCGGGTAAAAAACAACATATACCCTCAACACGCAATTGTCACCCTTTCAGAGGCCAAAAACCCCTGTCCGGAAAACCGAAGTCGCACATTATAACGATTTCGTAGCATTTGGCAGCTAAATACTGGTCTTATCAGGGAAGATTATCAACCGCTATCCGAAAAAGATTCGCGGCTGATAAATAATCTGCGGGAAAACGCACAGTTTCGTGGACTATCGTACCCACTGGCGGAACTTCTTGTAACGCCATGCTAAAAGGGCCAATGCCAGCAGGGCGTAGATGACCGGCTGAGGAGATAATATCTTCACCGACCACAGGTAATGGATGGGCGCGAGGATCGCGACAAGATAGACGAAGTTGTGCAGCAGTAGCCAGCGCCGTCCCATTTTTCGCTGCGCGTACTGCGTGGATGTCAGCGTCAGTGCCAGTAAAACCAGCCAGCTTACGATACCCAGCGTCAGATAAGGACGCGTAACCAGTTCGCTGCCAAGGAGTGCCAGGTTGTTAATGCCCAGTTCCAGCAGGGCGTAACTGGTGAGATGCAGCGTCGCCCAGGCAAAACACCATAGCCCCAAAAGCCGACGGGTACGTATTAGCAATGGCTGTTTAGCGTAGCGCGCAAGCGGTGAGACGAGCAAGGTCGCCAGCAAAAATTTCAGAGCCATCCGACCCGTAAAATGCTGAATATCTTTAGCCGGATCGGCACTGAACTGTCCCTGGCTGGCTGCCCAAAAGAGCCAGATAAAGGGGAGCAATCCGGCTAAATGCAGGAGTACCTTCAGCCAGGTTATCTGCTTTGCCGTTAAACGCACTTAGAAGTTCTCCCGTAAATTCAGCCCACGATAGAGGGATGCCACCTCATCTGCATAGCCGTTAAACAGCAGCGTTGGCTGGCGTTTAACATCCAGCGCGCCGCCGGAACCGATAAAACGTTCCGTCGCTTGCGACCAGCGTGGATGATCAACGTGCGGGTTAACGTTGGCAAAAAAACCATACTCATCTGGCGCTGCGAGGTTCCAGGTGGTGGGTGGGCGTTCACGGGTGAGCTTAATGCTGACGATCGATTTGATGCCCTTGAAACCGTATTTCCACGGTACGGTCAGGCGAATGGGCGCCCCGTTTTGCGGCGGCAGCGCTTTGCCGTAAACCCCGACGGTGAGCAGCGTAAGCGGATGCATGGCTTCGTCGAGACGTAAACCTTCAACGTAGGGATACTCCAGCCCGCCGCCGATAAACCGATCCTTCTGGCCTGGCATCTCGTCCGGGGCATAGCGCGTCTGGAAAGAAACATACTTCGCGTTGCTGGTGGGCTCAACCAGCGCCAGCAGTTTATGCAAAGGGAAACCTACCCACGGCACCACCATCGACCAGGCTTCCACACAGCGCATACGGTAAATGCGTTCTTCAAGTGGGAAGCGGGTGGTGAGGTCATGATGATCCAGCGTCAGCGGCTTTGCCACTTCGCCATCAATCTTCAGCGTCCAGGGATCGGTTTTCATGCTCCCGGCGTTGGCGGCAGGATCGGCCTTATCAAGGCCAAACTCATAGAAGTTGTTATAGCCGGTGACTTTATCTTCCGGCGTCAACGTCAGTTTATTCTGCCATTGCGCCGGTTTGGTGAAGTTAAGCGGTGCGCCAGAGGGGGCTTTCGGGCGGTCATTGCCCTTAAACCAGTCGAGCAGATCGGCGTGGGCCGCAGGGGTGAGCGTCAGGGCAGTGGCGCTGATGCCAAGCATTTTCAGGATCTGGCGACGCTGTAGCATAAAGACAGACTCGGACGTTACGTCTGCTTCCGTCAGTTTTCGGGTTTTCATGGCATCCTCCGTCAGGCGTTTTTCTAAGCATGACGGAGGAGGAGGGTTAGCGCGAATATGTCACGAAAATTTGAAGATTAGGCGATTTTAACCAGCGCACGACCGTGGAACTGGTTGTCCATGATTTTATTGGCGTACTCTGGCGCCTGGCTCAGGGTAATCTCAGTGGCGCTCTGCTCATAGAATGAGGCTGGCAGATCCCGCGCCAGACGTTCCCAGGCCTCAGCCCGCCGCTCGGCTGGGGTCATGACCGAATCGACACCCTGAAGACGCACGTTACGCAGAATAAATGGCATCACCGTCGTCGGCAGGGCAAAACCACCCGCCAGACCACAGGCCGCCACGCAGCCACCGTAATTCATTTGCGCCAGCACCTTCGCCAGCACTTTGTCGCCGACGGTATCTACAGCGCCAGCCCAGACCTGTTTTTCCAGCGGACGGGTCTCGGCGAATTCGTCGCGGCTCAGAATACGGCTTGCGCCCAACTGACGTAGATAATCATGCGTACTTTCGCGGCCAGAGACGGCGGCGACCAGGTACCCCAGCTTGTGCAGCAGCGTGACGGCCGTGCTGCCCACGCCACCGCTGGCGCCGGTCACGACAATTTCGCCAGAGTCAGGACGGATCCCGGCCTCTTCCAGCGCCATCACGCAGAGCATGGCGGTGAAACCTGCCGTGCCGATGATCATCGCCTTACGGCCGTCCAGGCCTTTCGGCATCGGGACCAGCCAGTCACCTTTTACGCGCGCCTGCGCTGCCAGTCCTCCCCAGTGGTTTTCACCTACGCCCCAGCCGGTGAGCAGCACCTGCTGTCCGGCGTGAAAACGCGGATCTTCACTGGTATGCACGCGTCCAGCCAAGTCGATGCCTGGCACCATTGGGAAATTTCGGATGATTTTACCTTTTCCCGTAATGGCCAGTGCATCTTTATAGTTCAGGCTTGACCAGTCGATATCTACGGTCACGTCGCCCTCCGGCAGGCGGCTCTCGTCAATGGCTTGCACCGAGGCAACGGTTTTGCCGTCCTGCTGTTCTAAGATCAAAGCCTGCATACAGGGTCCTCACTAGGATTGATGATGGGAAAATATGTACTGAAGACTATACTCGCTCAATGAAACGCAGTGCCGATTTAACGCAATAAATTGCCAGATACACCAGGTTTGGTAGTATGCCGCATTTGAAATGCAAGTTAGCGCTCACTTGCGACCCCTTCAACCCACGGAGTAATCTCAAGGATGCGATTAACGACGAAGTTCTCAGCTTTTATCACCTTGCTGACGGGACTGACCATATTTGTCACGCTAATCGGCTGCTCGCTGAGCTTTTATAATGCCATCCAGGATAAGCTGGTTAACCGGGTAGAATCGGTTGCATCGGTTATCGACACTCGCCTGATTACAACCTCCTTCCCGGCACTTTCGCGTGAACTGGATGAGTTAATGGTGCCTGTGGATATCGTGCAGATCGACATTAAACAGGGGAAGCAGACCGTTTTCAGCCATACCCGTCAGGGCAGCTACCGTCCTGCCGGCACGGTAGATCAGTATCGGGACATAACGGTACGCTCACTTAAACATCCGGGTATGACAATCCATCTGATGTACCAGGATCCGATGAGCAACTATTTACGCTCGCTCATGACCACCGCGCCCTTAACCATCGCCGTTGCCTTGATCGTCCTGCTGATTTTCCTCGCCGTTCGCTGGCAGCGTCGTCAACTTTCCGGCCAGGAACTGCTGGAAACACGCTCGGTGCGAATACTGAATGGCGAGCGGGGTCCGCAGGTACGGGGATCGGTTTATGAATGGCCATCACGTACCAGTAGCGCCCTGGACGTGCTGCTCTCCGAAATCCAGTTTGCCAGCGATCAGCGTAGCCGTATGGACACGTTGATTCGCTCCTACGCCGCGCAGGATAACAAAACGGGCCTTAACAACCGTCTCTTCTTTGATAATCAGCTGGCTACGCTTCTTGATGATCCCGAAAAGGTGGGGACGCATGGCGTGGTAATGATGATTCGCCTGCCCGACTTCGATCTGCTCCGTGATACCTGGGGCCAGCGCGTGGCGGAAGAGAACCTCTTCACGCTGATTAACCTGCTGTCCACCTTTATTATGCGCTACCCCGGCGCGTTACTGGCACGCTACCACCGCAGCGACTTTGCTGTCTTGCTGCCGCATCGCACCTTAAAGGAGTCCGAGAGTATCGCCAGCCAGCTGTTGAAAGCCGTCGATGCGCTACCCCAGAGCAAAATGCTCGACCGCGACGACATGGTGCATATGGGCATCTGTGCCTGGCGCGGCGGTCAGTCGACGGAGCAGGTGATGGAACATGCAGAAGCGGCCACGCGCAACGCCGTATTGCAGGGGGCGAACGGCTGGGCGGTCTATGATGATACGCTACCGGAAAAAGGGCGCGGTAACGTACGCTGGCGAACCCTGATTGAACAGATGCTGAGCCGGGGTGGACCGCGCATCTATCAAAAACCGGCGGTCATAAAAAATGGTCATGTCCATCATCGTGAGCTGATGTGCCGTATTTTTGATGGGACCGAGGAGGTTATCTCCGCAGAGTATTTGCCGATGGTGCTGCAATTCGGATTGTCCGAAGAGTATGACCGCCAGCAAATCACCCGCCTCATTCCGTTTTTATCGTACTGGCCTGAAGAAAATCTGGCTTTACAGGTGACCGTCGAATCGCTGATCCGTCCGCGTTTTCAGCGTTGGTTACGTGACACGTTAATGCAATGCGAAAAATCGCAACGCAAACGCATTATTTTTGAACTTGCAGAGGCAGATGTAGGTCAACACATCAGCCGGTTGCGCTCGGTTGTGCGTTTAATCAATGCGCTTGGGGCTCGCGTGGCGGTAACACAGGCGGGTCTTACCCTGGTCAGCACCAGCTGGATCAAAGAGCTGGATGTCGAATTATTGAAGCTGCATCCGGGTCTGGTAAGGAATATCGAAAAGCGCACGGAAAACCAGTTGCTGGTACAAAGCCTGGTGGAGGCGTGCAAAGGAACGCAAACGCAAGTATTTGCCGCAGGCGTACGTTCACGCAGTGAATGGCAGATGTTGACAGAGCGCGGCGTGACGGGCGGTCAGGGGGATTTTTTTGCCGCCTCTCAGCCGCTTGACACCAATGTGAAAAAATATTTGCAAAGATACTCTGTTTGACCTGCCGTTTACTTTGTTTTCACGTAGAATATCGCGCCTGTAGCTTTGAGTAAGACGAGCATAAAAGCCAGTGAACGACCTTTTATAGGTTACAAGTGAAAGTGAGGGACGCTGCTGTTTACTCAGCCCTGAGGGATTCAGGGGATGAATTTGTAACAAAGGAAACGTGCTGCACTAATTTTCACCGTAGCAGACGATTTTTGCGCCTTGTCGCTGCTGCGTGTGGTTGGTAAAGTAAGCGGATTTTGTTTTCCGCCCCAGCTTTCAGGATTATCCCTTAGTATGTTGAAAAAATTTCGTGGCATGTTTTCCAATGACCTGTCCATTGACCTGGGTACCGCGAATACCCTTATCTATGTAAAAGGACAAGGCATCGTATTGAATGAGCCTTCCGTTGTGGCCATTCGTCAGGATCGTGCTGGCTCGCCAAAAAGCGTGGCCGCAGTAGGCCATGATGCGAAGCAGATGCTGGGCCGTACGCCGGGCAACATTGCCGCGATCCGCCCAATGAAAGATGGCGTTATTGCTGACTTCTTCGTGACCGAAAAAATGCTTCAGCACTTCATCAAGCAGGTTCACAGCAACAGCTTCATGCGCCCAAGCCCGCGCGTACTGGTGTGTGTGCCGGTTGGCGCAACCCAGGTTGAACGCCGTGCAATCCGTGAATCCGCTCAGGGTGCCGGTGCGCGTGAAGTGTTCCTGATTGAAGAACCGATGGCTGCGGCAATTGGTGCGGGTCTGCCGGTTTCTGAAGCAACCGGTTCTATGGTGGTGGATATCGGTGGCGGTACCACTGAAGTGGCCGTTATCTCCCTGAACGGCGTGGTGTACTCCTCTTCCGTGCGTATCGGCGGCGACCGTTTCGACGAAGCCATCATTAATTACGTTCGCCGTAACTACGGCTCTCTGATCGGTGAAGCGACCGCAGAGCGCATCAAGCATGAAATCGGTTCTGCCTATCCGGGTGATGAAGTTCGCGAGATCGAAGTTCGCGGTCGTAACCTGGCAGAAGGCGTGCCACGCGGATTCACCCTGAACTCCAACGAAATCCTGGAAGCGTTGCAGGAGCCGCTGACCGGCATCGTGAGCGCGGTGATGGTAGCGCTGGAACAGTGCCCGCCAGAGCTGGCCTCCGATATCTCCGAGCGCGGTATGGTTCTGACCGGTGGTGGTGCGCTGCTGCGTAACCTCGACCGCCTGTTAATGGAAGAGACAGGTATTCCTGTCGTAGTTGCAGAAGATCCACTGACTTGCGTCGCCCGTGGTGGTGGCAAGGCGCTGGAAATGATCGACATGCACGGCGGCGACTTGTTTAGCGAAGAGTAGTCGGGTGTGAGAGGGTAGCAAATGGCTACCCTTTCTCTCTGACGCGAGAATACGCATAGCCTATGAAGCCAATTTTTAGCCGTGGCCCGTCGCTACAGTTTCGCCTGATCCTGGCGGTTCTGGTGGCGCTCGGGGTCATTATTGCCGATAGCCGCCTCGGTACGTTCAGCCAGATCCGAACGTACATGGATACCGCCGTCAGTCCTTTCTACTTTATTTCAAATGGTCCCCGTGAACTGCTCGACTCCGTGTCGCAAACGCTTTCATCGCGTGACCAGCTCGAACTCGAAAACCGTGCATTACGCCAGGAACTGCTGCTGAAAAACAGCGAGCTACTGATGCTGGGGCAATATAAGCAGGAAAACGCGCGTCTGCGGGAACTGCTTGGCTCGCCGCTGCGCCAGGATGAACAGAAAATGGTCACCCAGGTGATCTCCACCGTAAACGATCCATACAGCGATCAGGTGGTGATTGATAAAGGCAGCGTGAACGGCGTATACGAAGGTCAGCCTGTCATCAGCGATAAAGGCGTTGTGGGCCAGGTCGTGGCGGTTGCCAAACTGACCAGCCGTGTGCTGCTGATTTGCGATGCCACCCATGCACTGCCGATTCAGGTGCTGCGTAACGATATTCGCGTAATTGCCGCCGGTAATGGTTGTACCGACGATCTGCAACTGGAACACCTGCCCGCCAACACGGATATCCGCGTGGGTGACGTGCTGGTGACGTCTGGTCTGGGCGGTCGTTTCCCTGAAGGCTACCCGGTTGCGGTTGTCTCTTCCGTGAAGCTCGACACTCAACGTGCCTACACCGTGATCCAGGCGCGTCCAACGGCTGGCTTGCAGCGTTTACGCTACCTGCTGCTGCTATGGGGCGCCGATCGCAACGGCGCTAACCCGATGACGCCGGAAGATGTGCATCGCGTGGCCAATGAGCGCCTGATGCAGATGATGCCGCAGGTGCTGCCTGCGCCGGATGCAATGGGGCCACCTGCGCCCGTACCGGCTCCGGCGACGGGGTTAACGCAGCCGCTACCGGATGCGCCGCCACCGCCGCAAGTCTCGGGTGGAGGGCAGTAGTGGCCAGTTATCGTAGCCAGGGGCGCTGGGTAATCTGGCTCTCATTCCTCGTTGCATTGTTGCTGCAAATTATGCCCTGGCCGGACGACATTCTTGTTTTCCGGCCAAACTGGGTATTACTCATTTTGCTCTACTGGATCCTTGCCCTGCCGCACCGCGTAAATGTCGGCACAGGTTTTGTGATGGGTGCCATACTGGATCTTATCAGTGGCTCTACGCTTGGCGTCCGCGCCTTATCCATGAGCATTATTGCGTATCTCGTTGCACTCAAATTCCAGCTCTTTCGTAACCTTGCGCTCTGGCAACAGGCGCTGGTGGTGATGTTGTTGTCGCTCGCTGCGGATATCGTTGTTTTCTGGGCAGAGTTTTTAGTGATCAACGTCTCTTTCCGACCGGAAGTGTTCTGGAGTAGTGTAGTAAACGGTGTGCTCTGGCCGTGGCTGTTCCTGCTGATGCGTAAAATTCGCCAGCAGTTTGCCGTGCAATAAAAGGTTTCTATGACGTCTTTGTATCTTGCCTCCGGTTCTCCGCGTCGCCAGGAACTGCTCGCGCAGTTGGGTGTATCCTTCGAACGCATCGTTACCGGTATCGAAGAAAAACGTGCTGAGGGCGAAAGCGCTCAGCAGTATGTCTCCCGTCTGGCGCGTGAAAAAGCGCAGGCGGGCGTTGCATGCGTGCCGCGTGACTTACCGGTGCTGGGGGCCGATACCATCGTCATCCTCAATGGTGAGGTGCTTGAGAAACCCCGCGACGCAGACCATGCTGCGCGGATGCTGCGTAACATGTCCGGACAAACCCATCAGGTGATGACGGCGGTAGCGCTGGCAGACAGCCAGTACGTTCTGGATTGCCTTGTGGTAACGGAAGTGACGTTCAGAGTCCTCACCGACGAGGAGATCGCCGGCTATATCGCCAGCGGTGAACCTATGGATAAAGCAGGTGCATACGGTATTCAAGGGTTGGGTGGCTGTTTTGTCAGGAAGATAAATGGCAGCTATCACGCCGTAGTCGGCTTACCGCTGGTGGAAACGTATGAGTTGCTGAGCAATTTTAACTCACTGCGTGAGGGAAGGGATAATTATGACGGCTGAATTGTTGGTAAACGTAACGCCATCGGAAACCCGTGTGGCCTACATTGATGGTGGCATTCTTCAGGAAATTCATATTGAGCGTGAAGCGCGGCGCGGAATCGTAGGCAATATCTACAAAGGTCGTGTCAGTCGTGTACTGCCGGGTATGCAGGCGGCTTTTGTAGATATTGGGCTCGATAAAGCGGCGTTTTTGCACGCCTCCGACATCATGCCGCATACCGAATGCGTGGCAGGCGAAGAGCAAAAACAGTTTGCCGTGCGCGACATCTCTGAGCTGGTGCGTCAGGGCCAGGATCTGATGGTGCAGGTGGTAAAAGATCCGCTGGGCACCAAAGGCGCGCGTCTGACCACCGACATCACCCTTCCTTCACGTTATCTGGTCTTTATGCCGGGGGCGTCGCACGTCGGCGTGTCACAGCGTATTGAGAGCGAAAGCGAGCGTGAACGCCTGAAAAAGGTGGTCAGCGCCTACTGCGACGAGCAGGGCGGGTTTATTATCCGTACCGCAGCGGAAGGGATCAGCGAAGAAGACCTGGCCTCGGATGCGGCCTATCTGAAGCGCGTCTGGACCAAAGTGATGGAGCGTAAAAAACGCAACCAGACCCGCTACCGGCTGTACGGTGAGCTGGCGCTCGCTCAGCGCGTATTACGTGATTTCGCCGATGCGCAGCTCGACCGAATCCGCGTGGACTCCCGTCTGACGTACGAAGCCTTACTGGAGTTCACCGCCGAGTACATCCCGGAAATGCCGGGGCTGCTGGAGCATTACACCGGACGCCAGCCGATATTTGATCTCTATGACGTTGAAAACGAAATCCAGCGTGCGCTGGAGCGTAAGGTTGAGCTGAAATCGGGTGGCTATCTGATTATTGATCAGACCGAAGCGATGACCACCGTCGACATCAACACCGGCGCGTTTGTCGGCCATCGCAACCTCGATGACACCATCTTTAATACCAATATAGAAGCGACGCAGGCCATCGCACGCCAGCTTCGCCTGCGTAATCTGGGCGGTATTATCATCATCGACTTTATCGATATGAATAATGAAGACCACCGCCGTCGCGTGCTGCACTCCCTGGAGCAGGCGCTGAGTAAAGATCGCGTGAAAACCAGCATCAATGGCTTCTCGCAGCTCGGTCTGGTGGAAATGACCCGGAAACGGACCCGCGAAAGCGTGGAACATGTCCTGTGTAATGAGTGTCCAACCTGCCATGGACGCGGAACGGTAAAGACGGTGGAGACGGTCTGCTACGAGATCATGCGTGAGATTGTCCGTGTCCATCATGCCTACGACTCAGACCGTTTTCTGGTCTATGCTTCCCCTGCGGTGGCAGAGGCCCTGAAAGGGGAAGAGTCGCACGCGCTGGCGGAAGTGGAAATCTTTGTCGGCAAACAGGTAAAAGTGCAAATTGAGCCGCTCTATAACCAGGAGCAGTTTGACGTCGTCATGATGTAAACGCAGTTCGCTGCGAGATTTAAGGCTGACAAGGAGAGACGCGTGAGGCGATTGCCGGGGATTTTACTGCTTACAGGGGCAACGCTGGTCGTGATTGTCGCGTTGCTCGTGAGCGGGCTGCGTCTCGCCTTGCCGCATCTGGACAGCTGGCGGCCGCAGATCCTGGCAAAAATCGAATCTGCCACCGGTCTGCCGGTGGACGTGAGCCATATCGAGGCAAGCTGGCAGAACTTTGGCCCGACGCTTGATGCGCGGGATATCAGCGCCATCCTGAAAGATGGCGGCCATCTTAAAATCAAACGCGTCACCCTGGCGCTGGATGTCTGGCAAAGCCTGCTGCATCTGCGCTGGCAGTTTCGCGATCTCACCTTCTGGCAACTTCAGCTTATGACCAACACGCCGCTGCAAAGCGGCGACAGCGATCGTGGGCTGGAAACCAGCCGTATCAGCGATCTCTTCCTGCGTCAGTTCGATCATTTCGATCTCCGCGACAGCGAAGTGAGCTTTATAACCCTTTCCGGACAGCGCGCTGAGCTGGCGATCCCACAGCTGACCTGGCTAAACGGGAAAGATCGCCACCGCGCCGAGGGGCAGGTGAATCTCTCCAGCCTGAACGGGCAGCACGGCGTTATGCAGGTGCGGATGGATCTGCGCGACGACAATGGCCTGCTGAACAACGGCAGGGTGTGGCTACAGGCGGACGACGTGGACGTGAAGCCGTGGCTGGGTGAGTGGCTACAGCAGAACATGCAGCTGGAAACCGCGCGCTTCAGCCTGGAAGGCTGGATGACCCTGACGAACGGGGCATTCGCCAGCGGCGATATCTGGCTTAAGCAGGGGGGCGCGAGCTGGAAGGGGGAAAACCATCAGCATCAGCTTTCCGTCGATAACCTCACCGCACACGTGACGCAGGATAAAGGCGGCTGGCAGTTCGCTATTCCGGATACGCGCATCTCCATGGATAACAAACCCTGGCCGCGCGGCGCGCTGACGCTGGCGTGGATGCCGGAGCAGGACGTCGGCGGGATAAACGGTAAACGCAGCGATGAGCTGCGTATCCGCGCCAGTAACCTGGATCTGACGGCGATCGAAGGGCTGCGTTCAATGGCCGCAAAACTCTCCCCGGAGCTGGGCGAAATCTGGCTGGCGACGCAACCGAGCGGGCAGATAAACCGGCTGGCGCTGGATATTCCGCTCCAGGCCACGGAAAAGACGCGTTTTCAGGCGGCATGGAAAAATCTCGCATGGAAACAGTGGAAGCTGCTGCCGGGTGCCGAGCACTTCAGCGGTAAACTGGAAGGAAGCGTGGAAAACGGCAGGCTGACGGCAGAAATGCAGGAAGCAAAAATGCCGTACGAAACGGTCTTCCGTGCGCCACTGGAGATCGAAAAGGGAAACGCCACCCTCAACTGGCTGAAGAATGACAAAGGTTTTCAGCTCGATGGTCGCGATATTGATGTAAAAGCCAAAGCGGTACATGCCCGCGGTAATTTCCGTTATCTACAGCCTGAAGGCGCTGAGCCGTGGCTGGGCATTCTGGCGGGCATCAGCACGGATGATGGTTCGCAGGCGTGGCGCTACTTCCCGGAAAACCTGATGGGGAAAGCGCTGGTAGACTATCTCAGCGGCGCCATTCAGGGCGGTCAGGCGGATAACGCCACGCTGGTCTACGGCGGCAATCCGCACCTGTTCCCGTATAAGCATAACGAAGGCCAGTTCCAGGTTCTGGTGCCGCTACGCAACGCCACCTATGCCTTCCAGCCGGACTGGCCCGCGCTGAAGAATCTGAATATCGAACTCAACTTCCTGAATGACGGCTTGTGGATGAAGACGGACAGCGTTGCGCTGGGCGGCGTAACGGCAAGCAACCTGACGGCAAACATCCCGGATTACTCCAAAGAGAAACTGCTGATTGATGCGGATATTAATGGGCCGGGTAAAGCGGTTGGCCCATATTTTGAAGATACGCCGCTGGATGACTCCCTGGCGGCCACTCTCCAGCAGTTGCAGTTAGATGGTGATGTGAATGCTCGCTTACATCTGGATATCCCGCTCGACGGTGAAATGACCACCGCCAAAGGCGACGTTCGTCTGAACAATAACAGCCTCTATATCAAGCCGCTGGACAGCACGCTGAAAAACCTTAGCGGTCAGTTCAGCTTTGTTAACGGCAATCTGAAAAGTAAGCCGCTGAAAGCGACCTGGTTCAATCAACCCGTCAATATCGATTTCTCCACCACCGAGGGCGATAAAGCCTACCAGGTGGCGGTCAATATGGACGCGAACTGGCAGCCGTCACGCATGGATGTTCTGCCGAAGCCGATTGAGAATGCGGTGGACGGCGCGGTGTCATGGAATGGCAAGGTCGCCATCGACCTGCCTTATCATGCCGGTGCGCGCTATAACGTCGACATTACGGGCGATCTAAAAAACCTCAGTAGCCAGCTTCCCGCACCGCTGAACAAGAAAAGCGGTGAAGCACTGCCCGTCAACGTAAAGGTTGCGGGCAACCTCAACAGCTTCGATTTAACCGGAAACGCTGGCGGAACAAACCACTTCAACAGCCGCTGGCTGCTTAACCGCAAGCTGACGCTGGACAGGGCGATCTGGACGACGGACAGCCGTACCACGCCGCCGCTGCCGGAGCAGGCGGGCATTGAACTGAATCTCCCGCCGATGGATGGCGCAGAGTGGCTGGCACTGTTTCAGAAAGGTGTCGGGCAAAACGTCGATCAAACGGCGCAGTTCCCGCAGTCCATTACCTTGCGCACGCCTGCGCTGACGCTGGGTGGGCAGCAGTGGAACAACCTGAGTATTGTCTCCCGGCCGACGGTGAACGGCTCAAAGGTCGAGGCGCAGGGGCGTGAAATTAACGGTTCGTTGACGATGCGCGATAACGCGCCATGGCAGGCGGCTATCCGTTATCTCTATTACAACCCGACCTTTACGGCGTCTAAAACACAGTCGACAAGTACGTCTCCTTTCAGCAGCAGTGGAACGTCGCGCGTGGATTTCAGCAACTGGCCCGATCTCCAGCTGCGCTGCGCGGAGTGCTGGCTGTGGGGACAAAAATATGGCCGTATCGACGGTGATTTTGCTATTCAGGGCAATACGCTGAGCCTCTCTGGTGGGCTGGTGGATACCGGCTTTGGCCGCATGACCGCCGCTGGCGAGTGGGTGAACAAACCGGGTGAACAGCGCACCTCGCTGAAGGGCGATATTAAAGGCAACAAGCTGGACGCAGCGGCTAACTTCTTTGGGATCAGCACGCCGCTTCGCGGATCGTCCTTCGATGTGAATTACGATCTGCACTGGCGCGCGGCACCGTGGCAGCCGGACGTTGCCTCGCTGAACGGTATCCTCAGAACCCGTTTTGGTAAGGGACAAATTGCCGATGTTAGCACCGGTCATGCAGGGCAAATACTGCGCCTGCTGAGCTTTGACGCGCTGCTGCGCAAGCTGCGCTTCGATTTCAGCGATACCTTCAACGACGGTTTCTATTATGACTCCATTCGCGGAACGGCCTGGATCAAGGACGGCGTGATGCATACCGATGATACGCTGCTGGACGGCCTGGAAGCGGACATCGCCATGAAAGGATCAGTGAACCTCGTGCGCCGGGAGCTGGATATGGAAGCGGTTGTTGCCCCGGAAATCTCCGCTACAGTGGGTGTCGCTACCGCTTTTGTGGTCAATCCGATAATTGGCGCGGCGGTATTTGCCGCCAGCAAAGTGCTGGGGCCGCTCTGGAGCAAAGTCTCGATTCTGCGTTACCGCATTACGGGCCCAATCGATAAACCGCAGATTAATGAAGTGCTGCGCCAGCCGCGCAAAGAAGCACAGCAATGATTTGACGTGGGCAGGTAATTGCCTCACTCTCAATAATATTGATTTTATACCGCCACTGGCGGCAACGAACGAGTAGCAATACGATGAGTCTGAACCTGGTAAGTGAACATTTGCTCGCAGCGAACGGCCTGAGCCATCAGGACCTGTTCTCCATTCTTGGTCAACTGACCGAACGCCGCCTCGACTACGGCGATCTCTATTTCCAGTCGAGCTATCACGAATCCTGGGTTTTAGAAGACAGCATCATTAAAGATGGTTCTTATAACATTGACCAGGGCGTCGGCGTGCGCGCCGTCAGCGGCGAAAAAACCGGTTTTGCTTATGCAGACCAGATAAGCCTGGCCGCGCTGGAGCAGAGCGCGCAGGCGGCGCGAACCATTGTGCGTGATACCGGCGACGGTCGCGTGAAAACCCTGGGTGAAGTGCAGCACGCTGCGCTTTTTACCAGCATCGACCCACTGCAAAGCATGAGCCGCGAAGAGAAGCTGGACATCCTGCGTCGCGTGGACAAAGTGGCTCGCGCGGCGGACAAACGCGTGCAGGAAGTCTCTGCCAGTCTGAGCGGGGTCTATGAGCTGATTCTGGTGGCGGCGACGGACGGTACGCTGGCCGCTGACGTGCGTCCGCTTGTGCGCCTCTCTATCAGCGTGCAGGTGGAAGACGACGGCAAGCGCGAGCGCGGCTCAAGCGGTGGCGGCGGTCGTTTTGGCTACGACTGGTTCCTCGGCGACGTTGACGGCGAAGCGCGCGCGGATGCGTGGGCAAAAGAAGCCGTGCGCATGGCGCTGGTCAACCTGTCTGCCGTGGCGGCACCTGCCGGTACGCTGCCGGTGGTTCTGGGCGCAGGCTGGCCTGGCGTGCTGCTGCACGAAGCGGTCGGTCACGGCCTGGAGGGGGATTTCAACCGTCGCGGGACGTCCGTATTCAGCGGTCAGATGGGGCAGCTTGTCTCCTCCGAGCTGTGTACCGTGGTGGATGATGGCACCATGCTCGACCGTCGCGGCTCGATTTCTATCGACGATGAAGGCACGCCGGGCCAGTACAACGTGCTGATCGAAAATGGCGTACTGAAAGGTTACATGCAGGACAAGCTTAACGCGCGTCTGATGGGCGTTGCGCCAACGGGTAACGGTCGTCGCGAATCCTACGCGCACCTGCCGATGCCGCGCATGACCAACACCTACATGCTGCCGGGTAAATCCACGCCGCAGGAGATTATCGAATCCGTTGATTACGGTATCTTCGCGCCAAACTTTGGCGGCGGCCAGGTGGATATCACCTCCGGTAAATTTGTCTTCTCTACCTCAGAGGCGTATCTGATTGAGAAGGGCAAAGTGACCAAAGCGGTGAAGGGCGCAACCCTGATTGGCTCTGGCATTGAGGCCATGCAGCAGATTTCCATGGTGGGTAACGACCTGAAGCTGGATAACGGCGTGGGCGTCTGCGGTAAAGAAGGTCAGAGCCTGCCGGTAGGCGTGGGCCAGCCAACCCTGAAGGTCGATAACCTGACGGTGGGCGGCACGGCGTAATTTTTTCATTTTCCCCTCACCCTAACCCTCTCCCCAACGGGGAGAGGGGACTGCTCCGTGCCGTCTTTTCTCCCTCGCCCCTTTGGGGAGAGGGCCGGGGTGAGGGGGGAGGCCTACTCTTTCCTTCTTCCCCGCATCCCCTGAAACAGCTCTGCCACTTCCACAAAATAGTCCGTCAGATAGTTAATACAGACCTGCACCTTCAGCGGTAGCTTGTCCTTTTCGGTATAGAGCGCGTACACCGGGCGCGGATCCGACTGGTAGCGCGGGAAGAGGATCTCCAGTTCGCCGCTGTTGATCTCGTTGATCACCCACATCAGCGGCACGTAGGCGATCCCGGCCCCGGCCACCAGCCAGCGTGAGATGGTCATCGGATCGTTGGTCACGAAGCGGCCTTCAGGCAGCAGTTTGGTGGAAAGCCCTTCTGGCGCGATCAGTTCAAATTCGTTATCTGGGCGAACGCTGTATTCCAGCCACGAGTGGTTGCTCAGGTCGGCAGGTTTTTCCGGTACGCCATACTGTGCCAGATAGCTTTTCGAAGCGCAGACCACCATCGGCATGCTGCCCAGTCGACGCGAGAACAGGCTCGAGTCCTGCAATGCGCCAACGCGGATCACCACGTCTAACCCATCGGCAATCAGATCCGGTGCCGGAATACCCGTTACCAGATTAACGGTTAAACCGGGATACTCTTTCAGCATTTCCGCCGTCATGGCAGCGAGAACATTTTGTGCCATAGTTGAAGAACACCCGATACGCAGCGTGCCGATAGGCGTGTTGTTAAAGGCGTAGAGCTGCTCGTGAACATCCTGCACTTCATGCAGCATTCGACGGCAGCCCTGATAGTAAATTTTACCCGCTTCCGTCAGCCCAATGCTGCGGGTGCTGCGGTTGAGCAGCTTCACCTGGAGCTCATCTTCCAGTTTTGACACTGTCTGGCTAATGGATGAGACGCTCATTTGTAGCTGACGTGCTGCGGCGGTAAAAGAGCCTTGCTCAACCACTTTCGCAAAGACGGACATGCGTTTTAGACGTTCCATTATTCACTCTGGCTTAAAAGTGATTTAGATCACATATGATAGATAACAGCATAACAGTTACGTTAATATATTATTAATTACATAACGGCTGCGCCACTCTCGCCCGGCAATTCATGCTCTCCTGCGGCGGCGTGAGCTTAATAATCCAGTAACCTGCATCTCTTTAATCAAGGTCAACATGAGTCTGTTTCCCGTTATCGTGGTGTTCGGTCTGTCGTTCCCACCGATATTTTTCGAGCTTCTTTTATCACTGGCGATCTTCTGGCTGGTGCGCAAGGTGCTGGTCCCTACCGGGATTTATGATTTCGTCTGGCATCCTGCATTGTTTAATACCGCGCTGTATTGCTGCCTGTTCTATTTAATATCGCGCATGTTTGTCTGAGGTTGATGTGAAAACGCTAACAAGAAAAATCTCCCGCACTGCCATCACTATGGCGCTGGTCATCCTGGCGTTCATCGCTATTTTTCGCGCCTGGGTTTATTACACCGAATCCCCGTGGACGCGCGATGCGCGTTTCAGCGCGGAGGTGGTCGCGATAGCGCCCGATGTCGCCGGTCTCATTACGGCGGTCAATGTCCACGATAACCAGCTGGTGAAAAAAGATCAGGTACTGTTCACTATCGACCAGCCGCGCTATCAAAAAGCGCTGGAAGAAGCGGAAGCCGACGTAGCGTATTACAACGCGCTGGCCGCTGAAAAACGGCGTGAAGCAGGACGTCGTAACAAGCTGGGCATCCAGGCCATGTCCCGGGAAGAGATTGATCAGTCCAATAACGTGCTGCAAACCGTGCTGCATCAGCTGGCAAAAGCGCAGGCGACGCGCGATCTGGCGAAGCTCGATCTGGAACGTACCGTTATCCGCGCCCCGTCCGATGGCTGGGTAACCAACCTCAACGTCTATGCGGGTGAGTTTATCACGCGCGGCTCTACGGCCGTGGCGCTGGTGAAACAGAACTCTTTCTACGTCCTCGCCTATATGGAAGAGACCAAGCTGGAAGGCGTGCGTCCGGGCTATCGCGCCGAAATCACGCCGCTCGGCAGCAACCGGGTCCTGAAAGGAACCGTGGACAGCGTGGCCGCGGGGGTGACCAACGCCAGCAGTACCAATGATTCAAAAGGGATGGCGACCGTCGATTCTAACCTCGAGTGGGTTCGTCTGGCGCAGCGCGTACCGGTACGCATTCGTCTGGATGAGCAGCAGAGCAACCTCTGGCCCGCAGGCACCACGGCGACGGTAGTGATCACCGGTGAAAAAGACCGTGATGCCAGCCAGGATTCTATCTTCCGTCAAATCGCCCATCGCCTGCGCGAGTTTGGTTGATCGCTATGGGCATTTTTTCCATCGCCAGCCAGCACATCCGCTTCGCCGTGAAGCTGGCATGCGCCATTGTGCTGGCGCTGTTTGTTGGCTTCCATTTCCAGCTTGAAACGCCGCGCTGGGCTGTTCTGACCGCCGCGATCGTCGCCGCCGGCCCTGCCTTCGCGGCGGGTGGCGAGCCTTACTCCGGGGCAATTCGCTATCGCGGGATGCTGCGTATTATCGGCACCTTTATCGGCTGTATCGCCGCCCTGACCATTATCATCCTGATGATCCGCACGCCGCTGCTGATGCTGATTGTATGCTGTATCTGGGCGGGTTTTTGCACCTGGGTCTCTTCGCTGGTGAAGGTGGAGAACTCGTACGCCTGGGGCCTGGCGGGATATACCGCGCTGATTATTATCATCACCATTCAGAGTGAACCGCTGCTTGCTCCGCAGTTCGCCGTGGAACGTTGCAGCGAGATTGTCATTGGTATCGTCTGCGCGATTGTCGCCGATCTGCTCTTCTCTCCGCGATCCATCAAGCAGGAAGTCGATCGTGAGCTGGACGCGCTGATTGTTGCCCAGTACCAGCTCATGCAGCTGTGCATTAAGCACGGCGACAGCGAAGAGGTCGACAAGGCCTGGAGCGCGCTGGTGCGCCGCACGCAGGCGCTGGAAGGGATGCGCAGTAATCTCAATATGGAGTCTTCCCGCTGGGAGCGTGCCAATCGTCGTCTGAAAGCGATCAATACCGTCTCGTTAACGCTGATCACCCAGGCGTGTGAAACCTACCTGATTCAGAACACTCGCCCCGAAGTGGTAACGGATACCTTCCGCGAACTGTTTGATGAGCCTGTGGAGACAGTGCAGGACGTGCATCGACAGCTTAAACGCATGCGTCGTGTGATTGCCTGGACGGGCGAACGGGATACGCCAGTCACCATTTATACCTGGGTTGGCGCCGCAACGCGCTACCTGCTTCTGAAACGCGGCGTGATTAGCAACACCAAAATCAGTGCGGCGGAAGAAGAGGTGTTACAGGGCGAAGTGGTGATCAAACCGGAATCCGCCGAGCGTCATCATGCGATGGTTAACTTCTGGCGTACCACCCTGGCCTGTATACTCGGCACGCTGTTCTGGCTGTGGACCGGCTGGACGTCCGGCAGCGGCGCGATGGTGATGATTGCCGTCGTTACCGCGCTGGCGATGCGTCTGCCCAACCCGCGCATGGTCGCTATTGATTTTCTGTACGGCACCATTGCGGCGTTACCCATTGGCGCGCTCTACTTCCTGGTAATCATCCCCTCGACGCAACAAAGCATGCTTTTGCTCTGTATCAGCCTGGCGGTGATGGCGTTCTTTATCGGGATTGAGGTACAAAAACGCCGTCTGGGATCGTTAGGTGCGCTGGCGAGTACGATTAACATCCTCGTGCTGGATAACCCGATGACCTTCCATTTCAGTCAGTTCCTGGATAGCGCATTAGGCCAGCTGGTGGGCTGTTTCCTGGCGATGATGGTGATCCTGCTGGTGCGGGATAACTCTCAGGCGCGGACAGGGCGCGTGCTGCTCAATCAGTTTGTGTCGGCCGCCGTATCGTCCTTGACCACCAACACCGCGCGGCGCAAGGAGAACCACCTTCCGGCCCTTTACCAGCAACTGTTCCTGCTGTTGAATAAATTCCCGGGCGATGTCGCTCGCTTCCGTCTGGCGTTAACCATGATTATCGCGCACCAGCGTCTGCGGAACGCGCCAGTGCCGATCAACGACGATTTGTCCGCTTTCCACCGCCAGCTACGGCGAACGGCGGACCATGTGATATCGGCATCCAGTGATGACAAACGTCGCCGCTACTTTAAGCAACTGCTGGAGGAGCTGGATATCTACCAGGAGAAACTGCGAGTCTGGGAAGCCCCGCCGCAGGTTACCGAGCCGGTAGAGCGGCTGGTGTTTATGCTGCACCGCTACCAGAATGCGCTGACAGACAGCTAACGAAGAGAAAACCGACGCCAAAAGCGTCGGTTTTTTTGTGGCTATACTTATTCTTGCAGGTTCAAACATTCAGGAAGGGAGGACACATGACAACCCAGGCTCTTCAGGACAGTATTCTTTTTCAGACCGGGTATCTGGTTAACGGTATCTGGAAAACACTCGACACCACGTTTGATGTGCTAAACCCGGCCACGGGCGAGGTGGTTGCGAAAGTGGCGAAAGCAGGGAAAGCCGAAACCGAAGAGGCAATTGCGGCCGCGACGAAAGCCTTTCCCGCATGGCGCGCAAAAACGGCAAAAGAGCGTTCCGCGATCCTCTATCGCTGGTATGAACTAATTATCGAGAACAAAAGCTGGCTCGGGCGGCTGATGACCACCGAGCAGGGCAAGCCGCTGAAAGAGGCTGAGGGCGAGGTGGACTACGCTGCCAGCTTTATTCAGTGGTTTGCGGAGCAGGCCAAGCGCGCTAACGGTGAAATCATTCCTCCGGTTAAACCCGGCTCCCGTATTCTGGCCACTCGTGAACCTGTTGGGGTGGTTGCTGCTATCACGCCATGGAATTTCCCGATGGCTATGCTCACCCGTAAGCTCGGCCCGGCGCTGGCAGCAGGATGTACCGGCGTCATCAAGCCTGCAAACAACACGCCGCTGAGCGCCTTTGCGCTGCTGACGCTGGCGAAGCAGGCCGGTGTGCCGGATGGTGTGCTGAATGCGGTCGCGGGGAGCACCTCAGAAATTAGTGACGCCATTATGGCCAGCCATGACGTGCGCAAAATCTCGTTTACGGGGTCAACCGCCGTCGGGAAAACGCTGGTTCGCAATTCCGCTGAGACCATGAAAAAGGTATCGATGGAGCTGGGCGGCAATGCGCCGTATATCGTTTTCGAGGACGCGGATATTGAGGCCGCCGTCAAAGGCGCCATCGCCAATAAATTCCGTAACGCCGGGCAGGTCTGCGTCAGCGTAAACCGTTTCTATATTCAGGAGACGGTCTATGACAAGTTTGTCAATCAGCTTGCCGATGCGGTGAAGGCGCTGAAGGTGGGTAACGGTCTGGACGAGGGCGTCGTTGTCGGCCCGCTGATTGAGCCTTCGGCTGTCGAGAAAGTCCGTGAGCACGTCGAAGATGCGGTAGCGAAGGGGGCCACGGTGCTGGCTGGGGGTAAACCGCACGAACTTGGCGGCAACTTCTGGATGCCAACCGTACTCGGTGACTGCCATGAAGGCATGAAGCTGGCAGAAGAAGAGACCTTTGGTCCCGTTGCCGCCTGCTTCCGCTTCACGTCGGAAGACGAAGTGGTTATGCGCGCTAACAATACGCCTTACGGGCTGGCGGCCTACTTTTATACCCGGAATCTCTCGCGCGTGTTCCGCGTCTCACAGGCCATTGAGAGCGGCATGATCGGAATTAATGAATGTGCGGTCTCGACCGAGCTGGGTCCGTTTGGGGGCGTAAAAGAGTCCGGGCTGGGACGCGAGGGGTCCGTGCTGGGGCTGGAGGAGTTTCTGGAAGTTAAAACCCTGCATATCGGGGGCTTATAATAGACAGGGCGGCATCTGCCGCCCGCCTGTACCGGGTGGCTGGCAATGAAAATTTATACCTTTGATTTTGACGAAATTGATAGTCAGGAAGACTTCTACCGCGAGTTTATCCGGGCGTTCGACCTGGAGCGGGGCAGCGTAAACAATCTTGATATGCTGTGGGATGTGGTTACCGGCGACAGGCTGCCGTTACCGCTGGAGATCGAATTTACCCATCTGCCTGAAAAACTGCGCAGACGCTTTGGCGCATTGATTTTATTGTTTGATGAAGCGGAGGAGGAGCTGGAAGGGCAACTGCGTTTCAACGTGCGCCAGTGATAAAAAAGCCCCTGACCGGGAGGTCAGGGGCAAGTCGTATGATGAGATACGACGAGGGTTTATTTGTACAGTTCTGCGGTAGCGTGCCAGTGGTCGCCACTGCGCGCTTCGATGATGCGATAAGATGACGCACCCTGTTCTTCCGCTTTTTTGTTCAGCATTTCGTACATGTCCATCGGAGAAGTACCGATGGCACCAACAGAAACGGTCCCGATAGCCTGACGGGATTGTGCCTGTTCGGCGTTAATAGTGTCGGCTGCAAACGCACCGAATGACAGGACTGACAGTACGCTCAGGGCAGCTACAGTGGTTTTAATTTTCATGATTATTTACCTCGTCAATTATTTTACTGGGGTCTTTGTTCTGTGACCCTCATCACAAAATCAAGTATACACTAATCACGGAAAAAATTAATACCAGACTAATGGTTTCGCCTGTTATTACGTGTTAAAAACATCATTTTTTATAACGGGAATGAATAAAAAAGGGCGTTACTCTGCAGGTGTTATGATTTTTTATTATGTAAATCAATTGGATAGGCGGATTTGATTTTTAGTGCGATTTTACGGCAGATCATTCACTGAATGAATGTTAACAGGCGGTAAAAAGCACTATTTGCAAAAGCAGCAGGCAGAGAAAAGCAGGGTAAAACGAGGCGGCCGCAGAATGATCCCCGCAGCCAGGCGCTACGGGGCAGAAGATTACAGTTCCTGTTCGAACAGGACCAGAATCGCTTCGTAGAGGTCTTTCACCGAGAAACCATTTGCCGGGGTCGTAAAAATGGTGTCATCACCGGCGATGGTCCCGAGGATCCCCTCTGCTTTACCCAGCGAGTCCAGCAGGCGGGCAATCAGCTGGGCTGCTCCCGGGCTGGTGTGGATCACGACCACGGCATCGTTATAGTCAATGTCCAGAACCAGGTTTTTCAGCGGGCTGGAGGTCGTTGGCACGCCAAGTTCAGCAGGCAGGCAATAAACCATCTCCATTTTGGCGTTGCGCGTACGCACTGCACCAAACTTGGTTAACATGCGGGAGACCTTCGACTGGTTGATGTTGTCGAAGCCTTGCTCCTGCAACGCCTGAACAATTTCTCCCTGAGAACTGAATTTCTCTTCTTTGAGTAGCGCTTTAAACGCTTTCACTAATTCTTCTTGCTTAGACGAGCTTCGCATAAGTCACCCGGAATATGACGATAGAAACAACATTATTATGCATGTGGATGAATTTTTATGCAAATTATCTACCTGGCACCAGGCTGAAATAATGTTATGAAAGGGAGAGATTTTATCAGATTTCGTTATCAGAAAACATGCCTGGGTCACGCCGCGCAAATAAGCTTAAAAGTAAATTAAATGTTATCAAAATGATGTTGTTTTGGTGGCGTGGCAGGGTGTATTGTAACCCCCTCTTAATTCGTTGTTGCCCACCGCCTGATAGCATTCGGGTGAAGGTCAAAGACGTGCGACCTCAAATTCTTTAGCGATGAAAATTGTAATTAATGACGTGCTGAATTATGGTCGCCGCAACGGAGTTACAGATACTTAAGTTAACCATAATAAGGAGTTTAGGATGAAAGTCGCAGTCCTCGGCGCTGCTGGTGGTATCGGCCAGGCGCTTGCCCTACTACTGAAAACCCAACTGCCTTCAGGCTCAGAACTCTCCCTGTACGATATTGCTCCGGTAACCCCAGGTGTGGCGGTTGACCTGAGCCACATCCCGACAGCTGTGAAAATCAAAGGCTTCTCCGGTGAAGATGCGCGTCCTGCGTTGCAGGGTGCCGATGTGGTGCTGATCTCCGCGGGTGTTGCACGTAAACCGGGTATGGATCGTTCAGACCTGTTCAACGTCAACGCGGGCATCGTGAAAAACCTGGTTCAGCAGATCGCTGAAACCTGCCCGAAAGCGTGCATCGGTATCATCACCAACCCGGTGAACACCACCGTTGCCATCGCAGCAGAAGTGCTGAAGAAAGCGGGCGTTTACGACAAGAACAAACTGTTCGGCGTAACTACGCTGGATATCATCCGTTCCAATACCTTCGTGGCTGAGCTGAAAGGCAAGCAGCCAACGGAAGTGGAAGTGCCGGTTATCGGCGGACACTCTGGCGTGACCATCCTGCCTCTGCTGTCGCAGATCCCGGGCGTGAGCTTCACCGAGCAGGAAGTGGCTGACCTGACCAAACGTATTCAGAATGCAGGCACCGAAGTGGTGGAAGCGAAGGCGGGTGGCGGTTCTGCAACCCTGTCTATGGGCCAGGCGGCGGCGCGTTTCGGCCTGTCTCTGGTTCGCGCGCTGCAGGGCGAGAAAAACGTGGTTGAATGCGCTTACGTAGAAGGCGATGGTGAACACGCGCGCTTCTTCTCTCAGCCGCTGCTGCTGGGTAAAAACGGCGTTGAAGAGCGTAAGTCTATCGGCACGCTGAGCGCGTTTGAGCAAAACGCGATGGAAGGCATGCTGGATACGCTGAAGAAAGACATCACGCTGGGCGAAGAGTTCGTTAACAAGTGATCTTGTCCCGGTAAAAAAAACGGAGCGCTAAGCTCCGTTTTTTTATGCCCGTCAGTTAGTGGCCGGGTATTCCTGGATGGTGACCTGAATCGTGAGCTTCTTGTCATTACGCATGACTTCTACGGGGATGATAGAGCCCGGTCGAATTTCCGCCACCTGGTCCATCGTTTCAAGCGCAGAGACCGCCGGCGTGCCGTTGACGGAAAGAATAACGTCGTTCACCTGGATACCTGCATTGGCCGCCGGGCCGCCAGGTGCCACTTCGTTGACCACAATCCCCTGGATCTGATCGATACCACCGCCCTGCGTATGCATCGGCGCGATTTCACGCCCGCCAATACCGATGTAGCCACGGATCACGCGGCCATCGCGGATCAGCTTGTCCATGATCTTGGTCGCCAGCTGGAACGGAATGGCAAAGCCAATCCCTTCCGGTGTTTCGCCATCGTTGCTTTTGTCGAAGGAGAGGGTGTTAATGCCCATCAGTTCGCCCAGAGAGTTCACCAGCGCACCGCCGGAGTTACCGTGGTTGATCGAGGCATCGGTTTGCAGGAAGTTCTGCCGCCCTGACGGGTTCAGTCCAATTCGACCTGTCGCGCTGATGATCCCCTGAGTGATGGTCTGGCCCAGGTTGTACGGGTTACCGATCGCCAGCACCACATCGCCGATATGCGGCGTTCGTTTGCGATTAATCGGGATAGTCGGCAGACCGCCCGTGGCGTTGATCTTCAGCACCGCCAGATCGGTCAGGCTGTCCGACCCCACCAGCAGGGCTTCAAACACGCGGCCATCCTGCAAGGCGACGATAATCTGGTCGGCATCGTTGATCACGTGTTTATTGGTGATGATGTAACCCCGGTCATCCATGATCACACCGGAACCGAGCGTGCGGATCTCCAGCTGGTTATGAGCGGAACTGTTAAGCCCGCGGTTATAGACGTTAACCACGGCGGGGGCGGCACGGCGTACCGCCTGATTGTACGTTGCAGGCGTTTCATCCGTGCTGTCGAACTGAGGAGCCGACAGTTTGTTGAACTGGCGTAAAGATGGCATAGCCACCAGCAGCAGACCGGCAACGATCAAACCAATGACAATTGAACGAAAGAGCTTTAAAAGCATGATGCGTGTGTCGTTAAAAAAGGAACGGTTTGCAGCATAACATGAGTTATCCGGACATCACACGCAGCGGCGATGCCCGGAGTCGCAAATGGTTAACGCAGTAAAATGTAGAGGGTGTCGTTGCCACGGATAATTTGCAGGGCAATGACCGCCGGTTTACTCTCCAGCACCTTGCGCATTTCGGCAATAGACTGCACGCGAGTGCGGTTCACACCCACGATCACGTCGTCCTGATGTAAACCTGCCTGCGCGGCCGGGCTGCTCTTCTCAACGGCAGTGACAGAAATGCCTTTCGTGCCGTCTTTAAGCTGACCGTCGCTCAGCGTTGCGCCCTGTAGCGCCGGGGAGATCTGTTCTGCACTGGCGGAAGAGGAGGTGCTCTTGTCCAGTGTCACTTCCACGGTCAGCGGTTTGCCCTCGCGGATCAGGCCCAGCTTCACTTTAGCGCCAGGCTCCGTGGTGGCAATACGCGAACGTAATTCAGCGAAGCTGCTCAGCGGTTTATCGTTCAGGCTGACAATAACGTCACCGGATTTCACGCCCGCTTTCGCAGAGCCTGAGTTGGGCAGCACTTCGCTGACAAACGCCCCGCGCTGGACGTTGAGCTTAAAGGCTTTGGCGATATCGGCGCTCATCTCCATGCCTTTAATGCCCAGCAGCCCGCGCTTAACCTCGCCAAACTGTATCAGCTGTTGAGACAGGGTTTTCGCCATGTTACTCGGAATGGCAAAACCAATCCCGATGCTGCCGCCGCCTGGTGCGAGGATAGCGGTATTAATGCCGATCAGTTCGCCGTTCAGGTTAAGCAGCGCACCGCCGGAGTTGCCCCGGTTGATGGAGGCATCGGTCTGGATGAAATTTTCCAGCCCTTCGAGATTCAGGCCGCTGCGCCCCAGGGCAGAGACAATCCCGGAGGTGGCGGTCTGCCCTAAACCGAACGGATTACCGACCGCGACGGCAAAATCACCCACGCGCAGCTTATCGGAATCGGCGATGGCGATCTGGGTCAGGTTGCTGGGGTTTTGCGCCTGTAGCAGGGCGATATCACTCTGATCGTCACCGCCGATCAGTTTGGCGTCAAACTCCCGGCCATCGTTCAGCTGAACGCTGATTTTATCAGCCTGGCTGATCACGTGGTTATTGGTCAGGATATAGCCTTTGGCCGCGTCGATAATCACGCCCGAACCAAGGCCTTCAAACGGCTGAGCCTGCTGATCCGGCGCCTCTTCGCCAAAATATTTCTTCAGCTCTTCGGGAATACGCTGGCTTTGGCGTGCCGTCCCTTCCACCTGAACGCTGACTACCGCAGGCAGGACTTTTTCAAGCATCGGCGCAAGGCTGGGAATGGCTTCTTGTCCTGGCACCTGCGAAGGTAGTGCCGCACTGGCGGGGAAGGACGCCGAGAGAGATAACCCGACACTTAACGCTAAGGCGCTCAACAGCTGGTTTTTTTTCTTCATCGATGCTGACTCTCGTATCCTGGAATGAAAAAGAACGGCCCCAAAAACATCTTGATGTTATTGAATTTTCAACCGCTGAACAATGAGGTGTTTGACTAAATAATAGCTGGGGACGGGAAGAAAGGACGGGCGCATAAGGTGCGCCCGTAAAATTTATTCAGGTTGTGCGATTAATCGCGTTTTACGCCACCGCGCAGCAGGCCGGACGCGCCGTCTGAATAGTCGCGTGGCATCTGAACCGGTGCCTGATCGTTACCGGCCTCAGAGTCCGCCAGACGATTGCGGAAGGGGTTGCTCTCCGCGGTCATTTCCGGCAGCAGGCTGCTGGAGCTTTTCGCCATGTGCTGGTAGAGCTGGCGATAATCTGTCGCCATGTTGTCCAGCAGCTCAGCGCTACGGGCAAAGTGGCTGACCAGCTCTTCGCGGTATTCTTCCAGTTCGGCTTTGTTCTTTTCCAGTTCGTATTGCAGTGACTGCTGCTGACGCAATTTGCGGTTACCGAAACGCATGGCCACAGCACCAATGATGATGCCGACGACTAAACCGATTAGCGCATATTCCCAGGTCATGAACTTCTCCCGTTGTCTTGTTGTTCCGTAGGGTGTTGGCTCGGCTCCTGCCTGTGCCTGATTATGCCACTATAACCGCTATTTCCGCAGAAGTGGAATCCTGACGTATCATCGCGTAGTGTAGAACGGCCTTTTTTTCATCAGCCACGCGCGCTGATGAGGTTTAACTAAAGGAATAACAATAACATCATGCAAAACCTGTCCCCATCATCGCGTTACCAACTCGCCCTGAGTGAGGGCACACACCAGCCGGATGATGTCCAGCGTGAAGCGGTAAACCGCCTGGACACGATTTACCAGGAGCTTCTGGCGAAACCCGCCGATGCGGTGCAGAGCAGTGGGCTGAAGGCGGCATTCGGCCGTTTACTGGGCAAAAAAGAGCCCACGGTAAACGCACCGGTTCGTGGCTTATATATGTGGGGCGGCGTTGGGCGGGGTAAGACCTGGCTGATGGACATGTTCTACCAGAGCCTGCCCGGCACGCGTAAGCAGCGTCTGCACTTTCACCGTTTTATGCTGCGGGTTCATGAGGAGTTGACGGCGCTCCAGGGCGAAACCGACCCGCTGGAAATCGTGGCGGACCGCTTCAAGGCGGAAACGGACGTACTCTGCTTCGACGAATTCTTTGTTTCCGATATTACGGACGCGATGCTGCTGGGGGGGCTGATGAAAGCGCTGTTTGCGCGTGGGATCACCCTGGTGGCGACCTCAAATATCCCGCCGGATGAGCTTTATCGCAACGGTCTCCAGCGGGCGCGTTTCCTGCCAGCCATAGATGCCATTAAGCAGCACTGCGACATCATGAATGTCGACGCTGGCGTCGACTATCGTTTGCGCACGCTGACGCAGGCGCACCTGTGGCTTTCACCGCTGAATGCCGACACATCCCGCGAGATGGATAAACTCTGGCTGGCGCTGGCAGGGGCGCCGCGGGATAACGCACCAGCGCTGGAGATTAATCATCGTCCGTTGCCGACGCTTGGCGTAGAGAACCAGACGCTGGCCGTCTCGTTTGCAACGCTCTGCGTGGACGCCCGCAGCCAGCATGACTACATTGCGCTTTCGCGACTGTTCCATACCGTTATGTTATGGGATGTGCCCGTCATGACCCCTCTCATGGAGAGCGAAGCGCGCCGCTTCATCGCGCTGGTGGACGAGTTTTATGAGCGCCACGTCAAGCTGGTAGTCAGTGCCGAGGTGCCTTTATATGAGATCTATCAGGGCGAGCGCCTGAAGTTTGAGTTCCAGCGCTGCCTGTCGCGCCTGCAAGAGATGCAGAGCGAAGAGTACCTTAAGCGTGAGCATATGCCATAAATGCTACCCTCTCCCCGTGGGAGAGGGGCTGTGGGTGAGGGCACCAGGCCTTAACAAACGCTACCCTCTCCCTGTGGGAGAGGGGCTGGGGGTGAGGGCACCAGACCTTAACAAACGCTACCCTCTCCCTGTGGGAGAGGGGCTGGGGGTGAGGGCACCAGACCGCACAATACGCAACCCCGAAAAACCCATCCCAAATCACATTTAAGGGTCGATCTTTGACCTCAACTTCTCTATAATCTTGCGACCCCACGTTACGAGAAGGTTTTTTTCCCGAAACTTTCTATGTGTCGGCATGTGCTATTCGAAGGGGTAGGTTTGCCGGACTTTGTCGTGTGAACCTCAACTGACTAAACGTTTGGGTGTTCACCAACGTGTAACTTATTATTTGGGTAAGCTTTTAATGAAAACTTTTACAGCTAAACCAGAAACCGTACAGCGCGACTGGTATGTTGTTGACGCGACCGGTAAAACTCTGGGCCGTCTGGCTACTGAACTGGCTCGTCGCCTGCGCGGTAAGCATAAAGCGGAATATACTCCGCACGTTGATACCGGTGATTACATCATCGTTCTGAACGCTGACAAAGTTGCTGTTACCGGCAACAAGCGTACTGACAAAATGTACTACCACCACACCGGCCACATCGGTGGTATCAAAGAAGCGACCTTTGAAGAGATGATTGCCCGCCGTCCTGAGCGTGTGATTGAAATCGCGGTTAAAGGCATGCTGCCAAAAGGCCCGCTGGGTCGTGCTATGTTCCGTAAACTGAAAGTTTACGCAGGCAACGAGCACAACCACGCGGCACAGCAACCGCAAGTTCTTGACATCTAATCGGGATTATAGGCAATGGCTGAAAATCAATACTACGGCACTGGTCGCCGCAAAAGTTCCGCAGCTCGCGTTTTCATTAAACCGGGCAGTGGTAAAATCGTAATTAACCAGCGTTCTCTGGAACAATACTTCGGTCGCGAAACTGCCCGCATGGTAGTTCGCCAGCCGCTGGAACTGGTTGATATGGTAGAAAAACTGGATCTGTACATCACCGTTAAAGGTGGTGGTATCTCCGGTCAGGCAGGTGCGATCCGTCACGGTATCACCCGCGCGCTGATGGAGTACGACGAATCCCTGCGTTCTGAACTGCGTAAAGCTGGCTTCGTTACTCGTGACGCTCGTCAGGTTGAACGTAAGAAAGTGGGTCTGCGTAAAGCACGTCGTCGTCCACAGTTCTCCAAACGTTAATCTATTCTGCTTACGCAGAACGATTGGCGAAAAACCCGCTTCGGCGGGTTTTTTTATGGATAATGCGCAGGTTATCCACAGTAACATTTCATATATCTTCTCTTTTTCCACATTTCCGGCATCCCCTCACCACAAAGCCATCAAAATCTGGTAAACTATCATCCAATTTTATGCCCAAATATCGGTGAATACTCGATTTTTGTTCGATTCTTGAACAATGTGTTTTCTCTGGGATGGGCGATACATCATCTGGCTGGCCCCGTTGGGCTGGTAGCAGTAAAAATTCTGAATATACCTGGAGGTTTTCGTGGCTGTCGCTGCCAACAAACGTTCGGTAATGACGCTGTTTTCTGGTCCTACTGACATTTATAGCCATCAGGTTCGTATCGTGCTGGCCGAGAAGGGTGTCAGTTTTGAGATCGAGCATGTGGAAAAGGATAACCCGCCTCAGGATCTGATCGATCTCAACCCGAGCCAAAGCGTACCGACGCTGGTGGATCGTGAGCTGACCCTGTGGGAATCCCGTATCATTATGGAATACCTGGATGAGCGTTTCCCGCATCCGCCGCTGATGCCTGTTTACCCTGTTGCGCGTGGTGAAAGCCGCCTGTACATGCAGCGTATCGAGAAAGACTGGTACTCGCTGATGAACGTTATCGTTAACGGTTCCTCTTCAGAAGCGGATGCTGCGCGTAAACAGCTGCGTGAAGAGCTGCTGGCGATTGCGCCGGTATTTGGTCAAAAACCTTTCTTCCTGAGCGATGAGTTCAGCCTGGTAGATTGCTACCTGGCACCGCTGCTGTGGCGCCTGCCAACCCTGGGCGTAGAATTCAGCGGTCCTGGCGCGAAAGAGCTGAAAGGCTACATGACTCGCGTATTCGAACGCGACTCTTTCCTGGCATCCTTAACTGAACCGGAGCGCGAAATGCGTCTCGGCCGAGGCTAATGACTGTGGAAATGTCACAACTTTCACCACGCCGTCCGTATCTGCTGCGCGCCTTCTATGAATGGCTGCTGGATAACCAGCTCACGCCGCACCTGGTTGTGGATGTGACGTTGCCGGGCGTGCAGGTTCCAATGGAATACGCACGCGACGGACAGATTGTACTGAATATTGCGCCACGTGCAGTGGGTAACCTGGAACTGGCGAACGACGAAGTGCGCTTTAATGCGCGTTTCGGCGGCGTGCCGCGTCAGGTTTCCGTTCCGCTGGCTGCGGTTCTGGCTATCTACGCCCGTGAAAACGGTGCAGGTACCATGTTCGAACCGGAAGCGGCTTATGATGAAGAGGTCGCCAGCCTGAACGATGATGGGACATCCGATGAACGTGAAAGCGACACGGTAATGTCTGTGATTGATGGCGATAAACCCGATCATCACGACGACAATGACCCTGATGACGATCCGCCTCCGCGCGGTGGTCGTCCGGCACTCCGTGTCGTCAAATAAACTTCATAAAGCACAATATTTTTTCCGAACCTGCACAGCTGTGCAGGTTTTTTTATTTTCTGCATAAAATTACTCTCTAAAAAACTTGTGTCTTTGCAAAAGATATCGGTCTATTAATTGGCATGGGATTAATCTTGTTGGGTTATTTTCTGTAGGACAGTTAAATTTATCTTCAATAATGTTTTATTTTAATTTGATTGTATCCGATATCACCCTGTGAAAATATATATGTGCGTTAACAAAAACGGATTTTCTTTTAAGGACAAATTATGAATATCACTTTTAAAAAATTATTTTCATCTGCTGCTATTTGTGCAGCCCTCGCCATGTCAAATGCACACGCTGCTAATGATGTGACGTTGAAAGTTATTGGTAATATCGTTCCTGGTTCCTGCGTACCCTCACTGCCAAACGGTGGAGTGGTAGATTATGGCACAATGCCAGCTTCTACCATCAATCCAACTGGCACGGCGAATACACTGGTTCAGTTGGGGGCTAAAAGTATTACTCTCACTATTACCTGTGACAGCGATACCAGCGTTGGGGTGACTTCTACGGATAACCGCCATGATACTCGTGTGGGCCTGGGGAGCGCCGCTTATATTGAAAATGGGTTTTTCGATAATGTAAATGCTAACGCTTCAGGAAACGCCTATGGCTTGGGTAAAACGAGTGCGGGTGTGAATATTGGCTCCTATGTCATTGCAGCAGATCCCGTTAATACAACAACAGATGGTGTTGTCGCTGATCTCATTGCAGCCACAGGTACCGATACATCAAATTATACCTGGGTAAAATCCAGTACGGGTGCTTTTGCACCAGTTAACAGTGGCACAGGCCAGACACGTGTCTTTACGGCTGCTGCATCGGGAACCACCACACCAAAAGCTTTTAAAGTTATGAATATGCCGTTACGCATTACAACTGCGCTTCAGGACAACACTGTATTGGGTACAGGCGATACTATCACGCTTGACGGTAATGCCACGCTGAGCCTTGTTTATCTTTGATATTCGTTATTGCTAAATGCTGTAGAAAATAAATCGGGAAATGAAAATAATGGAATTTAAAAAAGTACTCTCGGCAGCAACCGTCGCCGTAGCCTTCGGTTTATCCGCTTTTGCTGCCCAGGCCGCTAACGATGTTACGCTGAAAGTTGTCGGTACGATTAACCCGGCTGCATGTACGCCGACCCTGCCTGATGGCGGCGTTGTAGATTATGGAACGGTACTGAACCAAAATATTGCACCGACCGGTGCGACAAACAAGCTGGTACAATTGGGGCAGAAAAGCATCACGCTAAATATCAGTTGCGAAAGCAACATGAGCGTTGCTTTTACCTCCACCGATAACCGCCTGGACAGTCGCGTTAACCTGTCTTCAACCGCGTTTATCGCAGGTAGCGGTACGGATAAATCAGACTTCAGCAACACCGCTGGTGCCTTTGGTCTGGGTAAAACCACCGCTGGCGTGAGCATTGGTGCTTACACCGTTGCCATCAATACTGAAGCGGTCACAGCGGATGGCGCGAATGTTGACACCCTGGTAACAGGGAGCATCACTGAAGGCCAGCGTTCCTGGGAGAAAGTTGCGCCAGGCCTGGGTTACCTCTGCTCGCTTAACGGCTGCACGGGCTACCAAAAAGCGAATACCGTAGCAACAGCCGGTACCACGCAGCCAAAAGCCTTCAAACAGCTTAGCGTGCCGTTGCTGGTTACCTCTGCAGTGCAGGATAACTCGGTATTAGGTACGACTGACGTAATTACGCTGGACGGTAACGCAACCATTAGTCTGGTATATCTCTAATAATTTAACGCTTAATTAACGTGGCAATGGTTAGAGTATTTAAAAGCCATTGTCACGCTTTTTTTGCATTAAAATAGCTTTCTCTGCCGCAAGAATAATAAAAATAATGCCGGTATGATTTTTATTTATTTATGTGAGTGGAAAGTCATGAAGAAAATTCTATATCTTGCGTTGTTGGCTGTAGCGACAAAGTGTTGTGCCACCGGTATGGTTCCAGAAACATCGGTTTTATTAGTCGATGCACAAAAAGGCGAAGCCAGTATGAATGTTAAAAATACGGATTCGCAGCCTGCATTGCTTTATACAAACATTGTAGATTTACCTGATAGCGATAAATCTATTCGTTTAATCGTTTCTCAACCTGTAGTCCGTGTCGACGCCGGGGAAACACAGCGAATGCGTTTTCTGCTGCAAACCAGCAAACCCATGAAGTATGAAGAACTTAAACGCGTCACGTTCGAAGGCATTCCTCCAAAGGAGAAAGGAGAAGATAAAGTTGCGTTGACTATCCGCCAGGATCTTCCTGTTGTAATTCATCCTGCGGGTCTACCTGAGGAGACGCAGCCATGGAAATTTTTGACATGGAACAAAAAGGGTGATGGCCTGGTTATCAACAATCCCAGCGATTACGTTGTTCGTATAACGGCATCCTTTAAAACATTACCCTCAGGAAAAGCGGGTGTGCTGGATAAGACCTACATCCTCCCTCACACCTCGATAAAAACAACATTACCAAATTTCTCTGATAATAAAGTTGAATTCTATCCGGCGAGTCGTTACGGCTATAAAGGGGATCGCTTTACTACAGATTTGAAGTAAGCCTCTATAAGGACAGCAAAGGATATGCAGCAAAAAACGTTACTCGCCTGTCTCATTGGCCTGGTCTGTTCTGGCCAGGCGATGGCTCAGCAGATGGAGACTGCTGCCATTAATTTTGATCAGGAAACGCTTCGTTCACTGGGGATAAACCCGGACGTATCAAATTATTTCTCTCGCAAGACGAAGTATTTACCGGGTAGCGTTTCCGTCGCTCTGAAGGTGAATGGTGATAATAAAGGCAACGTTATTGCTCGTTTCGACAACAACGGCGATCTCTGTTTCGACAAACCTTTTATGGAGCAGGCAGGATTAAAAGTTCCCTCTGACTATGAGTCCGGCTGCTACGATTATACCGGTCATATCCCGAGCGCTATTGTGGAGGCTTCGCCTGCGCAAGAATCTCTAAGTCTGGTTGTACCGGCGGATCGGGTAGCAAACAGCGAATCGGATATCGGAGCTTATACTTCCGGTGGCACTGCTGCGCTGTTGAATTATTCTCTTCTCTCCTCGCGCAATGAGTTTGGTGACGGGCACTCTGACTTTTCACAGGCCATGCTGGACGGTGGGGTCAATTTCGACGACTGGATCTTACGTACTCAGCAACTGCTGAGCCGGAGCGACGGAGAATTCGAGAGTAATAACTCGTCGACCTATTTGCAGCATACTTTTGTCCCCCTGAAAAGTACCCTAAGGGCGGGCGAGGTCAATATCAATAACTCCCTTCTTCAGGGAACGGGAATTTATGGTATTGAGCTTTCACCGGAGAGCGCCTTACAACAGGGCGGTAGCGGAGTGAGCGTGTCCGGTATCGCCAATACGCCTCAGGCCCGTATTGAAGTGCGTCAGCAAAATGTTCTGGTGTACAGCACACTGGTGCCGGTCGGGCCGTTTAATCTCACCGATGTGCCGGTACGTAACGGCGTTAGCGATCTGAACGTGACGGTAGTGGAAACCGATGGCAGCCAGCACAGCTATGTGGTGCCCGCAGCGCTGTATAACCAGAGCGCAGGGGCGCCTTCAGGATATCACTTCGCGCTGGGACGAGTGAGCGATAGCTATAGTGAAACGCCATGGGTAGCCAGCCTTTCTGGAGGCTGGAAACTAAGCGAACGGGTGAATGTCAACGCAGGCTCAATCGTAGGAGAAGATTACCAGGCTGTCGCCACCAGCCTTGATACAGTGCCGCTACCAGCCTGGCTTGTTTCACTCCAGGCGAACCAGTCCAACGATTCGAAAGATTCACTGAAAGGGCAGAGGTACACGCTATCGGCAACATGGAGTTCTGACCCCGCATTTGGCATGGGGGCTAACGCCTCTGTTACGCATAAATCGCAAGACTATCGCGAACTTTTTGAAGCACTGGATGATGATTTCGACAGCGGTAATAAAAATGAGTATTCCGCCGGGCTGACCTGGAGTGTGCCCTACTTAGGCACGCTTAGCACCAGCTACTACCAAACGCAGGGTTATGATAAGTCAGATGATTCCCGCTTCATCTCTGCGGGTTGGAACAAGTCATTCAAGTACGCCACGATTTCCATGAACTGGCAACATCAGTTGAGTGCAGATGAGGAGAATGAGGATGATGGCGATCTGTTCTACGTCAACTTCAGTATTCCTTTTGGTGCCAGCAATAGCGTTAGCCTGTACAGCCGTCATGATGACCATAAAACGCGGTATGGCGCCTCTGCGCTTGGCGTTGTAAGTGATACCACATCCTGGTCGCTGGGAGCTGAACACGATCAGGCCACGAATCGCGATAATGTAAACGGTGGGATAAGCAGCAACCTTCACTATACGCAGCTTGGCCTGAGCGCCAGTTCGGATAACGAGAATAGCCGCAGCTATTCAGGATCGCTACAGGGGGGCATCGCGGTTCATGGACAAGGCGTTACGTTCTCTCCATGGGCGATCCGCGACACGTTCGCGATCGCTGCTCTGGATAAACCCGTCTCCGGTGTGAGGATTGACACGCCCCAGGGGCCGGTATGGACCGACTTCCGTGGTCAGGCAGTGGTACCGTCAGTGGGAGCCTGGCGCCCAGCGCGGGTAGAAGTGGATACGGAAACATTGCCGAAAAATATGGATATCGGGAATGGAACCCGTGTCGTCACGCTTGGCAAAGGAGCGGTAGGGCATCTTGATTTTACTGCGTTAACCCAGCGACGTGCACTGGTGAACGTTACCCTGGCAAACGGTAAAAAGCTGCCGAAAGGGATCGCCCTTGAGGATTCGCACGGAAATTATCTTACGACCTCAGTGGATGACGGCGTGGTCTTTTTTAACGATGTTGAACCTGCTCAACAGGTGGTGGCAAAACTGGATAACGGCACCTGTGCATTTGGTCTGAAGCTTCCGAAAGAGGCAAATACCGATACATTCTATGAAACTGTCAGTGAGGTGTGTAAATGAAGGCGCTTTTTTTAGCCGTGTGCGCAATGGCGTTTTCTCTGCATGCTATGGCTGACTGCCAGTTAGTATCAAGCCAGCAAAAACTCAGCTATGGCCGTATGAGTGCCGCAGAGCGCCAGGCGGAAGGGAACACGTTGATTGAGATGCCGGAGAAACAGATTGTCCTGAACGTGATATGTGATGAACCGTCGCGTATTCGTCTCTTTCTGGGCAGTAACGTACCGAAAGGGCATGAATTTGGTTTTGGTGATAACGGCGTCATGCGCGTTACTGCCGCGCAGGCAACGGTGGACGATCGTACAGTCAATCTGGCGGCTATCCATGCCGGCGACCCGTGGGTTACCAATGGCGGCGTGAGAGAGATCGCGCCAGCGCTTAACGAAGGGATTGCGTTTATCAACGGTCAGGAGCTGCGGGGAAAAACGGCGTCTGTCACGCTTACCATCAAACCGCGCTTCAAAAGTAACCATATTACGGACAGAGAAGTGTGGCGCGGAAATTTACGCGTAAGGATGGATGTACAATGAAAAAGCGTATAGCGCTATTACTCTGCGGAATGTCTGCCGCTTCAGCGGTATGGGCAACTGATACGGTCAATATTGATGTGGATGTCACCGTTGACGCTGCCGCCTGTACACCGGCGTTGAGCAATGGCGGTGTGGTAGATTTCGGCACGCGCTATGCGGGGTCGCTCTCCTCCAGCGCATTCACACAGCTTGGTACTCGCGATCTTACACTATCGGTGACGTGTGAATCTTCTACGGGAGTTGCGATTACCGCGCGTGATACCCGCGCCAGTTCCGTGGTCGTTGGCAAAGATAAATCCGGGCAAGAAGGGGTAAAATTCCAGATAAATAACGGTGCCTATGTGCGTGATACGACCCGCCTGTTTGGTTTAGGATTGACCAGCGAGCAGAAGCCGATTGGCAGTTATGGGGTGCAAATTAACGCGGCAGGCGTGACGGCAGCCGACGAAAGTGCCGCTGTTCAGGTGGAGATCGCCGGGGCCGCGACCAAAAATGGTCCATGGACGCGCACGACGCTATTGCCCTTGCCGACCCAGCAGGACTTTTTCTATACGTTTGTGCAAAAAGGCACGGATATTCCGCAGCCGATCTCATCGGCGGTTGTTCCGCTACAGGTGAGCGCCGCTGTCGCCAACGGGCTTGGCAGCGGGCAAGAGATCAAGTTGGACGGCGAGGCGGTGATTACGCTGGTCTATTTATAATCTCTCTTCTGCAAAAGAATATCGAAAATAGACGCGCCAGTTCACCGCTGGCGCCGCGCTTACCAGGTCTGCAAAGAGGCTGCGGTTTGTAGACCTGATAAAGCGTAAACAGGCTGATACGTCTCCGGATGAGATTTCCTGAAACGATAATTACCGTTTAAAGGTCACCGCTTCCGGCTGCGTCAGATGCAGCGTTGTCTGGCTGGGTACCGTCTCGGCGATAACCCGCCCGTGACGAACCGAATAACGCGCTGGCGTCTGGCGACGAACCGCATCAAAGCCATTTTCGGCCGGTAAAACAACCAGGTTCGCAGAATTACCCACCTTCACGCCGTAGTCCTGCAGGTTGAGCGTTTTCGCGCTGTGGGTGGTGATCAGATTCAGCCCGTCGTTAATCTGCCCGTACCCCATCAGCTGGCAGACGTGTAAACCCATATGCAGCACCTGCAACATATTGGCGGTGCCCAGGGGATACCACGGATCGAAAACGTCATCATGCCCAAAGCAGACGTTGATCCCCGCCTCCAGCATCTCTTTCACGCGCGTTACGCCGCGGCGCTTAGGATAGGTGTCGAAACGGCCCTGAAGGTGGATGTTCACCAGCGGATTGGCGACGAAGTTGATGCCCGACATTTTCAGCAAACGAAACAGGCGGGACGCGTAGGCACCATTATAGGAGTGCATCGCTGTGGTATGGCTGGCGGTAACGCGCGCGCCCATCCCATCACGGTGCGCCAGCGCGGCGACGGTTTCCACGAAGCGCGACTGTTCATCATCGATTTCGTCGCAGTGTACGTCGATCAGCCTGTCGTACTTCTGCGCCAGTGCGAAGGTTTTGTGCAACGACTCCACACCATACTCGCGGGTAAATTCAAAGTGCGGAATTGCGCCAATAACGTCCGCCCCCATACGCACCGCCTCTTCCAGCAACGCTTCACCGTTGGGATAAGAAAGAATGCCCTCCTGGGGGAACGCCACGATTTGCAGATCGACCCACGGGGCGACCTCCTGCTTCACTTCCAGCATCGCTTTCAGCGCCGTCAGCGTGGGATCGGAGACGTCAACGTGAGTACGCACATGCTGAATGCCGTTGGCCATCTGCCATTTCAGCGTCTGCATTGCGCGGGTCTTAACATCTTCGTGGGTGAGCAGCGCCTTACGTTCAGCCCAGCGCTCAATCCCCTCGAATAAGGTACCAGACTGGTTCCAGCTCGGTTCACCAGCCGTTTGAGTGGTATCCAGATGGATATGCGGCTCAACGAAAGGGGGAATGATCAGCCCGCCTTCAGCATCAAGCACCTGGCCCACCGGTGACGATGCCGCGTCCTGCGGTTCAATACGGCTAAAGCGCCCGTTTTCAATTGCGATCTGCCATAACCCCTCTTGCCCCTGTAAACGGGCCTGACGAATGGTGAGGGTATTATTCTGCATGGGGAGCCTCCGGGGCGGTAGCAAAGGTACGTCTGACTAAGGGGGTTAACAGAAGGTAGCTGAATACGCCACCGAGGACCGCATTCACCGGCACTATACCGGGAATAATATTCCCTGCAGCCACGCCGAGCGCGACCGAAAGAATGGCTACCCAGTTGACCGGCACAAAGGTAGCGCTATGGAAGCTGGCGTAGCGGCGGCGGTTGATCAGATAGTCGGCGATAATCACCCCACCGACGGGAGGGATCGCCGCCGACAGAAAGGTGAGCCAGCCGACAAAGTTATTGTACAGCCACAGCGCGCAGAGCGTGCCGATAATACCGTTAACCACCGACAGCGTGCGGCTGGAAAGGCCGGTCACGTTGGCAAAGCCCAGACCCGACGCATAGAGCGCGTTGTCGTTGGTTGTCCAGATGTTCAGGCCGAGAACGATAATGGCGGGCAGCAGTAGCCCCTGAGCGATCATCACGTCCGAGATATCCGCCTGTCCAACTGCCGCGGCGCCTGCCGCACCGAAGATAAACATCAGCGAGTTGCCAAGGAAAAACGCCACCATTGCCACCACCACGGCGCCTTTCGCGTTACGCCCAAAGCGGACGAAGTCGGCGGTCAGCGTTCCGGCGCTGATGAAGGAGCCGACGACCAGCGCCAGCGCGCCTGAAAAATTGAGCGGGGTCTGTGGCACCATCGCTTTTAAATGATCCAGCCCGCCCACGCCGTGCACCGCCAGCCAGACGGAGTAGCTGCCGAGGATAACTATCGCGGGAACGGCGATGATCGACAGAATCGTCAGCGCTGAGATACCAAAGAAGATGGTCATGGTCATCAACAGACCGGATACCGCGATCAGGATATTGACGTCGATGCCCGTGGCTTTACTCACCGGGATGGCAAACATCGCTACGCCGACGCCAAACCATCCTACCTGCGTACCGCCTAAAAGCATGGAGGGAAGCCAGGAACCTTTTATACCGAACGAGTAACGCGCAAGAAGATGGGTTGAGAGGCCGGTTTTTGCGCCAATGTAGCCAAGAAAAGCAGTGTAAATACCGAGGAGGAGATTGCCGAAGAGAACTGCGAGGAAGAAATCATTATAGGAAAGACCGGTACCGAGCGTACCTCCGGTCCACATACTGGCGGAAAAAAAGGTTAACCCTAACATCACAAAAGTGAGTGGAACCACGCCTTTCCGCGCCGCCAGAGGGACGGGGCCCTGGCTATAATTGTTATCTTGCGACACAACGCCTCCTTGAATTTTGGCCAAAAAATCCGCCGCATAATATACAGTTTTTTCATGAAAGCAAACGTTTACGTCAGGATTTACGCTGCTTTTTTGCTTAAAAAGGTATCATTAACTTAAGGGCAGGCTACTGAAAACAGGCTCCCCAGCGTTCCGCTTTATGCTTCTGCCGGGGAGTCAGAGGGGCTTACACTTCCAGGAAGTTCATGATCCCGTCAGCCGCTTTACGGCCTTCGGCAATCGCCGTCACCACCAGGTCAGAGCCGCGAACGATGTCGCCACCGGCGAAGATTTTCGGGTTGCTGGTCTGGAACGCGTTGTCGCTGCCTTCCGGCGCAATTATGCGGCCCTGAGAGTCCAGCTCTACGCTGTGCTTCGCCAGCCACTCCATGCTGTGAGGACGGAAACCAAACGCCATCACCACGGCGTCAGCCGGGATCACGTGTTCAGAACCGGCCACGATCTCCGCGCGACGACGGCCTTTCGCATCCGGCGCGCCCATCTCCGTGCGCGCCATCTTCACGCCGCTCACTCTACCGTTGGCATTCACCTCAATACCCAGAGGCTGGATGTTGAACTGGAACTCCACGCCCTCTTCACGCGCGTTTTTCACTTCGCGCTTAGAGCCCGGCATGTTCTCTTCGTCACGACGGTAAGCACAGATGACGTGCGCCGCGTTCTGACGAATGGAGGTACGCACGCAGTCCATCGCGGTATCACCGCCGCCCAGCACCACCACGCGTTTGCCTTCCATGCTGACGAACGGCTCATCGGCGGTCTCGCCGTAGCCCATTAGCTGTTTGGTATTCGCAATCAGGAACGGCAGCGCGTCGTACACGCCTGGCGCATCTTCGTTCTCCAGACCACCGCGCATGGACTGATAAGTGCCTACGCCCAGGAACACGGCGTCGTAATCTTTCAGCAGGTCGTCGAGCTGCACGTCGCGGCCCACTTCGGTGTTGAGTTTGAACTCAATGCCCATGCCGGTGAAGATTTCGCGGCGGCGGGTCATCACCTCTTTCTCCAGCTTGAAGGCCGGGATACCGAAGGTCAGCAGGCCGCCAATCTCCGGGTGGCGATCAAAGACCACCGCTTTCACGCCGTTACGGGTCAGCACGTCCGCACAGGCAAGGCCTGCCGGGCCCGCGCCAATAATCGCCACGCGCTTGTCGGTTTGACGCACACCGGTCATATCCGGCCGCCAGCCCATTTCGAACGCTTTATCGTTGATATAACGTTCGATGTTGCCGATGGTCACCGCGCCAAACTCGTCGTTCAGCGTACAGGAGCCTTCACACAGACGATCCTGAGGGCACACGCGGCCGCACACTTCCGGCAGGGTGTTGGTCTGATGAGACAGCTCGGCGGCTTCAAAAATACGCCCTTCGTTGGCCAGCTTCAGCCAGTTCGGGATGTAGTTATGGACCGGACACTTCCATTCGCAGTAAGGGTTACCGCAGGACAGGCAGCGGTCTGCCTGTGCTTTGGCCTGGCCTTCTGAAAACGGCTCGTAGATTTCAACAAATTCAATTTTACGGATCTTCAGCGGTTTCTTTGGCGGATCAACACGCTGAAGGTCGATAAACTGGTAAACGTTCTGGCTCATCTGAATTCCTTACTGCGCCTGCACGCGCAGCTCTGCTGCGCTACGACTACGGTGACCCAACAGGGCTTTAACATCGCTGGACTTCGGCTTAACCAGCGCAAATTTCGCAGAGAACGCCGGCCAGTTGGCCAGGATCTCTTCGCCGCGCGAAGAACCGGTATGCTGCACGTGTTCGGTAATTAAGCCGCGCAGGTGTTCTTCGTGGATGGCCAGCGTATCAACGTCCAGCACTTCCACCAGTTCCGGGTTCACGCGTTTGCGGAACTCACCGTCTTCATCCAGGACGTAGGCAAAACCGCCCGTCATGCCCGCGCCAAAGTTCACGCCGGTTTTACCCAGGACGCACACAATTCCGCCCGTCATGTATTCACAGCCGTTATCGCCGATGCCTTCCACCACGGTGATGGCACCGGAGTTACGCACCGCAAAACGCTCGCCCGCACGGCCCGCGGCAAACAGACGACCGCCGGTTGCACCGTACAGACAGGTATTGCCGATGATGCTTGCTTCATGGCTGCGGAAGGCTGAACCAACCGGAGGACGCACCGCCAGCAGACCGCCCGCCATGCCTTTTCCGACGTAGTCGTTGGCATCACCGGTCAGGTATAACTCAACGCCGCCCGCGTTCCACACACCGAAGCTCTGACCCGCGGTACCGCTGAAGTGCGCGGTAATCGGATCCGACGCCAGGCCCTGGTCACCGTGCGTTTGCGCGATGTAACCGGAGAGGGATGCACCCACGGAACGATCGGTGTTGCGGATATCAAACCAGAACGTTTTGCTCTGCTTCTCATCCACGTACGGCTTCGCCTGTTGCAGCAGCTGCGCGTTCAGCACGCCGTTGTCGAACGGCGGGTTGTTCTCGGTGCAGTAAACCGCTTTGCCAGGATGCGGCTGAGCGGTTTCCAGCAGCTTAGACAGCTCCAGCTTCTGCTGCTTGGCCGTGAAGCCCTCAAGCTCTTTCAGCAGGTCGGTACGGCCAATCAGATCCACCAGACGCTTCACGCCCAGCTGCGCCATCAGCTCGCGGGTTTCACGGGCGATGAAGTCAAAGTAGTTAGTCACTTTGAACGGGAGGCCGTGATAGTGATTCTTACGCAGCTTTTCGTCCTGGGTAGCAACGCCCGTTGCGCAGTTGTTCAGGTGGCAAATACGCAGGTATTTACAGCCGAGCGCAACCATCGGGCCGGTACCGAAGCCGAAGCTTTCCGCACCCAGAATCGCCGCTTTGATGATGTCGAGGCCGGTTTTCAGCCCGCCGTCTACCTGCAAACGGATCTTGTGACGCAGGCCATTGGCGACCAGCGCCTGCTGGGTTTCCACCAGACCAAGCTCCCACGGACAACCCGCGTATTTTACGGAGGAGAGCGGGCTTGCGCCGGTGCCGCCGTCGTAGCCGGCGATGGTGATCAAATCCGCATAGGCTTTCGCCACGCCGGTGGCGATGGTGCCAACGCCCGGCTCGGAAACCAGCTTCACGGAGATCATCGCTTTCGGGTTGACCTGTTTCAGGTCGAAAATCAGCTGCGCCAGATCCTCGATAGAGTAAATATCGTGGTGTGGCGGCGGGGAGATCAGCGTCACGCCCGGCACCGAGTAGCGAAGCTTAGCGATGTACGGGGTGACTTTATCACCCGGCAGCTGACCGCCTTCACCCGGTTTTGCCCCCTGCGCGACCTTAATCTGGATCACGTCGGCGTTAACCAGGTACGCAGGCGTTACGCCGAAACGGCCGGACGCTACCTGCTTGATACGGGACACTTTATTGGTGCCGTAACGGGCAGGATCTTCACCGCCTTCGCCGGAGTTGGAGTTGCCGCCGATGCTGTTCATGGCTTCCGCCAGCGCTTCGTGGGCTTCCGGGCTCAGCGCGCCGATAGACATCGCCGCAGTATCAAAACGTTTGAACAGCTCAGATGCGGGTTCAACCTCGTCAATGCTGACCGCTTCCTCACCCGGATTGAGGGCAATGAGATCGCGCAGCGTCGCCGCCGGACGGTTGTTCACCAGCTCAGCATACTGCTGATAATCGCTGTACTCGCCGCTCTGCACCGCCTGTTGCAGTGTGCGCACCACGTCCGGGTTATAAGCGTGATACTCACCCCCGTGAACGTATTTCAGCAGACCGCCCTGTTCCAGCGGCTTACGTGCCAGCCAGGCGCGTTTCGACAGGTTCACCAGATCCTGCTGGAAGTCAGCAAAGCCTGCGCCACCAATACGGCTGATCACGCCCTGGAAGCAGAGGTTGGCAACGTCGTCATGCAGACCGACCGCCTCAAACAGCTTCGAGCAGCGGTAAGAGGCGATGGTCGAGATGCCCATTTTGGACATGATCTTGTACAGACCTTTGTTGATGCCGTTACGGTAGTTCAGCATCACAGCACGGTAGTCTTTGTCGATCGCGCGGGTATCCACCAGGCGGGCCAGTGTTTCGTAGGCCAGATACGGGTAGATCGCCGTGGCGCCAAATCCTAACAGCACCGCAAAGTGGTGCGGGTCGCGCGCGCTCGCAGTTTCAACGATGATGTTGGCATCGCAGCGCAGGCTCTTGTCCACCAGACGCGTCTGGATAGCCCCCACCGCCATGGGTGCAGGCACCGGCAGACGGTTTTTCGCGATGTTGCGGTCAGACAGCACCAGCAGAACGGTGCCGTTACGCACCATCTGCTCGGCTTTGTCGCACAGCGCGTTCACCGTCTCTTCGAGGCTCGTTTCGGTCACGTCGAAGGTGATATCGAGCGTGTCGGCGCGATAGTGCTCCTCGGTCATGGTGGTGAGCTGTTTGAAATCGGAGTACAGCAGGATCGGTGATTTAAAGGTCAGACGGTGCGCCTGACCTTCGGCTTCACAGAATACGTTCATCTCACGGCCGATGCTGGTGGCCAGCGACATGACGTGGGCTTCGCGCAGCGGATCGATTGGCGGGTTGGTGACTTGCGCAAACTGCTGACGGAAATAGTCGTAAATAATGCGTGGCTGGCTGGAGAGCACAGCAAACGGGGTATCGTCACCCATTGAGCCGACCGCTTCCTGGCCGTTTTCGCCGAGCACGCGAATAACCGAGTCCAGCTCTTCCGCGCTGTAGTTAAACTGCTTCTGGAAGCTCGCGAGGGTGTCATCGTCCAGCTCGCGTCTACCCACTTCTTCGTCTGACAGATCTTCAAACGGCACCAGACGACGCACGTTTTTCTCCATCCACTCTTTGTACGGATGGCGGCTCTTCAGATCGTTGTCGGTTTCAGCAGAGTGCAGAATACGCCCACCGCGGGTGTCAATCACCATCAGCTCGCCCGGTCCGACGCGGCCTTTCTCGACCACTTCGTCTGGCTGGTAATCCCAGATACCCACTTCAGAGGCACAGGTGATGAGCTTGTCTTTGGTAATGACATAGCGCGCCGGACGCAGACCGTTACGGTCCAGGTTACAGGCGGCAAAACGTCCGTCGGACATAACGATGCCTGCCGGGCCATCCCACGGCTCCATGTGCATGGAGTTAAAGTCAAAGAACGCGCGCAGCTCAGGGTCCATATCCGGGTTGTTCTGCCAGGCCGGCGGTACAAGCAGACGCATGGCGCGCACGATATCCATCCCGCCCGCCAGCAGCAGTTCCAGCATGTTATCCATTGAGCTGGAGTCCGAGCCGGTTTCGTTCACGAACGGCGCGGCATCGTGCAGGTCCGGGATCAGCGGGGTCTGGAACTTATAGGTACGGGCGCGGGCCCACTGGCGGTTACCGGTGATGGTGTTGATCTCACCGTTGTGCGCCAGGTAGCGGAACGGCTGAGCCAGCGGCCAGCGTGGAACGGTGTTGGTGGAGAAGCGCTGGTGGAACAGGCAAATGGCCGATTCCAGACGCAGATCCGCCAGGTCCAGGTAGAAGCGCGGCAGGTCAGCCGGCATGCATAGACCTTTATAGATGTTCACCAGGTTAGAGAGGCTACAGACGTAGAACTCTTTATCGTCCTGAAGACGTTTTTCAATGCGGCGGCGGGCAATAAACAGACGGCGTTCCATATCACGCGGACGCCAGCCCGCAGGCGCGTTGACGAAAATCTGTTCAATACGAGGCAGCGAGGAGAGGGCGATTTCACCGAGCACCCCTTCGTTGGTTGGCACATCGCGCCAGCCGACAATCGACAGGGTTTCACGCTGAAGTTCTTCTTCAACGATGCGGCGTGACGCGGCAGCTTTTTCAGGATCCTGATTCAGGAACAGCATACCGACAGCGTAGTTTTTGGCTAAACGCCAGCCGCGCTCTTCCGCCACGATGCGGAAGAAACGATCCGGTTTTTGCAGCAGCAGACCGCAACCGTCGCCGGTTTTACCATCGGCAAGGATGGCGCCACGGTGCTGCATACGGGCCAGTGCGTGAATAGCAGTACGCACTACCTTGTGGCTAGGTTCGCCTTCTATGTGGGCGATCAGGCCGAAACCACAGTTATCCTTCTCAAGGGATTTATCGTACAACATATCAGTGAACCTCCCCAGGCTCGTCGGGCTTCCCACTGAACTTTACCGTGGCGCACAGGCGCAGAAAGAGCATGGCGACGGGGTTAGCGTTTCATACGCGGACCTCGCATTCGCCCTCTTTTTCATCCTTTCGCGCAGGTAAACAAGTTTGAGGACTTGCTTCAGAGGGAATCTCAATTACTGCATAAATATGATGAGCAGGCCGCTCATCCAGAAAGCTTCCAGCGGATTTCCAACTTATCGGGAATTGGTACACAGGTCAAATGGCAATCTTATTTATACAAAAATGCGCTAAAGAGTGGTCATATTGTTGTTTTTATTGATGATTTCACTATTTTTACAACCACTTAAAGCGCCGGGAAGGTGCAGGGGAGTGTGATCTGACTCACTATATGAAAGCGGTATTATCAATGCAGCGTGCTGAAATGCAGATTTATAGCAGAATAATAATCTGGGGTGGCATTCAAACCCGCATAAAATCACTGTTTTTCAGACCTGGCGCTATAAATGAAAAAAACCATCAGAACATAAGGAAAAGTAATTACGTGCAGGGTGAATGAAATCTCGGTAATCGTGATTATTTATTCAAATAGATAAAGGCCGTCCAGGGCGATTGATCCAGGTCATCGCCGACAGAGGCTAAAAATGGCAGGCTTGTCCCCTTTCTTCGGGACGGTCTATCAGATTATGCAGTTACAGAAATTAGTCAATATGTTTGGTGGGGATCTTTTGCAGCGCTACGGACAAAAGGTTCACAAACTGACGCTGCACGGCGGCTTTAGCTGTCCGAACCGCGATGGCACCATCGGGCGTGGTGGCTGCACCTTCTGTAACGTGGCCTCGTTTGCTGATGAAGCTCAACAGCATAAATCTATCGCTGAACAGCTCGCCCATCAGGCGAGTCTGGTGAACCGCGCGAAGCAATATCTGGCCTATTTCCAGGCCTACACCAGCACGTGGGCGGAGGTGCAGGTGCTGCGCGCTATGTATCAACAGGCGGTTGCTCAAGCGAACATTGTCGGGCTGTGCGTGGGGACGCGTCCGGACTGCGTGCCGGACGCCGTGCTGGATTTACTTAGCGAGTACAAAGAGAAGGGCTACGAGATCTGGCTGGAGCTGGGCTTGCAGACCGCGCACGACAAAACCCTGCACCGTATCAATCGCGGGCATGATTTTGCCTGCTACCAGCGCACCACGCGTCTCGCCCGCGAGCGTGGATTAAAAGTCTGCTCGCATCTGATTGTCGGCTTGCCGGGAGAAGGGCAGCAGCATGGCCTTGAAACGCTGGAAAAAGTCGTCGAGACCGGCGTGGACGGCATTAAGCTGCACCCGCTGCATATCGTTACGGGAAGCATTATGGCGAAAGCCTGGGAAGCGGGGCGGTTAAGTGGCATCGAACTCGACGACTATACGGTGACGGCGGGGGAGATGATTCGCCACACGCCGCCGGAGATTGTTTACCACCGCATCTCGGCAAGCGCCCGCCGCCCAACGCTTCTGGCACCGCTCTGGTGTGAGAACCGCTGGACGGGGATGCTGGAAATCGACCGCTATCTACAGGAGAACGGCGTACAGGGGTCGGCGCTTGGCCGCCCGTGGGTTCCACCGCTACCGGCGACGGCCGCCTAACAGACTTCCCAGCATACCGCGCACTATCTGGTTGGTAATCTGACGCGTCGCGCTTTTTGCCATGGTCTGCACCACGCCATCGCGTTTGCCGCCGCGCGGCCCGGTGCTGCCGAACAGAATATCTTTCAGCCCGCCGAGAATGCCGTCGTCCACGGCTACAGATTGCCCTTTGGCGGCAGGCGCATCCTGCGATTCGGCAGTCGCCTGCACCCCTTTTTGCAGCATCTCGAACGCGGATTCGCGATCCACCTCGTCTTCATACTTCCCGTACACCGGGGAGTGGTTGATCAGGCCGTTGCGTTCATCGTCCGTTACTGGCCCCATGCGCGAGCAGGGCGCAATCACCATCGCGCGCTCGACAACTGTCGGGCTGCCTTTTGCATCGAGGAACGAAATCAGCGCTTCACCGGTGCCCAGCGCCTGAATGGCGGTTTCGGTATCAAAGGCCGGATTGGCACGCATGGTTTGCGCCGCGGCTTTCACCGCTTTCTGATCTTTCGGCGTAAAGGCGCGCAGGGCGTGCTGCACGCGGTTACCCAGTTGCCCCAGTACGTTGTCCGGAATATCCGACGGGTTTTGCGACACAAACCAGACCCCGACGCCTTTGGAGCGGATCAGGCGGATAACCTGTTCAATTTTATCCAGCAGCACCTGCGGCGCGTCGTTAAACAACAGGTGCGCTTCGTCAAAGAAGAACACCAGTTTGGGTTTTTCCAGATCGCCTGCTTCCGGCAGTTGTTCGTAGAGTTCAGAGAGCATCCACAGCAGGCTGGCGGCGTAGAGCTTCGGCATCTGGTAGAGCTTCTCTGCGCTCAGAATGTTGATGATGCCTTTGCCGCTGCTGTCGGTGCGCATCCAGTCTTTGATATCCAGCATTGGCTCGCCGAAGAAATGCTCGGCGCCCTGTTGCTCCAGCGTCAGGAGCCCGCGCTGAATGGCGCCCACCGAGGCGCTGCTGATATTGCCGTACTGGTTCTGGAAGGATTTGGCGTTATCGCCAATGTACTGGGTGATGGCGCGCAGATCTTTGAAGTCGAGCAGCAGTAAGCCCTGATCGTCGGCGATACGGAAGATAATGTTCAGCACCCCGGACTGCACGTCGTTAAGATTAAGCAGACGGGCCAGCAGCAAAGGGCCGAGGTCGGAGACGGTGGCGCGCACCGGATGCCCTTTTTCGCCGAAGATATCCCAGACCACCACTGGATTACCGTGCGGCGTCCAGTCCGTGATGCCGATATTTTTCAGGCGCTCGAGCAGTTTTTCTGACGCCGTGCCTTCCTGAGCCACCCCGGTTAAATCGCCCTTCACGTCAGCCATAAAAACCGGCACGCCAGCCTCGGACAACGACTCAGCCAGCTTTTGCAGGGTGACGGTTTTTCCCGTCCCGGTCGCGCCGGTGATCAGGCCATGACGGTTCGCCATCGCGGGCAGTAAAAACAGCTCTTTTTCCAGCGTCCTGGCGATTAACAATGGTGTACTCATGATGCACGTCCTCTCGTAGTCCTGGGTGGAGTATAGGCAACCTGACGGCAAAATGTCTGCGTAAATTCCTCACTTTGCGGCGCATTATCCAGTGCGGACTATGCTTTTGCATACGGTAAACAAAATTTTGGGAAACTATGTCCAGATTCTTTTTTAACGACCGCAAACAGCTTGTCAACGATGCCATTGAAGGCATACTTCTCTCCGCGCCGCACGGTAATCTCGTCAAACTGGATATCGATCCGGCCATCCGCGTGGTGGCACGCGGCGACTGGGATAAAAGCCGCGTGGCGGTGATCTCCGGTGGCGGCTCCGGCCATGAACCGGCACATGCCGGGTTCGTCGGTAAAGGCATGCTTACCGCAGCGGTGTGTGGCGATTTGTTCGCCTCCCCAAGCGTGGATGCGGTCCTCAATGCCATTGTGGCGGTGACGGGCGATCGTGGCTGCCTGCTAATTGTGAAAAACTACACCGGCGACCGGCTTAACTTTGGCCTGGCAGCGGAAAAAGCCAAACGCTACGGCCTGAAGGTGGAGATGGTTATCGTCGCGGATGATATTGCCCTGCCGGATAACAAGCAGCCGCGTGGTATCGCGGGAACGGCGCTGGTGCATAAGATTGCGGGATATGCGGCAGAGCAGGGGAAATCGCTAAACGACGTTCGGGATATAGCGCAACAGGCCTGCGATAACCTCTGGAGCCTGGGCGTGGCGATGCAAACGTGCAACCTGCCGGGCAGCGATGATGAAGAGGGGCGCATAAAACAAGGCCATGTCGAGCTGGGTTTGGGCATTCACGGCGAGCCGGGGGCATCGGTGGTGGATACGCAAAACAGCAAAGCCATTATCGACACGCTGGTGACGCCGTTACGCGCGCAGGCGGGTGACGGGCGCTTTGCGGTGCTGATCAACAACCTCGGCGGCGTGTCAGCGCTTGAGATGGCTCTGCTCACCAAAGAGCTGGCGCATTCGGCGCTGAAAGAGAACATTGCGTATCTGATTGGCCCGGCGCCGCTGGTGAGTGCGCTGGATATGAAAGGGTTTTCGCTAACGCTGTTAAAGCTCAGCGATTTCTTCGAGAAGGCGATACACGCCGAGGTCGAGACGCTGGGCTGGCAGAAGCCCGTCGCGTTCGCGCCCCTGCGTACCGTCCCCCATAGCGCCCTTCATGACCGCGTGGAATATACCCCATCGGACAATCCGCAGGTGAGCGAGGCCGTCGCTTCGGTAACGAAGACATTGATCCAGCTGGAAAACCGCCTCAACGCGCTGGATGCCAAAGTAGGCGATGGCGATACGGGCTCCACCTTTGCGCAAGGGGCGCGGGATATTGCGCAGCGACTTGAGGAGAACAACCTGCCCCTTAACGACGTGCCGACATTACTCCTGCTGGTGGGGGAGCGGCTGGCTACGGTAATGGGCGGGTCGAGCGGGGTGCTGATGTCGATCTTCTTCACGGCGGCAGGACAAAAGCTTCACGATGGACAGCCGCTACCAGAAGCATTGTTGAGCGGACTGGCGCAGATGAAGCAGTATGGCGGTGCAGATCTTGGGGATCGCACGCTGATCGACGCCCTGCAACCGGCGCTGGAGGCGTTAAGGGATAGCGATCTGCGGACGGCGGCGCAGGCTGCGCAGCAGGGCGCCGAAGCAACGGCAAAAATGGCGAAAGCCGGCGCGGGACGCTCGTCGTATGTCAATAAAGAGAACCTGGATGGGGTGATGGATCCGGGAGCGGTCGCGGTGGCGGAAGTGTTTAAGACCATGGTAGATGCAAAACGGTAACAACCGTTACCGTTTTTAGTGTTTGCGCCCTCTCCCTGTGGGAGAGGGTTGGGGTGAGGGCATCAGGCCGCACATTCCCCGGCAAACTCACATCAGAAATCCGCTTTCAACACTACGCGGTAGCGGGCTTTACCGTCGCGCACGTGCTGGATTGCTTCGTTGATTTTTGACATCGGATACAGTTCGGTGGTCGGCGCCACTTTTGTGCGTCCGGCAAACTTCATCAGCTTGCGTAACTCATATGGCGTGCCGGTAGCAGATCCGGATACGCTGCGATCGCCGCCGATCAGGGTAAACGCCGGAACCGGCAGCGGCTTCATCACCGCACCCACGGTGTGGAAGTTACCACCGTAGGCCAGGGCCTCAAAGTACGGCTGCCAGTCGAGATCGACGTTGACGGTGTTGATGATCAGGTCAAACTGACCTGCCAGAGCGGTGAGCGCCTCGGGATCGCGACTGTTCACCACTTTATCCGCACCCATCGCCAGCACTTCCTGCTCTTTCGCCGGGTTCGAGCTGAACGCCGTCACTTCACAGCCCATCGCGTGCAGCAGTTTGATGGCAATATGCCCCAGCCCGCCAATACCGATCACGCCCACGCGGCTGGTGGCAGTTACGTGATGCATCAGCAGCGGTTTAAATACGGTTATACCGCCACACAGCAGCGGACCTGCGGATTCAATATCAATGCTGTCCGGCAGCGGGATAACCCATTGCCAGTCGGCGCGTAGTTTATCGGCGAAACCACCCTTGTTCAGGATGGTCGGCGTAGCGCCCTCAAGGCAGTTGATCTGGTTACCGCTAATACAGGCGTCGCAGTGGCCGCAGCTGCGTGCCGTCCAGCCGATACCCACGCGCTGGCCCACTTTCAGCCCTTTGTCCTGCGCGGCGCTGCCGAGCGCCACGACGCGGCCAATGACTTCGTGCCCGGCAACCAGCGGATAGCTGGAAAAGCCCCATTCATTGTCGATCATCGAGAGGTCTGAATGGCAGATCCCGCAGTAATCCACCTGTACTTCGACGTCTTCCGCTTTTAGTTCGCCCGCATCGTACTCGTACAGCTCAAGTTCTGCACCCGCCTGCGGTGCGGCGTAGCTTTTTATCTTCGACATCGCGTTTCCCCTGTTTTGGTGTGAACTGTGAGTGTAGAGCATTCAGTTTACAGACGCTTAACAGAAGACGGCAGGAACAAAACTTACAGACTTTTCAGCATCCTGACTTCGCAGTCCACGTGGCCCGTGCAGCCCAGTGGGGCATCGATATGCTCAAAGCCCAGATGCTCATACAGGCCAATGGCCTCTTTAAGGAAAGCGGTGGTTTCAAGGTAGCAACGTTTAAAGCCCTGTGAGCGTGCATGTTCCAGGGCGACCAGCGCCAGCTTTTTCGCCAGGCCTTGTCCGCGTATCGTTGGCAGGAAATACATTTTCTGAAGTTCACAGATATCCGGCTCGCTGCAGAGCAGGGGGGCAATGCCGCCGCCGCCCACGACCTGGCTGTCCTGCTCGATGACCCAATAGGCATGGCCCGGCTGGCTGTACAGCTGAAAAAGTTTGTCCAGATTGGGATCGGCCACGGTGTAGCCTTTGTCGGCGGTCAGGCCATATTCGGCCGATACCGTGCGGATAACGGCGGCGATAGCCGGGTTGTCCTGCTCAGTGATCCGACGCATTGTCGTCGCGACGGGGGTAATCACGCTCATAGCATTACTCATGACAAAAATTGACACACAACTGCTGTTAATAGCACCGCAGAAAGGGGAGTGCAAGCGAGGAGTTTTCAGGAAGGATACCCCTTACGCCCTGAAGCGTAAGGGGTAAAAGCATTACAGGGCTGCGATAACCGCCTGCTGCTCGATCAGTTTGGTCTTCGCATCGGCGAAGGCAACCAGACGCTCACGCTCTTTGGCGATGACCGCTTCCGGCGCGCGGGCCACAAAGCCTTCGTTCGCCAGTTTGCTTTCGATTTTGCCGATTTCCACGTCGACTTTCGCCACTTCTTTCGCCAGACGAGCCAGCTCAGCGTCTTTGTCGATCAGGCCCGCCATCGGGATCAACAGCTCCGCGCCGTCGATAATTTTGGTGACGGAAACCGGACCTTTATCATCGGCAGGCAGCACGGTGATGCTTTCCAGACGAGCCATGGTTTTCAGGAAGGTGTTGTTCTCGGTGACGCGACGAACGGCAGCTTCGCTGCAACCGCGCAGCAGCAGCTCCAGTGGTTTACCCGGAGCGATATTCATTTCTGCACGAATGTTACGTACCGCAACGATCGCCTGTTTCAGCCACTCGGTATCCGCAGACGCGGCTTCATCCACTTTCGCGGCGTCGAATGCCGGGAACGGCTGGAGCATGATGGTATCGGCGTTAATACCGGCAATTACCTTCACGCGCTGCCAGATGGTTTCGGTGATGAACGGAATGATCGGGTGCGCAAGGCGCAGCAGACCTTCCAGGACGGTAATCAGCGTATTACGCGTACCGCGCAGCTCCGCCTCAGTGCCGCCGTTCATGACCGGCTTCGCCAGCTCCAGATACCAGTCACAGAACTGGTTCCAGGTGAATTCGTACAGGATGCCTGCCGCGATGTCGAAGCGGTAGCTGTCCAGCGCGTCGCGGAACGCTTTCACCGTCTGGTTAAATTCCGCCAGGATCCAGCGGTCTGCCAGAGACAGGGTCATTTCGCCGCCGTTAAATCCGCAATCCTGATCTTCGGTGTTCATCAACACGAAGCGGCTGGCATTCCACAGCTTGTTACAGAAGTTACGGTAACCTTCCAGACGCTTCATATCCCAGTTGATGTCACGACCGGTGGAGGCCAGCGCCGCCAGGGTGAAGCGCAGGGCGTCGGTACCGTGAGATTCGATCCCGTTCGGGAACTGCTTCTCGGTACGCTTGCGGATTTTCTCCGCCAGCTGCGGCTGCATCATGTTGCCGGTACGTTTTTCCAGCAGCTCTTCCAGAGAGATACCATCAACCATGTCCAGCGGGTCGATAACGTTACCCTTGGATTTGGACATCTTCTGGCCTTCGTCGTCGCGGATCAGGCCGGTCATGTAAACGGTATGGAACGGAACCTGCGGCTTGCCATCTTCGTCTTTGATGAAGTGCATGGTCATCATGATCATGCGGGCGATCCAGAAGAAGATGATGTCGAAGCCGGAGACCATCACGCTGGTTGGGTGGAACTGACGCAGCGCGTCGGTGTTTTCCGGCCAGCCGAGGGTCGAGAAGGTCCACAGCGCGGAAGAGAACCAGGTATCCAGCACGTCTTCGTCCTGGCGCAGCGCAACGTCAGCGCCCAGGTTGTTTTCCTGACGCACTTCCTCTTCGGTGCGGCCAACGTAGACGTTGCCTTCATTGTCGTACCACGCCGGGATACGGTGACCCCACCACAGCTGACGGGAGATACACCAGTCCTGAATATCGCGCATCCAGGAGAAGTACATGTTTTCGTACTGCTTCGGCACGAACTGAATGCTGCCGTTCTCAACCGCTTCCACAGCCGGTTTCGCCAGCACGTCGGCACGCACGTACCACTGGTCGGTCAGCATTGGCTCGATAACTACGCCGCCACGGTCGCCGTACGGCACGGTCAGATCGTGAGGTTTAATCTCTTCCAGCAGGCCGAGCGCGTCAACGGCGGCTACGACGGCTTTACGCGCGGCAAAGCGCTCCAGCTTCTGGAACTCAGCCGGGATGTCGCTGGAATAAACGTCGGATTCGTTGCCTTTGGTGTCGTACACTTCTGCGCTTTCGCGGATATCGCCGTCGAAGGTCAGAATGTTGATCATCGGAAGTTGATGGCGACGACCGACTTCATAGTCGTTAAAGTCATGCGCCGGGGTGATTTTCACGCAGCCGGTGCCTTTTTCCATGTCGGCGTGTTCGTCGCCCACAATCGGAATACGGCGGTTCACCAGCGGCAGCACCACAAATTTGCCGATCAGATCTTTATAGCGCGGATCTTCCGGGTTAACGGCCACGCCGGTATCGCCCAGCAGGGTTTCCGGACGGGTGGTCGCCACCACCAGGTAATCTTTACCGTCTGCGGTTTTTGCACCGTCGGCCAGCGGATAGCGGATGTGCCACATGGAGCCTTTAGACTCGCGGTTTTCCACTTCCAGGTCAGAGATGGCGGTACGCAGTTTCGGGTCCCAGTTGACCAGGCGTTTGCCACGGTAAATCAGGTCTTCTTTGTACAGGCGCACGAAGACTTCTTTCACGGCGTTGGACAGGCCTTCGTCCATGGTGAAGCGCTCACGCTCCCAGTCCACGGAGTTGCCGAGACGGCGCATCTGACGGGTAATAGTGCCGCCGGATTCCGCTTTCCACTGCCAGATTTTGTCGATAAACGCGTCGCGACCGTAGTCGTGGCGGGTTTTACCCTCTTCAGCGGCAATTTTACGCTCAACCACCATCTGGGTCGCGATACCCGCGTGGTCAGTCCCCGCCTGCCACAGGGTGTTTTTACCCTGCATACGCTGGTAGCGGATCATGGTATCCATGATGGTCTGCTGGAAAGCATGCCCCATATGCAAACTGCCGGTGACGTTCGGCGGCGGGATCATGATGCAGAAGGACTCTTTGCTTTCGTCGCCGTTAGGCTTGAAATAGCCCTGCTGTTCCCAGTGCTCGTAAAGCGGCTGTTCGATATCGCGTGGGTTATATGTCTTTTCCATTATTTCCAGGTTGCCGTATTCAGGTTAAAACCGGCCAGGCGGTACGCTTTGTAGCGTTCGCGCGCCAGCTGTTTCAAAGATTCTTCGTAAGGGACAAAGTCTACCACTTCTGTGAAAGCGGTGGCAAAATCTGCAAAGTCTGTCCGCAGGCTAATGAGAATGTCGCGCGCGCTGCTGTTGCGTTTTTGCGGCCAGGCAATCTCCACCGGTGCCCCGCCGCGTGGACCTTCGCCCGACAGGTTATGCGGAACAAAACTCTCCGGCGGGCGCGCCCATAGCGCTTCATCCAGACGAATCGCCTGCTGCTCATCTTCACAGGCAATCAGGACGCGTTTACCTGCGCGCCAACGTTCTGCGGCAATTTCACACACCAGTTGTTCAACGGCGCTGAGGCCATCCTGATGGGTGTCATTGTCCAGAAGGTAGAACGTTGCATTCTTCATATATGGGGTTTCTTGTCGTGGATTTAAATGCAAAGCCGGGTGGCGCTACGCTTACCCGGCCTACGGTTGAGTGACGTTGTAGGCCGGGTAAGGCGAAGCCGCTACCCGGCGTTTTTCATCACTCGTCGCCGTTAAAACCCGCGCGATTGAGCAGGAACTGCGACAGCAGCGCCACCGGACGTCCGGTCGCGCCTTTGGCTTTACCGGAGCGCCATGCGGTCCCCGCAATGTCCAGGTGCGCCCAGTTGTACTTGCGGGTGAAGCGCGCCAGGAAGCAGCCTGCGGTAATTGCGCCGCCAGGACGACCACCAATGTTCGCCATGTCCGCGAAGTTAGACTCCAGCTGTTCCTGGAACTCGTCCCCCAGCGGCAGACGCCACACGCGGTCGCCAGCCTGTTCGGACGCGCCGATCAGCTCATGCGCCAGCGGATTGTGGTTCGACATCAGGCCGGTGATGTGATGCCCCAGCGCAATCACGCAGGCGCCGGTCAGGGTAGCTACGTCGATAACCGCTTCAGGTTCGAAACGCTCAACGTAGGTCAGCACGTCGCACAGCACCAGACGGCCTTCGGCGTCGGTGTTCAGCACTTCAACGGTCTGGCCGGACATGGTAGTCAGCACATCACCCGGGCGATAAGCGCGGCCGCCAGGCATGTTTTCGCAGCCCGCCAGCACGCCGATCACGTTGATGGGCAACTGAAGTTCCGCGACCATGCGCATGACGCCGTAAACCGCCGCCGCGCCACACATGTCGTACTTCATCTCATCCATGCCTTCTGAAGGCTTGATGGAGATACCGCCGGAGTCGAAGGTCAGCCCTTTGCCAACGAGCACGATCGGACGCGCGTCTTCAGACGGATTGCCTTTGTATTCGATGACCGACATCAGGGATTCGTTCTGGGAGCCGTTACCGACCGCCAGATAAGAGTGCATCCCCAGCTCTTTCATCTGCTGTTCGCCGATAACGCGGGTGATGACGTTCTTGCTGTAGGCGTCAGCCAGCTGGCGCGCCTGTGACGCCAGGTACGCGGCGTTACAGATGTTTGGCGGCATATTGCCAAGATCTTTTGCCGCTTTAATACCGGCAGCAATCGCCAGACCGTGCTGAATGGCGCGCTCGCCGCTGGTCAGCTCGCGACGGGTCGGCACGTTAAAGACCATTTTACGCAGCGGGCGACGCGGCTCGCTTTTGGTGGTCTTCAACTGATCAAAGCTGTAGAGGCTCTCTTTTGCGGTTTCGACGGCCTGGCGTACTTTCCAGTACGTGTTGCGGCCCTTAACGTGCAGCTCCGTGAGGAAGCAGACGGCTTCCATCGAACCAGTATCATTCAGTGTATTAATGGTTTTCTGAATAACCTGCTTGTACTGGCGCTCATCAAGCTCACGTTCTTTACCGCAGCCAATCAGCAGAATACGCTCGGACAGGACGTTTGGAACGTGGTGCAGCAACAGGGTCTGCCCTGGTTTGCCTTCCAGTTCGCCACGGCGCAGCAGGGCGCTGATATAGCCGTCGCTGATTTTATCGAGTTGCTCGGCGATCGGGGAGAGTCGGCGTGGTTCAAAGACGCCCACAACGATGCAGGCACTCCGCTGTTTCTCCGGGCTACCGCTTTTTACACTGAACTCCATGCACTACGCTCCTGAATCTTAAAGACAACGGCGGCGGCTACGGATAGAATTGAAACCTTTCGTAACTCATGTCCGCCGTTGTGGTGACTTCGTGTTAATCTTACGTTACTACGGTTTCGACACGTCAATAAATGTCATGAAGCGCGAATCCGCCGGGTTTTTTAATCTTAGCGATGATTTCGACGACTCAAGAGAATAAATGACGTTTAAGCCATGAAACAAGCTAAATTCCTGCATAAGACGAGTTTTAACGGGCGTATTTAAAGTGATAATCATAAGATATCTGGTTCGGGAGACGCTGAAGAGCCAACTGGCGATCCTCTTTATCCTCCTTCTGATCTTTTTCTGTCAGAAGCTGGTCAGGATCCTCGGCGCGGCAGTTGATGGCGAAATCCCAACGAATCTGGTGCTTTCCCTGCTCGGGCTTGGCGTGCCGGAAATGGCGCAGCTTATCCTGCCGTTAAGCCTGTTCCTTGGTCTGCTGATGACCCTGGGTAAGCTCTATACCGAAAGTGAAATCACCGTGATGCATGCCTGCGGCCTCAGTAAGGCCGTACTGGTAAAGGCAGCCATGGTGCTGGCGCTGTTTACGGGCATTGTTGCCGCGGTTAACGTCATGTGGGCGGGGCCGACCTCGTCCCGTCATCAGGATGAGGTGCTGGCGGAAGCAAAAGCTAACCCGGGGCTGGCGGCACTGGCGCAGGGGCAGTTCCAGCAGGCGACCGACGGTAACTCCGTGCTGTTTATCGAAAGCGTCGATGGCAGCCGCTTCAATGACGTGTTTCTTGCTCAACTGCGCCCGAAAGGTAACGCGCGCCCTTCTGTGGTAGTGGCGGATTCCGGTCAGCTGGCGCAGCGTAAAGACGGCTCTCAGGTTGTCACGCTGAACAAAGGAACGCGTTTCGAAGGCACGGCTATGCTGCGTGACTTCCGTATCACAGATTTCCAGAACTACCAGGCCATCATTGGTCATCAGGCCGTCGCGCTCGATCCAACGGATACTGAGCAGATGGATATGCGCACCTTAATGAATACTGATACCGATCGTGCGCGTGCTGAACTGCACTGGCGTATCACGCTGGTATTCACCGTATTTATGATGGCGCTGATGGTAGTGCCGCTGAGCGTGGTGAACCCGCGTCAGGGCCGCGTGCTGTCGATGCTGCCAGCGATGCTGCTGTATCTGGTGTTCTTCCTGCTGCAAACCTCAATCAAGTCTAACGGCGGGAAAGGAAAAATTGACCCGATGATCTGGACCTGGGTCGTGAATGGTTTGTATCTGCTGCTGGCAGTCGGACTCAACTTGTGGGACACGGTGCCTGTGCGTCGTCTTCGTGCCCGGTTTACGCGTAAAGGAGCCATCTAATGCAGGCGTTTGGCGTACTTGACCGCTATATCGGTAAAACAATTTTTACCACCATCATGATGACCCTGTTCATGCTGGTGTCGCTCTCGGGCATTATCAAATTTGTCGACCAGCTGAAAAAAGCCGGGCAGGGGAGTTACGACGCGTTGGGCGCCGGGATGTACACCCTGCTCAGCGTACCAAAAGATGTGCAGATCTTCTTTCCAATGGCGGCCCTGCTGGGTGCGCTGCTGGGCCTGGGGATGCTGGCTCAGCGTAGCGAACTGGTGGTGATGCAGGCATCGGGCTTTACCCGTATGCAGGTTGCGCTGTCGGTGATGAAAACCGCGATCCCGCTGGTGCTGCTGACCATGGCGATCGGCGAATGGGTCGCGCCTCAGGGCGAACAGATGGCGCGTAACTACCGTGCTCAGGCGATGTACGGCGGTTCTCTGCTCTCCACGCAGCAGGGATTATGGGCGAAAGATGGCCAGAACTTCGTCTATATCGAACGCGTGAAAGGGGATGACGAGCTGGGTGGCGTGAGTATCTATGCTTTCAATAACGATCGTCGTTTGCAGTCAGTGCGTTATGCCGCCTCTGCTAAATTTGATGCAAACAACAAGCTGTGGCGGTTATCCCAGGTTGATGAATCTGACCTGACTAACCCGAAACAGATCACCGGTTCGCAGACCGTTAGCGGTACCTGGAAAACCGACCTGACGCCGGACAAGCTTGGCGTCGTGGCGCTTGATCCCGATGCGCTCTCCATCAGCGGTCTGCATAACTACGTGAAGTATCTGAAATCGAGCGGGCAGGATGCGGGGCGTTACCAGCTCAACATGTGGAGCAAAATCTTCCAGCCGCTGTCCGTGGCGGTGATGATGCTGATGGCGCTGTCGTTCATCTTTGGACCGCTACGTAGCGTGCCGATGGGGGTTCGCGTGGTAACCGGTATCAGCTTTGGTTTCGTGTTCTACGTCCTCGATCAGATTTTTGGTCCGCTGACGCTGGTGTATGGCATTCCGCCAATTATCGGCGCGCTGTTGCCGAGCGCCAGTTTCTTCCTGATCAGCCTCTGGATGCTGCTAAAACGCTCCTGATAAACCTTCTTCCTCGCTCCCGCTTGCCCGGGGGCGAGGCTAATCTCCTGTTTCACCCCGCACTTTTTCTCACAACCTTCAACGCCTCGCCGTGAATTTGAGTATTATTGAGCGATAAAGTCGTGAAGGGATCCTCTATGAAGCAAATTCGAATGCTGGCCCAGTACTACGTCGACCTGATGATGAAGCTCGGGCTGGTGCGTTTTTCCATGCTGCTGGCGCTGGCGCTGGTCGTTCTGGCCATCGTCGTGCAAATGGCCGTGACCATGGTTCTGCATGGTCAGGTCGAGAGCATCGACGTGATCCGCTCTATTTTCTTTGGCCTGCTGATCACCCCATGGGCGGTCTATTTCCTCTCCGTGGTGGTTGAGCAGTTGGAAGAGTCCCGACAGCGTTTATCGAAACTGGTGGATAAGCTGGAAGAGATGCGCGAGCGCGATCTTAAACTCAACGTTCAGCTCAAGGACAACATTGCCCAGCTGAATCAGGAAATTTCAGACCGTGAGAAGGCGGAAGCCGAGCGTCAGACCACGCTGGAGCAGCTGAAAATTGAGATGAAAGAGCGTGAGGTCACGCAGATCCAGCTTGAACAGCAATCCTCTTTCCTGCGCTCGTTCCTCGATGCGTCGCCGGATCTGGTGTTCTACCGTAATGAAGATAAAGAGTTCTCCGGCTGTAACCGGGCCATGGAATTGTTGACCGGGAAAAGCGAAAAGCAGCTGATCCACCTGAAACCTCAGGATGTCTACTCCGAAGAGGCGGCGGCAAAAGTGATGGAGACGGATGAAAAGGTGTTCCGTCATAACGTCTCGTTGACCTATGAGCAGTGGCTGGATTATCCCGACGGGCGCAAGGCCTGCTTTGAGATCCGCAAAGTGCCTTATTACGATCGGGTGGGTAAACGTCATGGTCTGATGGGCTTTGGCCGTGATATCACCGAGCGTAAGCGATATCAGGATGCGCTGGAGCGCGCCAGTCGTGACAAGACCACCTTCATCTCCACCATCAGCCATGAGCTTCGTACGCCGCTAAACGGTATCGTGGGGCTGAGCCGTATTCTGCTGGATACCGACCTGACCAGCGAGCAGGAAAAATACCTCAAAACGATCCACGTTTCGGCGGTCACGCTGGGCAATATCTTCAATGATATTATCGACATGGATAAGATGGAGCGCCGTAAGGTTCAGCTCGACAACCAGCCGGTTGATTTTACCGGCTTCCTCGCAGACCTGGAGAACCTGTCAGGTTTGCAGGCCCAGCAGAAAGGGTTGAGCTTCGTGATGGAACCGACGCTGCCGCTGCCGCATAAAGTGGTGACGGACGGCACGCGTCTGCGTCAGATCCTGTGGAATCTCATCAGCAACGCCGTGAAGTTTACCCAGAAGGGACAGGTTGCGGTGCGCATTCGCTATGATGAGGGGGACATGCTGCACTTTGAAGTTGAGGACTCGGGTATCGGCATTCCTCAGGATGAGCAGGATAAGATCTTCGCCATGTATTATCAGGTTAAAGACAGCCACGGCGGTAAACCGGCGACCGGCACGGGCATTGGACTGGCGGTGTCGAAACGTCTGGCGAAAAGTATGGGTGGGGATATCACCGTTGCCAGCCAGCCGGGTAAAGGCTCCACCTTTACGCTTACCGTCCACGCCCCTGCTGTTGCTGAAGAAGTGGAAGATACGTTTGAGAACGATGATATGCCGCTTCCAGCCCTGCACGTCCTGCTGGTTGAAGATATTGAGCTGAACGTCATTGTCGCCCGGTCGGTACTGGAAAAACTCGGTAACAGCGTGGATGTCGCGATGACCGGCAAAGCCGCGCTGGAGATGTTCACGCCGGGCGAGTACGACCTGGTGCTGCTCGATATTCAGCTACCGGACATGACCGGGCTGGATATCTCCCGCGAGCTGACGCGCAAATATGCTCCTGACGAGCTGCCGCCGCTGGTTGCGTTGACCGCAAACGTGCTGAAAGATAAAAAAGAGTACCTCGAGGCCGGTATGGACGATGTGCTCAGCAAGCCGCTGGCAGTACCTGCCCTGACGGCGATGATCAAGAAGTTCTGGGATACCTGTGATGAAGAGGAGAGCACCATGACGTCTGTTGATAGCGCTAAAACCCAAACGATACTGGATACCGCCATGCTGGAGCAGTATATCGATCTGGTGGGACCCAAACTGATCACCGATGGCCTGGCCGTGTTCGAAAAAATGATGCCGGGCTATCTGAACGTGCTCGAATCCAACCTGACGGCGCGTGACCAGAAGGGCATCGTCGAAGAGGGACATAAAATCAAAGGCGCAGCTGGTTCAGTCGGGTTACGCCATCTCCAGCAATTGGGCCAACAGATTCAGTCGCCTGATTTACCTGCCTGGGAAGATAATGTAGGTGATTGGGTTGAAGAGATGAAACAAGAGTGGCAAAACGATGTGGCAGTGCTGAAAGCCTGGGTAGAATCCCGAAAAAAATGACCCCGGCTATACCGGGGTGCGCGAATACTGCGCCAACACCAGGGAAATCGTGGCTGCGCCTGATTTTTATGGGTTGTTTTCGCATGGACGCCGCCTGAAAATTAAGGCCGCACGCAGATAAGATAGCAAATCTTAAACAGTTTGTTACATGAATCAGTGAAATGTGTGAAGCATAGCGTTTTAATCAGAATTTTTAATGTGCTTCAGCGAGTTGCATAGAAGGATCGTCAGAATGAAGAAAGTGGGTGTCGTGCTGAGCGGATGTGGCGTTTACGATGGTTCAGAGATACATGAAACCGTATTAACGCTGCTGGCATTATCGCGCCAGGGGGCCGACGTTATCTGCTTCGCTCCGGATAAAACGCAGGCAGACGTGGTTAATCATCTTACCGGCGAGCCAATGGCGGAAAGCCGTAACGTGCTGATTGAAGCGGCGCGTATTGTGCGCGGGGATATTCATCCGCTGGTACAGGCCGATGCGGCTGAGCTAGATGCGCTCATCGTGCCGGGCGGCTTTGGCGCGGCGAAAAACCTGAGCACGTTTGCAACGCAAGGCGCGGCGTGCCATGTCGATCCCGATTTGAAAGCGCTATCGCTGGCGATGCATGCGGCAGGTAAGCCGCAGGGCTTTATCTGCATTGCGCCAGCCATGCTGCCGAAGATTTTTGATTTCCCGCTGCGGCTCACGATCGGAACCGACATTGATACTGCTGAAATTGTCGAAGATATGGGCGGCGAACACGTGCCATGTCCGGTAGACGACATTGTGGTGGATGAGGACAATAAAATCGTCACCACGCCGGCGTATATGCTGGCGCAGAACATTGCCGAGGCTGCTGCAGGCATTGAAAAGCTGGTGGACAGAGTGCTGGTTCTTACCGAATGAGTCGTAAATTATCCCCTGGCGGGTGGTTAAAACGGATCCTGCTGCGTATTGTGCTGGTCCTGGCCGTTTTTTGGGGCGGAGGCATTGCGCTGTTCAGCATCCTGCCCGTCCCGTTCTCGTCCGTGATGGCAGAGCGGCAGATTAGCGCCTGGCTCTCGGGTGATTTTGGCTATGTTGCCCACTCAGACTGGGTCGGCATGGATGAAATCTCCCCGTGGATGGGGCTGGCGGTCATTGCGGCAGAAGATCAGAAATTCCCGGAGCACTGGGGTTTTGACGTGGCGGCTATCGAGAAGGCGCTGGATCATAATGAACGTCATGAAAACCGCGTCCGCGGTGCGTCGACGCTTTCTCAGCAGACGGTAAAAAATCTGTTCTTATGGGACGGTCGCAGCTGGGTGAGAAAAGGGCTGGAGGCCGGGCTGACGCTGGGCGTCGAGACGGTGTGGAGCAAAAAACGCATTTTGACCGTCTACCTGAATATCGCGGAGTTTGGTGACGGCGTGTTTGGCGTCGAAGCGGCATCGCAGCGCTATTTTGGCAAGCCCGCCAGCAGGCTGACTATGTCCGAAGCGGCACTGCTTGCCGCCGTGCTGCCGAACCCGCTGCGTTTTAAGGCCAGCGCGCCGTCAGGCTACGTGCGAAGCCGCCAGGCGTGGGTTATGCGCCAGATGCGTCAGCTGGGTGGGGAAGGGTTTATGGAGCGAAATAATCTTATGTAAAGCGGGTAAGCGCAGCGCTACCCGCCGACGTGGCGAACGTTAATCTTCGTCAAACCCGGCGTTAAACAGGGCAATCACTGCCGCCAGCGCTTCTTCTTCCTGCGGGCCGGTGGCTTCAACTTCAATCTGGCGGCCTTTGGCAGAATCCAGCATCAGCAGCGCAATCACGCTGTTGGCTTCTGCCTCGGTTCCCTCATCGTTGCGCAGCAGCACCTCAGCATCAAAACCCTGCATCAGTTCAAACAGCTTCATCGCCGGGCGCGCATGCATGCCCAGCTTATTGGTGATTTCGACGGTCTGTTTTACGGTCATGTTTTGCGTTTTTCCAGCGTGCGATGACGGGACTGAACGTTCTTCCCGCGTGAGCGGAAGTAATCGGCCAGCTGTTCGGCAATGTAGACCGAACGATGTTTACCGCCGGTACAGCCAATCGCCACCGTCAGGTAGCTACGATTGTTTGTCTCCAGCATAGGTAACCATAGCTCAAGGTAGCTTCGCGTCTGGTAGATAAAATTGTGTACTTCTGTGTGTCGGTCGAGGAACGCCGCCACCGGCTTATCCAGACCGGTCATCGGACGCAGTTTCGGATCCCAGTGTGGGTTCGGCAGGAAACGCACATCAAAAACGTAATCCGCATCGATAGGGATACCGTGCTTAAAGCCGAAGGATTCAAACACCATCGTCAGTTCGCGCTCGCGCTTGCCGAGTAAGCGAGTACGCAGCATTTCCGCCAGCTCGTGGACGGACATTTCTGAGGTGTCGACAATCAGGTCGGCCCGGGAACGCAGCGGCTCAAGCAGATCGCTCTCTTTATCGATGGCGCTTTCCAGCGAAAGATTTTTACTCGAGAGCGGGTGCAAACGACGTGTATCGCTGTAACGGCGGATCAGCGTGTTGCGGTCAGCATCCAGGAACAAGAGCTGAGGCGAGAAGCATTCCGGCAGGCTGTTCATTGCCTGCTCGAAGATTTCCGGCGATTCCGGCATGTTACGCACGTCAATACTGACGGCGGCAGAGATTTGCCTGTCCGCCAGCGTCCGCGCCAGATCGGGTAACAGCACTACCGGCAGGTTATCTACGCAGTAAAATCCCATGTCTTCCAGCGCGCGCAGGGCCACGGACTTCCCGGACCCCGAACGACCGCTGACGATCATCAGCACCATGTTCCGTTTCTCCTCAGGGCAGCCGTTCTGAAGGCCCTTTCCCGATTATGCCTCATCCTGATTGCCTTCTGCTTCAGTGATAATTTGATAAAGCTCTTCATCACTTTGAGCTGAGCGCAGTCGACGACAAATGGTTTTATCCGCCAGACGTTTGGCAACCAGCGACAGCGTGTGCAGGTGGGTTTTGGTCTGATCGGCAGGAACCAGCAGCGCGAAGAGCAGATCCACAGGCTGGTTATCGATGGCGTCAAAAGCGATAGGCGTTTCCAGTTGCACAAACACCCCCACGGCACGCAGCGTATCTTCTTCCAGCTTGCCATGCGGGATCGCAATGCCATTGCCGATGCCGGTACTGCCCATTTTTTCACGGGTCAGAATGGCTTCAAACACGATCTGCGGCGGCAGACCCAGCTGTTTTGCGGCCAGCTCACTGATGATTTCCAGCGCACGTTTTTTGCTCTGGCAGTGAACGCCACTGCGGGTACAATCCTGGTTAAGGACATTGCTCAGTTGAAGAGCGGAATCGTTGTTTATCATAATTTCACCTAAGCGCTAACTGTACAAATGGCCTGTTGTGTTTCACAACAGGCCGTCCTGCACCCGTTAACTGCCCGGACAATTAGTGTTGTTTCAGTTTATCTTTATGTTTATTGAGCTGTCTCGCAAGCTTATCAATCAAGCCGTCGATAGCCGCGTACATGTCTTGCCCTTCCGCACTGGCATGAAGTTCCCCTCCGTTGACGTGCAGGGTCGCATCCGAGATATGCGTCACTTTCTCCACTTTCAACACAACATAGACCTGGTTGATCCTCTCGAAATACTGCTCGAGTTTCGCGAACTTAGCGTTTACAAAATCGCGTAAAGCCTCAGTAATTTCGACGTTATGTCCGGTGATATTGAGCTGCATAGTGTCTTCCTTATCGGTTGTGTCAAACCAGTTGTTTACGCTGGTTAGACGGCGGAATGGATAAAGACTCTCGATACTTCGCGACAGTACGGCGTGCCACCATAATACCCTGATCGGACAGCATGGTGGTTAACTTACTGTCACTGAGTGGCTTCGCGGGGTTCTCCGCGGCGATCAACTTCTTCACCAGTGCGCGAATAGCCGTTGACGAGGCTTCGCCGCCGCCTTCGGTGTTCACGTGGCTGGAGAAGAAATACTTAAGCTCAAAAATACCGCGTGGGCTGTGCAGATACTTCTGCGTGGTCACGCGGGAAATGGTTGATTCATGCATCTCGACGGCCTGGGCGATGTCCGCCAGCACCATCGGTTTCATAAACTCTTCGCCCTGCTCAAAGAATGCCTGCTGCTGTTCGACAATACAGCGGCTGACGCGCAGCAGCGTGTCATTACGGCTTTCCAGACTCTTAATCAACCAGCGTGCTTCCTGAAGGTTGCTGCGAATGTATTGATTATCAGCGTCGTTACGGGCGCTGGTGCACATGGAGGCGTATTGCTGGTTGATTTGCAGGCGAGGAATGCTGTCGGCGTTCAGTTCAACGACCCAGCGGCCATTGTGTTTTCTCACCAGCACATCAGGAATAACGTATTCCGGTTCGCTGGTCTGGATCGATTGCCCCGGACGCGGATCGAGTGACTGGATCAGATTCACCGCTTCCTTCAGCACCTCTTCTTTGAGGCGCGTGACGCGCATCAGGGTGCGGAAGTCGTGATTTGCCAGCAAATCCAGATGCTCGCTGATGATGAGCCGGGCTTCGTCAATCCACGGTGTCTCTTTGGCAAACTGCGAAAGCTGGATCAGAAGGCAGTCGCGCAGATCTTTCGCAGCAACGCCAATCGGGTCGAAACGCTGAACGCGTTTCAGGACGGCTTCGATCTCTTCCAGTTCAATCTCGTCATCGCCGATGCTTTCCAGAATCTCGTCCAGCGTCACGGTCAAATAGCCCGTGTCGTCAACGGCATCGACAATCGAGGTGGCAATGGCGCGATCGGTATCGGAGAAAGGCGTCAGCTCCACCTGCCACATCAGGTAGTCCTGAAGCGACTGGGTAGTTTCGCCCTGGTAGACCGGGAGTTCATCGTCCTGGTAATCTGCACGCGTCCCGGAAGGGGTACCCGCGGTGTAGATTTCATCCCAGCTGGCATCCAGCGGCAGTTCCTCCGGCATCTCTTTCTGTTCGAGCGCATCTACGGAGTCGAGCGTTTCTGTGTCCTGCGTCTGCTGAGCGTCTACCTCGTCATGAAGATCGGTTTGCTCCAGCAGCGGATTGCTGTCCAGCGCCTGCTGGAGCTCCTGCTGGAGTTCTAACGTGGACAGCTGCAACAGACGGATTGCCTGCTGGAGCTGCGGCGTCATGGCCAGTTGCTGGCTGAGCCGTAATTGCAAACCTTGCTTCATGTTCAGAGCGTTTTTCTCCGGTTCGGCGTGACTTAACCTCTACCCTATCAGAGTCTGAAGTCTTCCCCAAGGTACACGCGCTTAACATGCTCATCTTCGAGGATTTGCTGCGGCGTACCGTGGGCAATCAGATGGCCCTGGCTCACTATGTAGGCGCGCTCACACACGGCCAGCGTTTCACGAACGTTGTGGTCCGTGATCAGCACGCCAAGCCCGCTGTCGCGCAGGTGCTCAATAATACGTTTGATATCGATAACGGAGATGGGGTCAACGCCCGCAAACGGTTCATCCAGGAGGATAAATTTCGGGTTTGCTGCCAGCGCGCGCGCAATCTCAACGCGGCGGCGTTCACCACCGGACAGCGCCTGACCGAGGCTGTCACGCAGATGTTCGATATGAAACTCTTCCATCAGCTCGTTCGCACGGTCAGTGCGCTGCTCGCTGGTCAGATCGTCACGGATCTGGAGCACGGCCATCAGGTTGTCGAACACGCTTAAGCGGCGGAAGATGGAGGCTTCCTGCGGCAGATAGCCGATGCCACGACGCGCGCGGGCATGCAGTGGCAGCAGACTGATATCTTCATCATCGATGATGATGTTGCCGGCGTCACGCGGGACGATGCCCACCACCATGTAGAAGGTCGTGGTTTTACCCGCCCCGTTAGGGCCAAGCAAACCCACGATTTCGCCGGAGTTGACGGTCAGACTGACATCTTCGACGACGCGGCGGCCCTTATACGCTTTCGCGAGGTTTTTTGCAGTTAAAGTTGCCATAACGAATTAGTTACTCTTTTTCTGTGCCGGAGCCTGGCCGTTGTTCTTGTCCTGCAATTGCGAAGGCACAAGAACGGTCGTGACGCGTTTGCCTTTTTCACTGGAGGCCTGCATTTTCTGCTCTTTCACCAGATAAGTGATCTTGTCGCCTTTGATATTGCTGTCCAGCTGTTCCAGGTAAGCATTACCGGTCAGGATGACCAGATCCTTCGCCAGTTCATAGTGCATATGCGAGGCATGGCCTTTCACCGGCTTGCCGTTGTCCTGCATCTGGTAGAAGGTGGCCGGGTTGCCATAACCATCGATAATCTCTTTGCCCTGCTCGCCGCCCGGTCGGGTAACGACCACTTTGTCGGCGTTGATTTTGATGGTGCCCTGGGTCATGACCACGTTGCCGGTAAAGGTGACGACGTTACCCTGCATATCCAGAGACTGGGTATCGGATTCAATATGAATCGGCTGTTCGGTGTCGCCAGTCACAGCAAGCGCGGGAAGACTGGCCGCCAGCAGCGCGCTGGCGATAACAACTTTAAGGCTGAGTTTGTTTGTTTTGAATTTCATAGGAGGTTCTAACCTTTTCAATCAGCTCGGCGTTTTTGCTGCGTAAGTTCCCGCGCATTCTTAAACCGCTGGAATTAAATGTTGTGCCATACAGGGTGACTAAATCCTGCGACGTGACATCCTGGGTGACCAGGTTGATCTGGGCGTTATCCGTCGTAATTTTTCGCAGTTGCGCGTCAGCAGTCAGGGCGTTGACTTCAACGTGACCATACAGGTAAAGCATACGGTCATTTGTCAGTTTTGCCCGGTCAGACTTGATAGACCACGTCGGCACTTTGTCCGTATCAAAGGTGGTCATGACCGGTTGGGTAAACCACGAAGTACCGTCATCTGAAAAATATTCTACATGCTGAGCAACGAGGCGATAGTTCAGCGCGCCTTCCGGGCTATAGACCACGGTGTCGCTGTGATCGCTTTTATAGGTCGGGTCGCTCGTGTTAACCACTTCCGCTTGCGTATCTTCGCGGTCGGCGAGGTTTACGCCAATCAGTACCAGGGCGACAAGCGCAAGCAGAATGATAACCCAACGTCTGGTTTTACTCATATCGATTGCCCTTTCGCCTCATCAAGCTTGCCCTGCGCCAGCAGAAGCAGATCGCAGACTTCGCGGACGGCGCCGCGGCCACCGTGAATATGGGTAACATAATCAGCACGCGGGATCAGCAGCGGGTGCGCGTCAGCCACGGCGATGCTCAGACCCACCTCCGCCATGACTGGCCAGTCGATCAAATCATCCCCGACGTATGCCACATTCTCTGGTGCAATGGCCAGTTTTCCCAACAGATCCCGGAAGGCTACCATCTTATCAGACTGCCCCTGATAGAGATGGGTAATGCCCAGCGTTTCACACCGATCTTCTACCAGTTTAGCTTTCCGCCCGGTGATGATTGCAACTTCAATACCGGACGTGAGCGCACAGCGGATACCGTAACCGTCGCGAACGTTAAAGGCTTTCAGCTCTTCGCCGTTATTGCCCATATAAATCAGACCGTCGGAGAGCACACCATCCACATCGAGGATCAGCAGGCGGATATTTTCCGCCTTTGCCATCATGTGGGCGCTCACCGGGCCATAACAGGTTGCAAGGGATGCACCCGCATTACTCATTGTCTTATCCTTCATTACACTACGCCAGCGCGCAGCAGATCATGCATATGTACCACACCCAGCAGTTGGTCGCCATCGGCAACCATCACTGAGGTAATATGACGGGACTGCATCAGGTTCAGTACATCTACCGCCAGCGTGCCCGGACGGACGCGGATCCCGCCTGGTGTCATTACATCAGCGATGCCCAGCGTTCGGACATCCACACCCATATCGAATACCCGGCGCAGGTCGCCGTCGGTGAAAATGCCCTGAATCTTCATCAGATCGTCGCAGATAACCGTCATGCCCAGGTTTTTACGGGTGATCTCCAGTAACGCGTCGCGCAAAGAGGCCTCTTTGCTGACGTGCGGGATCTCATCCCCGGTGTGCATAATATCGTTGACCCGCAGCAGCAGTTTGCGCCCGAGCGCGCCGCCGGGGTGAGACAGGGCGAAATCTTCTGGCGTAAAACCGCGGGCTTCCAGCAGCGCAACGGCAAGGGCATCGCCCATCACCAGCGCGGCGGTTGTGCTGGAGGTCGGCGCCAGCCCCAGCGGACAGGCTTCTTTCGGCACCTTCACGCACAGGTGAATATCTGCCGCACGCGCCATGCTGCTTTCCGGGCGGCTGGTCATGCAAATCAGCGGTACGTGCAGACGCTTCAGCACCGGGATCAACGCCAGGATTTCATTCGATTCCCCGGAGTTGGACAGCGCAATAACCACGTCCTGCGGCGTAACCATGCCGAGGTCACCGTGCGCGGCTTCACCGGGATGAACGAAGAATGACGACGTGCCGGTACTGGCAAAGGTCGCCGCCATTTTGCGCCCGATATGGCCGGATTTGCCCATCCCCATCACCACGACTTTACCGGCGCAGTAGAACATCTTCTCACAGGCCAGACTAAAATCCTGATTAATGTACTGATCTAACTGCGCCAGACCTTCACGTTCAATCTCCAGAACGTCTTTGCCTGCTTTCTGAAAGTCAAAACCCGGCTGCAATTCTATTTGCGACATAATGCGTTTCCGTTTACCCAGAGAGAAGTGGCGAGAGCCAGTACAGCATCGCCAGCCATACGATAAATCCACCCGTCAGCAGCGCGCCCGCGCCTTTGCCGATCTGCTCTTTTCGCCGCCAGCAGAGCAGGGCGAAAATTACGCTGACCAGTAGCATCACACCGTAATCGCGCGTGAAGACCATAGGGTTAAACGGCCCCGGTGAGATTAATGCCGGCAGCCCCGTCACGATCGCGATATTGAAAATATTCGAGCCAATGATATTGCCGATGGCGATATCATCTTCCCCTTTACGTGCCCCGGCGATAGCGGTAGCCAGCTCTGGCAGGCTGGTGCCGATGGCGATGACCGTCAGACCGATTGTCAGTTCGCTCATCGCAAACGCGTTCGCCAGCACCGTCGCGTTATCGACCACCATCCGCGTGGCCATTGGCATTATGATCAGCGCGACGCCCAGCCACAGCAGGGCGACGGGTAAGGTCCCTTCCCGTGGCAGTTCGGCGAGATGCTCACGCGTGAGGCTATCATTACCCTGTTTTTCCGCCAGACGTGCGATCTTCACGCTGTAAAGCAACCAGATCACGGCCAGGGCGAGCAGGAATATACCGTCACCGACGCTCAGCACCCCGTCATAAAGCACATAGCCTGCCAGCAGACTGACGACTAACATTAGCGGCAATTCACGACGCAAAACATCGGAATGTACGCGAAATGGATGCAGTAATGCGGCTAAGCCTAAAATCAGCAAGATATTGACGATGTTAGAGCCAATCGCAGTGCCAATAGCGAGGTCGACCTGGCCATGTAACGAGGCTGAAACAGAAACGATGATTTCAGGAAGCGATGTGCCTACACTGACCACCGTCATCCCAATAATGATGGGCGGCATGCCAATGAGTCGACAGAGAATGGATGCGGCAAAGACCAAACGGTCAGCACTGTAGACCACCAACAGTAAACCAATTATTAACAGTGCTGTTGCTAAAAGCATCAAAAGTCCTTTCTTCAGGTATACTCGCTGGTCCACTGCGCACGAATTTTAGCGCCAGATGAAGTCTGAGACGTGACGAATTCCTAATTTTGACTTTATGCGCCGGAAAAGTAAAACAAATGCCAGCTTTCGCTAACCCCAATAGTGAATATTCTGTAAAAATGCGGGGTTTAGGGCTGATTTACGCTTCATGCCAGCAGTGAAGCAAGGTAAGTAAGGAACCATAAATGAGCCAAACGATGGCGAATATAGTCGATGTCCGGGGCGTCAGTTTTTCTCGCGGCAACCGGGTGATATTTGATGATATTTCGCTGACCGTGCCGCGCGGTAAAATCACCGCCATCATGGGGCCGTCAGGGATCGGTAAAACGACGTTGCTGCGTCTTATCGGCGGGCAAATCCCCCCTGATAGCGGCGAAATTCTCTTCGACGGTGAAAACGTCCCGGAGATGTCTCGCTCGCGCCTCTACACGGTTCGCAAACGGATGAGCATGCTCTTTCAGTCGGGTGCGCTGTTCACCGATATGAACGTATTTGACAACGTGGCCTATCCGCTGCGTGAGCATACCCATCTTCCTCCTGCGCTGTTGCACAGCACGGTGATGATGAAGCTCGAAGCCGTGGGGTTGCGGGGGGCTGCGAAACTTATGCCGTCCGAACTCTCGGGTGGGATGGCGCGCCGCGCCGCGCTGGCGCGTGCTATTGCCCTGGAACCCGATTTAATCATGTTCGATGAACCGTTCGTTGGGCAGGACCCTATCACCATGGGCGTGCTGGTGAAGTTAATCTCGGAGCTGAACAGCGCCCTTGGCGTCACCTGCGTGGTGGTTTCCCACGACGTGCCGGAAGTGCTGAGCATTGCTGATTACGCCTATATTGTGGCTGACAAAAAGATCGTCGCCCACGGCAGCGCTCAGGCGTTGCAGGAGAATGGCGATCCGCGCGTGCGGCAGTTCCTGGACGGTATCGCAGATGGGCCGGTGCCTTTCCGCTATCCGGCGGGCGACTATCATGACGATTTACTGGGAATAGGGAGTTAATCCACTCATGCTGTTAAATGCGTTGGCGGGTCTTGGACACCGTGGCCTAAAAACCATCAGTACGTTCGGGCGTGCCGGATTAATGTTGTTCAACGCGCTGGTTGGCAAACCGGAGTTCCGCAAGCATGCGCCGTTACTGGTGCGGCAGCTTTATAACGTCGGCGTGCTGTCGATGCTTATCATCATCGTGTCGGGTCTGTTTATTGGCATGGTGCTGGGGTTGCAGGGGTATCTGGTGCTGACAACCTACAGCGCGGAAACCAGCCTTGGCATGCTGGTGGCGCTCTCGCTGCTGCGTGAACTCGGGCCGGTTGTAGCAGCGCTGCTGTTCGCCGGGCGTGCCGGATCAGCGCTGACGGCTGAAATTGGCCTGATGCGCGCCACAGAGCAGCTCTCCAGTATGGAGATGATGGCGGTCGATCCGCTGCGCCGGGTGATCTCGCCGCGCTTCTGGGCCGGGGTTATCTCCTTGCCGTTACTGACTATCCTCTTTGTGGCGGTAGGTATCTGGGGAGGCGCGCTGGTTGGCGTCAACTGGAAAGGCATTGATGCCGGGTTCTTCTGGTCTGCCATGCAGGACGCCATCGATCTGCGGATGGATCTGGTGAACTGTCTGATCAAGAGCGTGGTTTTCGCTGTGACGGTTACCTGGATTGCGTTGTTTAATGGTTACGATGCCATTCCGACGTCGGCGGGCATTAGCCGTGCAACGACGCGTACTGTCGTACATTCGTCGCTGGCCGTTTTAGGTCTGGATTTTGTGCTCACCGCACTGATGTTTGGGAATTGAGTTCATGCAAACGAGAAAAAATGAAATTTGGGTTGGCGTGTTTTTGCTTCTGGCGCTGCTGGCCGCGCTGTTTATCTGCCTGCGCGCGGCGGACATCACCTCTGTTCGCACCGAGCCGACGTATCGCGTCTACGCGACTTTCGATAATATCGGCGGCCTGAAGGCGCGCTCACCGGTCCGTATTGGTGGCGTCGTTATTGGACGTGTCGCTGACATTACGCTTGATGAGAAAACCTATCTGCCGCGCGTCGCAATGGATATCGAAGAACGCTATAACCACATTCCGGACACCAGCTCGCTCTCTATCCGCACCTCTGGCCTGCTGGGGGAGCAATATCTGGCCCTTAACGTTGGTTTTGAAGATCCTGAGCTGGGAACGTCTATCCTTAAAGACGGTAGCGTAATCCAGGATACCAAGTCAGCGATGGTGCTGGAAGATATGATTGGTCAGTTCCTTTACAACAGTAAAGGGGATGATAAAAAGTCTGACGATGCCCCTGCGCAGAGTGAAGACCACACCAACGTCGAACCGACGCCAGGCGCGACGAATTAATTTCAGGAGAAGTCATTCATGTTTAAACGACTGTTAATGGTTGCCATGCTGGTCATTGCCCCTCTAACCGCGGCGCACGCTGCGGATCAGAGTAACCCGTACAAACTGATGGATGAGGCCGCGAAGAAAACCTTCGACCGTCTTAAAAACGAACAGCCCAAAATCCGTTCTAACCCTGATTATCTGCGTGATGTGGTGGATCAGGAGCTGCTGCCGTATGTGCAGATCAAGTACGCGGGCGCACTGGTGCTGGGCCGTTACTACAAAGACGCGACCCCGGCGCAGCGCGAGGCTTACTTTGCGGCGTTCCGTGAATACCTGAAACAGGCTTACGGCCAGGCGCTGGCGATGTACCACGGGCAGACCTATCAGATTGCCCCTGAACAGCCGCTGGGCGATGCCACCATCATTCCTATCCGCGTGACGATTATCGATCCAAACGGTCGTCCACCGGTACGCCTGGACTTCCAGTGGCGTAAAAACAGCCAGACCGGAAACTGGCAGGCGTACGACATGATCGCTGAAGGCGTCAGCATGATCACCACTAAACAGAACGAGTGGAGCGATCTGCTGCGCACCAAAGGCATCGATGGCCTGACGGCTCAGCTTCAGTCCATCTCTCGTCAGAAAATTACCCTGGACGAGAAGAAGTAATGTCACAGCAGCTTAGCTGGGCGCGTGACGGCGAGACGTTGACGCTGACGGGAGAGCTGGATCAGGATCTGCTTAACCCGCTGTGGGACGCTCGCCATAACGCGATGCAGGGCGTGACGTTGATTGATCTCCATGGCGTCACGCGGGTAGATACCGCCGGTATCGCCCTACTGGCGCACCTGGTGGCCACGGGCAAAAAGCAGGGGAGTAGCGTCACCCTGACGGGGGTAAGCGATAATGTCGTAACCCTTGCACAGCTTTACAATTTGCCTGAAGACGTATTACCTCGCTAATTTTTTCAGTACGTTACTTCCGAAAGCCCCGACAGTTTACGCGTCGGGGCTTTTTGCTTGTTTAAGACCGCGCCACTTTGCTCTAAGATGTTGAGCTTGTTTTCACTATCAGATGATGTAGACCCCATGGAAAATAATGAAATCCAGACAGTGCTGATGAATGCACTCTCCCTTCAGGAAGCCCACGTCTCTGGCGATGGCAGTCACTTCCAGGTTATTGCTGTGGGTGAGATGTTCGACGGAATGAGTCGCGTGAAGAAACAGCAGGCTGTGTACGCGCCGCTGATGGAATACATTGCGGATAACCGCATCCACGCCCTGTCGATTAAAGCGTTCACCCCACAGGAGTGGGCACGCGATCGCAAACTAAACGGTTTTTGAGCTGAGGGCGAAGCGCCCGCAGCACGGTTGAATTTATAAGAGAGCAAACGATGGATAAATTTCGTGTACAGGGACCCACGCGTCTCCAGGGCGAAGTCACAATTTCTGGCGCTAAAAACGCCGCGCTGCCCATTCTTTTCGCTGCGCTGCTCGCAGAAGAGCCGGTAGAGATCCAGAACGTACCGAAGCTGAAAGATATCGACACGACCATGAAGTTGCTCGGCCAGTTGGGCACTAAAGTGGAGCGTAACGGTTCCGTCTGGATCGATGCCAGCAACGTGAACAACTTCTCAGCGCCGTATGAGCTGGTGAAAACCATGCGTGCTTCCATCTGGGCGCTTGGCCCGCTGGTTGCGCGTTTCGGTCAGGGACAGGTTTCACTGCCGGGCGGATGCGCTATCGGCGCCCGTCCAGTCGACCTGCATATCTTCGGTCTGGAAAAGCTGGGCGCGGAGATCAAGCTGGAAGAGGGGTACGTTAAAGCGTCCGTCAATGGTCGCCTGAAAGGCGCGCACATTGTCATGGACAAAGTGAGCGTGGGCGCAACGGTAACCATCATGTCGGCTGCTACGCTGGCAGAAGGCACTACCATCATCGAAAACGCCGCCCGAGAGCCGGAAATCGTGGATACCGCGAACTTCCTGGTCGCGCTGGGGGCGAAGATCAGCGGGCAGGGCACAGACCGTATCACCATCGAAGGCGTTGAACGTCTGGGTGGTGGTGTGTACCGCGTACTGCCAGACCGTATCGAAACCGGTACTTTCCTGGTAGCGGCTGCCATTTCTGGCGGTAAGATTGTTTGTCGTAACGCACAACCGGATACCCTGGATGCGGTGCTGGCGAAACTGCGCGATGCGGGTGCGGACATTGAAATTGGTGAAGACTGGATCAGCCTCGATATGCACGGGCAGCGTCCTAAAGCCGTTAACGTGCGCACTGCGCCACATCCGGCATTCCCGACGGATATGCAGGCACAGTTCACCCTGTTGAACCTGGTGGCCGAAGGCACAGGCTTCATCACGGAAACTATCTTCGAAAACCGTTTCATGCACGTACCGGAACTGATCCGTATGGGTGCGCATGCTGAGATTGAAAGCAACACGGTCATTTGCCACGGCGTTGAAAAACTGTCCGGTGCGCAGGTGATGGCGACCGATCTGCGCGCGTCTGCGAGCCTCGTACTGGCAGGTTGTATTGCAGAAGGGACTACCGTTGTCGATCGTATCTACCACATCGATCGTGGTTACGAGCGTATTGAAGACAAACTGCGCGCGCTGGGTGCGAATATCGAGCGTGTGAAGGGCGAGTAATCGTTCCGGCACCCCCCTGCCAGAACAGGCCGGGGGATTGCTGTTCCTGTAAATCCGGGTGCATCAGTCCTGATGTGCTTTCTTCGCTTTGCTCTGGCGCATCATGCGCGTTCTGTCGATAAATTCATGAGTAATGGGATCGTGATAGCGTGACGGCCATATCACCCACGGATGCGTATCCAGCGCCGTCGCAATAATCAGTTCCCCCTTCGGCCATGGGCGGGTCAGGGCGTTTGCCAGCGTCGACGAGCTCAGCCCATGACGACGTGATTCGGCAGCCAGCGATGTCCCTTTTTTACGCAGTGCCGCAATAATGTCAGCAGAATGCCAGTCGATGAATTTTGTATCCATAATGCTGTCCTTGTGTTCGTTATCGTCCACGTCGTTTCGTGTGAAAAGACAGCATTACTATACTCACTTCGAACATCTGTTCTAAAAAGTTCATGTTACGAGAAGCAATATTCAGAATAAGGCACGGCTTTATACATACGGCCTGTAACCTGATGAGCTTACGCGTAAATGTAATTTATTGGTGCGTACTGGAACCTCCCTACGAGATCGCAGGGAGATGAGGAGGGGATTAACGGTCGCGCTGGACGGCGATGTGCGCGAGGCCGATTAGCGCATCACGCCATGGGCTGTCGGGAATGACCTGAATTGCGGCGATGGCTTTGTCTGCTTCTTCTTCAGCACGCTGACGCGTCCATTCAAGGGAACCACAGATGGCCATTGTTTCCAGTACCGGTTCCAGAAGATGGCGACCATTTCCCTGCTCGATAGCCTCCCGGATCATTTTCGCCTGCTCTGGTGTGCCATTGCGCATCGCGTGGAGCAGCGGCAGCGTTGGCTTGCCTTCGTTCAGGTCATCGCCAACGTTTTTACCGAGCGTTTCGCCATCCGCGCTGTAGTCCAGCAAATCATCAATCAGCTGGAACGCGGTGCCGAGGTAACGGCCATAGTCCTGAAGCCCTTTTTCCTGAGCTTCGCTACAGCCTGCCAGAATGCCGGAGCACTGCGCGGCGGCTTCAAACAGACGTGCGGTCTTGCTGTAAATCACCCGCATATAGTTTTCTTCGGTGATATCCGGGTCGTTGACGTTCATCAACTGTAGGACTTCGCCTTCAGCGATAACGTTTACGGCTTCTGACATCACTTCCAGCACCTTCAGCGAGCCAAGGCTGGTCATCATCTGGAAGGCTCGGGTATAGATAAAATCCCCTACCAGAACGCTTGCCGCATTACCAAACGCGGCATTGGCGGTGGCTTTGCCACGACGCATGTCTGATTCATCCACAACATCGTCATGAAGCAGGGTGGCGGTGTGGATAAATTCGATCAGCGCCGCGATCGTGACGTGGGCATTTCCCTGATAGCCAACCGCGCGTGCGGCCAGAATGGCAATCATCGGACGAATACGTTTACCGCCGCCGCTGACGATGTAATAGCCCAACTGATTGATCAGCTGAACGTCAGAGTTGAGTTGCTCCAGGATTGCTGCATTCACACCCGCCATATCTTGCGCGGTTAACTCATTGATTTTTTCTAAATTCATCGCAAAAGCCGGGCTTTTTATCCTGTTTATCCCACACGAGATGGGTACACAAAGGGTTTCGGTTTATAAATAGTATTGCTGATTGTACTGAAAAAATGGCTCAGATAAACGTTACCGTACGTGTTGTGTTTTTTTTCTTCATGTATTGATGGTAGCACTTGTCAAAGGCTCGCGTTTTGCGTAATATTCGCGCCCTATTGTGAATATTTATAGCGCACTCTGAATCATACGAGGATGTGCGCGGAAGCGGAGTTTATATGTACGCGGTTTTCCAAAGTGGTGGTAAACAACACCGAGTAAGCGAAGGTCAGACCGTTCGCCTGGAAAAGCTGGACATCGCAACTGGCGAATCTGTTGAGTTCGCTGAAGTTCTGATGATCGCAAACGGTGAAGAAGTCAAAATCGGCGTTCCTTTCGTTGATGGCGGCGTTATCAAAGCTGAAGTTGTTGCTCACGGTCGTGGCGAGAAAGTTAAAATCGTTAAGTTTCGTCGTCGTAAACACTATCGTAAGCAGCAGGGCCACCGTCAGTGGTTCACTGATGTGAAAATTACTGGCATCAGCGCCTAAGACCTGAGGAGAGATTTAAATGGCACATAAAAAGGCTGGCGGCTCCACACGTAACGGTCGCGATTCAGAAGCTAAACGCCTGGGCGTTAAGCGTTTCGGTGGCGAATCCGTTCTGGCGGGTAGCATCATCGTTCGTCAGCGTGGCACCAAGTTCCACGCGGGTACCAACGTAGGTTGCGGTCGTGACCACACTCTGTTTGCTAAAGCAGACGGTAAAGTGAAATTTGAAGTTAAAGGCCCGAACAACCGTAAATACATCAGCATCGTTGCTGAGTAAGGTTTTCTCGGTCCGGTAACGGATTAAAGCCCCGCAACGTGTTGCGGGGCTTTTTACATTGGAAACCCGGAAAATTTTCTGTAGGGAAAACGGGCATGAAGCAGCAGGCCGGCATTGGTATTCTTTTGGCGCTCACTACCGCGATGTGCTGGGGGGCGCTGCCAATTGCAATGAAGCAGGTACTGGAAGTGATGGAACCGCCCACGGTGGTGTTTTATCGCTTCCTGATGGCAAGTATAGGCCTGGGCGCCATTCTGGCCGTCAAAGGTAAGCTGCCACCGCTGCGCATCTTCCGAAAACCGCGCTGGCTGGTGTTACTGGCTATCGCGACGGGCGGTCTGTTCGGTAACTTCATTCTGTTCAGCTCTTCCCTGCAATATCTTAGCCCTACAGCGTCGCAGGTGATTGGTCAGCTATCACCGGTCGGCATGATGGTCGCCAGCGTATTCATCCTCAAGGAGAAGATGCGCGGTACGCAGATCATCGGGGCAAGCATGCTGCTTTGCGGTCTGGTGATGTTCTTTAACACCAGTCTGATCGAGATTTTTACCCGCCTGACGGATTACACCTGGGGTGTCATTTTTGGGGTGGGTGCAGCAACGGTCTGGGTGAGTTATGGCGTCGCGCAAAAGGTGTTATTGCGTCGTCTTGCCTCACAGCAGATCCTCTTTTTGCTGTACACTTTGTGTACACTGGCATTATTGCCGTTAGCTAAGCCGGGGGTGATTACCCAGCTCAGCGACTGGCAACTGGCGTGCCTCATTTTTTGTGGGCTGAACACGCTGGTCGGTTATGGCGCGCTGGCTGAAGCCATGGCGCGCTGGCAGGCAGCACAGGTGAGCGCCTTAATCACGCTTACCCCGCTGTTTACGCTGTTATTTTCAGATTTGTTATCAATGGCCTGGCCCGATGTCTTCGTCAAGCCGATGCTCAACCTGTTGGGTTATCTCGGTGCGTTTGTCGTGGTTGCGGGCGCGATGTATTCCGCCATTGGTCATCGTCTCTGGGGGCGTTGGCGCAAAAATGAAGCGGTTGTAATAGTCCCCCGCTCAGGCGAATGAGTTACGGAGAGTAAAATGAAGTTTGTTGATGAAGCGACGATTCTGGTCGTGGCAGGTGATGGCGGTAACGGTTGTGTAAGCTTCCGCCGTGAAAAATATATTCCTCGTGGCGGTCCTGACGGCGGTGACGGTGGGGACGGTGGCGACGTGTGGCTGGAGGCGGATGAAAACCTCAACACGCTGATCGACTACCGTTTCGAAAAATCTTTCCGCGCCGAACGTGGGCAGAATGGCCAGAGCCGCGACTGTACCGGTAAACGCGGTAAAGACGTGACGATCAAAGTGCCGGTAGGTACGCGTGTCATCGATCAGGGCACGGGCGAAACCATGGGTGATATGACCAAACACGGTCAGCGCCTGATGGTGGCGAAAGGCGGCTGGCACGGTCTGGGTAACAGCCGTTTCAAATCTTCCGTTAACCGTACCCCGCGTCAGAAAACCATGGGTACCCCGGGTGATAAGCGCGACCTGCAACTGGAACTGATGCTGCTGGCGGATGTGGGGATGCTGGGTATGCCAAACGCCGGTAAATCGACGTTTATCCGTGCGGTCTCTGCGGCGAAACCAAAAGTGGCAGATTATCCGTTTACGACGCTGGTACCGAGCCTGGGCGTTGTCCGTATGGATAACGAGAAGAGCTTCGTGGTCGCTGACATCCCGGGTCTGATTGAAGGGGCAGCAGAAGGCGCCGGTCTGGGGATTCGCTTCCTGAAGCACCTTGAGCGTTGTCGCGTACTGTTGCACCTCATCGACATCGATCCAATCGACGGTTCCGATCCGGTTGAAAACGCCCGTATAATTATCGGTGAGCTGGAGAAATACAGTGAAAAACTGGCGCAAAAACCGCGCTGGCTGGTATTTAACAAGATCGACCTGATGGATAAAGCGGAAGCTGAAGCGAAAGCTAAAGCGATTGCCGAAGCGATGGGTTGGGAAGATAAGTACTACCTGATCTCTGCCGCCAGCCAGGTTGGCGTGAAAGATCTCTGCTGGGATGTGATGACCTTTATCATCGAGAATCCGGTTGTTCAGGCAGAAGAGGCGAAACAGCCTGAAAAAGTCGAATTCATGTGGGATGACTACCACCGCCAGCAGCTCGAAGAGCTGGAAGCGGAAGAAGATGATGAAGACTGGGACGATGACTGGGATGAAGACGACGAAGAAGGCGTCGAGTTCATCTACAAGCACTAACCTCAGTATAAAGCCCCTTAACGGGGCTTTTTTTTATCCTATTTTCGCCGGTAACCAACAGCTGGCGATGAGGCCGCCCGCAGCGCCGTTCTCCAGCGTTAAATGGCCATGATGGAGCTGTACGATACGCTGTACGATGCTCAGCCCAAGGCCGCTGCCGCCGTAGCGCTGGTCGAGACGTCGGAAAGGTTCGGTGATCGACTGGCGGTGTGCCTCATCAATACCCGGCCCCTGATCGGTAACGCTCACCTGGGTACCGCTTTCCGTCGCTGTTAATGCCACTTCAATGGTTGTGCCTGCCGGGCTGTAGCGGGCGGCATTCTCCAGAAGGTTCCTTACCATCAGACGTAACAGGACGGCGTCCCCCTGAACCGTCAGCGCGCTGTGGGCCGGCCATATCACCGTATGCTCTTTGGCTTCATGCTCCAGGCTAAGCGGAGCAATGATCGTCTCAGTCCAGTTCACGGTATCGTAATGGCCGCTGGCCATCGCCTGTCCGGCACGCGCCAGCATCAGCAGCTGTTCCACCGTGTGCATCAACTGATCGATCCGGTTTATCAGTGGCGTGGCCTGCGGGGAACCGGACTGAGCCATCAGTTCCAGATGGAGCCTGATCCCCGCAAGCGGCGTACGTAACTCGTGTGCCGCATCGGCGGTAAACAGGCGTTCCTGTTGAATAGTGTGGTCCAGCCGGGCGAGGAGTTGATTGAGCGATGTGGTCACAGCGCCTATCTCTTCCATATCAGAATACATCGGCAGGGGAGTCAGATTATCCGCCGAACGGTTCGCAAGGCTGACGCGAAGTTTGTTGAGTGGTCGGGTGATCCAGGTGACGGCCCAGAATGAGAAGAACAGGGTAAAACCGACCATCACCAGAGAAGGGACCAGCAGGGAGGCAATGGCTTCGCGGATCTCTTTTTCGACATGGTTGTTGCGCGCTTTCGCAGACAATGTTTCGTTCACCAGAAAACCGATTTGCTCGCGGCTCTCATGCCACAGCCAGACTACGCTAACCAGTTGAAAAAATAGCAGTATAACCGCCAGCAACACCATTAATCGCCGGCGCATACTGTTCATTTCTGGCTCTCCAGACGGTAACCCACGCCACGTACGGTTTTGATGCGATCTTTACCGAGCTTGCGGCGCAGATTATGAATGTGAACTTCAAGCGTGTTTGATCCTGGATCGTCCTGCCAGGAGTAGATGTCCTGTTGCAGCGTTTCACGGTGCACGGTCTGCCCGCTGCGCATGATCAGACGCGTCAGCAGAGCGAACTCTTTTGGGGTCACTTCCACAGGCTGAGACTGGCGCAGCACCTGCTGAGTTTGCAGATTGAGGGTGATATCCCCGTCCGTCAGCAGGTTGTCGCTGTGGCCCTGATAGCGGCGGATTAACGCCCGTACGCGAGCCTGTAGCTCGGCAAGGGCGAAGGGTTTTACCAGATAATCGTCAGCGCCAGAATCCAGCCCGTTAATTCTGTCTTCAATGGCATCGCGGGCGGTGAGAATCAATACGGGATTCTCCACTCCGCGACGACGCCACTGGCAGAGCAGCGTCGCGCCGTCTTTATCCGGCAGTCCCAAATCCAGGATCACAAGGCTGTATTCTCCGCTCTGGATCAAGGCATCTGCTTCAGCCGCCGTGGCGGCACAATCCAGGGCGTAGCCCTCATTCCCCAGTGCCAGCGCTAACCCTTCCTGTAATAACAGATCGTCTTCAACTATCAGTAGTTTCATCGCTAGTTATTCTGGTAGATGTCCTTATAGAGCCTGCTTTCGAAACGCACCAGTGGAATACGACGATTGCGCTGGTCAGCCGGTTCGACGGCATAGCCGGACAGATACTGCACAAAGGCCATGCGTTGCCCGCTGGCTGTCGTGATAAAACCGGCAAGGTTGTAAACGCCCTGCAGGGAACCCGTTTTGGCTGACACTTTGCCATCCACGCCTGCAGCGTGAAGGCCCGCACGGTACTGAAGTGACCCATCGTGTCCGGCGAGCGGCAGCATTGTAATAAAGTTTAGCTCAGCGTCATGCTGAGCGATGTACTGCAACACCTGCATCATGGTGGCCGGTGAGATCAGGTTATGGCGCGATAAACCGGAACCGTCGACAGCGATCGTATTGCCCAGATCGATACCCGCCTGCTGGCGCAGGATCTGACGTACGGCATCAGAACCGGCCCGCCAGGTTCCTGGCACACCAAAGCGCGCGTGTCCAATCATACGGAACACCGTGTCGGCAATCATGTTATCCGACTTTTTCAGCATAATCTTAAGCAAATCATGCAGTGGCGCGGACTGTTTACTGGCAATCACCGTGCCTGGTTCATTCACCTGCGTCTGGCGCAGCAGCGTTCCGGTGTAGGTTATGCCCGCCTGCTTCAGTTCATCTTTAAAAATGGCACCGGCATAGCCTGCGCCATCCTGAATGGCAAAGGCCAGCGGGAGGGGATCGGCCCGCTGGGTCAGGCAGCCGGTGAGCGTATAGCGATTGAGATCGCCCGGTACCACGTCGAGCTCACAATACTGTGCCTCCGGGGAGCCTTTCGCCAGCGTCCGCACCTGGCTGAACATCGTGACCGGGTAGTAAGACGCCACGCGGATAAACGCTAAGTCATTGGGTTTTGGCGCGCTGTAAAGCGATACGGAGAAGCAGTTACGGTCAACGATGGCGGCGGCTGGCGGGGCGCTAAAGCACTGCGTCATGTCGTTCCATGGCCAGCCAGGCGCTTTATCGTGGCTGGCGAAAATGGAGGTGTCGATCAGCACGTTGCCATCAATTTTTGTTACGCCGGATTTTTTCAGTACCGCCACCATGTTGCGGACATCCTGGCGCTTAAAGGTGGGATCGCCACCAAAACGGGCGATAAGATCGCCTTTCAGTTTGCCACCCTCAACGTTACCTCTGGTTTCAAGGGTGGTAGTAAAACGGAAGTCAGGCCCGAGCTGGAGCAGGGCGGCGAGGGCAGTGATCACCTTCTGGGTACTGGCAGGCAGCGCCATCTGTTGACTGTGATAGTCAATCTCGGGAGCCTGCGCGCCAACCTTCTGCACCATCAGGGCAAGGTTCGCGCCGGCGGGCAGTTGATTAATGTACTCATCAACATTCGCGGCCTGAACGGTGAACGTTATACTGGTAGTCAATCCGATGATAAAACTGGAAAATCGCATAATCTCGCGCTAACAACCCGAAAACAAACCGTCATACTACGGTGCATGGCACTGTAAAGTAAACGATGACCCATAGTGAACTTCGCGGTAAAATGCGTATCAAATTGAAAAATTGCTGCTGACCTGGGGCGTTGCTCCCGGGTCGGTTTTCTTTTTGCTTCTGGCCTGTTCAGGTGGGCTGGAGCAGGGAACACTGCTCCCAACAGGAATGTTTAAGAGGTATAACAAATGCAAGCTATTCCGATGACCTTACGTGGTGCCGAAAAACTGCGCGAAGAGCTGGATTTTCTGAAATCCGTACGTCGCCCTGAAATCATCTCCGCTATCGCGGATGCGCGTGAGCATGGCGACCTGAAAGAGAATGCTGAATACCACGCGGCGCGTGAGCAGCAGGGTTTCTGCGAGGGACGCATCAAAGATATCGAAGCGAAACTGTCCAATGCGCAGGTTATCGATATCACTAAAATGCCAAACAACGGTCGCGTGATCTTCGGCTCTACCGTCACCGTCCTGAATCTGGACAACGACGAAGAGCAAACCTATCGCATCGTGGGTGATGATGAAGCGGACTTCAAACAGAACCTGATTTCGGTGAACTCCCCGATTGCTCGCGGCCTGATTGGCAAAGAGCAGGATGATGTTGTGACTATCCGCACCCCGGGTGGCGAAGTGGAATACGAAATTATTAAGGTTGAATACCTGTAATTCGCTTCTCTTCTAAGATGTTGATACATTGTAAAGAAAAGAAAAAGGCCGCATAGCGGCCTTTTATCAACTCAAGGAGCATGGCATTTTGCTCGCCTGCTGAAAGAAATCCCTCGTTTCACACAGAAAATGTGTTTGATTCAGGATATCCTTAACGTGGCAGCGAGATTTTGCGCTCTTTAGATGGGCGATAGAGCACCAGCGTTTTACCGATGACCTGTACATTACAGGCGCCGGTTTCGCGCACGATGGCTTCCACGATCAGGTTTTTAGTGTCTCTGTCTTCAGAGGCGATTTTCACCTTGATCAGCTCGTGGTGTTCCAGCGCTTGTTCAATCTCGGCAAGCACCCCTTCGGTCAAACCATTGTTGCCAAGCATCACTACAGGCTTGAGCGGATGTGCCAGACCTTTAAGGTGCTGTTTTTGTTTAGTACTCAGATTCATCGTATATTTTTGCTTACGTTGGGATTGAAAACGGTTCATTCTACCGCCATCTCCCTAATATCGCCAAATAGCTGCGTAGAAATTTACGTCACAGGCAAGTAACGATGAACCAGGACGGAAATGTTAAATGACAGGTAAAAAGCGTTCTGCCAGCTCCAGCCGCTGGCTTCAGGAACACTTTAGCGATAAATATGTTCAACAGGCGCAGAAAAAGGGGTTACGTTCCCGCGCCTGGTTTAAACTTGATGAAATACAGCAAAGTGACAAACTTTTTAAACCGGGAATGACGGTGGTCGACCTCGGTGCGGCACCTGGCGGATGGTCCCAGTATGCGGTTACGCAGATCGGCGGAACGGGCCGAATCATCGCATGCGATCTTTTACCAATGGATCCCATCGTCGGTGTCGACTTCCTTCAGGGCGACTTTCGTGATGAATTAGTGCTTAAAGCATTACTTGATCGTGTAGGTGACAGTAAGGTCCAGGTTGTCATGTCGGATATGGCACCAAATATGTGTGGAACACCGGCGGTGGATATCCCCCGCGCCATGTATCTGGTGGAACTAGCGTTAGAAATGTGTCGTGATGTACTAGCGCCTGGTGGTAGTTTTGTTGTGAAGGTGTTTCAGGGCGAAGGTTTCGAGGAGTATCTTAAGGAAATTCGCTCCCTGTTTGCGAAGGTCAAAGTTCGTAAGCCGGACTCTTCCCGGGCCCGTTCCCGTGAAGTGTATATTGTAGCGACCGGGCGAAAATGATAACCGGTAGATTTCAGGCGAAAGTTTGAATGAAACTGGATATAGAGTATCCTGACGCTGTTTTTAACACAGTTGTAATATGAGGTTAATCCCTTGAGTGACATGGCGAAAAACCTAATACTCTGGCTGGTCATTGCCGTTGTGCTGATGTCAGTTTTCCAGAGCTTTGGGCCCAGCGAGTCGAATGGCCGCAAGGTGGATTATTCTACCTTCCTGCAAGAGGTCAATCAGGACCAGGTTCGCGAAGCGCGTATCAACGGACGTGAGATCAACGTTACCAAGAAAGATAGTAACCGTTACACGACTTACATCCCGGTGAACGATCCTAAGCTGCTTGATAACCTTCTGACCAAAAACGTCAAAGTGGTAGGCGAGCCGCCGGAAGAACCAAGCCTGTTGGCTTCTATCTTCATTTCCTGGTTCCCGATGCTGCTTCTTATCGGCGTCTGGATCTTCTTTATGCGCCAGATGCAGGGCGGTGGTGGCAAAGGTGCCATGTCGTTCGGTAAGAGCAAGGCGCGTATGCTGACGGAAGACCAGATCAAGACCACCTTTGCTGACGTAGCAGGTTGTGACGAAGCAAAAGAAGAGGTGGGTGAACTGGTTGAATACCTGCGCGAGCCGAGCCGTTTCCAGAAACTGGGCGGTAAGATCCCGAAAGGCGTCCTGATGGTCGGCCCTCCGGGTACCGGTAAAACCCTGCTGGCAAAAGCCATCGCGGGTGAAGCGAAGGTGCCGTTCTTTACTATTTCAGGTTCTGACTTCGTTGAAATGTTCGTGGGTGTCGGTGCATCTCGTGTGCGTGACATGTTCGAGCAGGCTAAGAAGGCAGCACCGTGCATCATCTTCATCGATGAAATCGACGCCGTTGGCCGCCAGCGTGGCGCAGGCCTGGGCGGTGGTCACGATGAACGTGAGCAGACCCTGAACCAGATGCTGGTTGAAATGGACGGCTTTGAAGGTAACGAAGGTATCATCGTTATCGCGGCAACTAACCGTCCAGACGTACTCGACCCTGCGCTGCTGCGTCCAGGCCGTTTCGACCGTCAGGTTGTGGTCGGTCTGCCGGATGTTCGTGGTCGTGAACAGATCCTGAAAGTGCATATGCGTCGCGTACCGCTGGCACCAGATATCGACGCGGCAATCATCGCGCGTGGTACTCCAGGCTTCTCCGGTGCGGATCTGGCTAACCTGGTCAACGAGGCAGCACTGTTTGCCGCTCGCGGTAACAAGCGTGTAGTGTCCATGGTGGAATTTGAGAAAGCGAAAGACAAAATCATGATGGGTGCGGAACGTCGCTCCATGGTGATGACGGAAGCGCAGAAAGAGTCCACGGCATATCACGAAGCGGGCCACGCGATTATCGGTCGTCTGGTGCCGGAACACGATCCGGTACACAAGGTGACGATCATTCCACGCGGTCGTGCGTTGGGTGTGACCTTCTTCCTGCCTGAAGGTGACGCGATCAGCGCCAGCCGTCAGAAGCTGGAAAGTCAGATTTCAACCCTGTACGGCGGTCGTCTGGCAGAAGAGATCATCTACGGTGCGGAACATGTTTCCACCGGTGCGTCGAACGATATTAAAGTGGCGACAAACCTGGCACGTAACATGGTGACCCAGTGGGGCTTCTCCGACAAACTCGGTCCGCTGCTCTATGCAGAAGAAGAGGGCGAAGTATTCCTGGGCCGCTCCGTGGCAAAAGCGAAACATATGTCCGATGAAACGGCTCGTATCATCGACCAGGAAGTGAAAGCGCTGATTGAGCGTAACTACGCTCGCGCCCGTCAGATCCTGAATGACAATATGGACATCCTGCATTCGATGAAAGATGCGCTCATGAAATATGAGACCATCGATGCGCCGCAGATTGACGACCTGATGGCTCGCCGCGAAGTGCGTCCGCCAGCAGGCTGGGAAGACCCAGGCGCGTCTAACAATTCTGACAACAATGGCACCCCGCGTGCACCGCGTCCGGTCGATGAACCGCGTACGCCAAACCCGGGCAACACCATGTCAGAGCAGTTGGGCGACAAGTAAGTCACTGCTGTTGAAGCGTTTGTCTGTACATCAAACCCTGGAGCATGCTCCGGGGTTTTTCTTTTTTATATAACCATGCAAATAACAGGGATTTAGCCATGAAACTCTTCGCCCAGGACTCGCATCTCGACCTTTCACATCCGCATGTGATGGGGATCCTGAATGTCACGCCTGATTCCTTCTCTGACGGCGGCACGCATAACTCGCTTATCGACGCGGTTAAACACGCGAATTTAATGATCAACGCGGGTGCCACCATCATTGACGTTGGAGGGGAGTCAACGCGGCCTGGCGCGGCGGAGGTTTCGGTGGAAGAAGAGCTGGCGCGCGTGGTGCCGGTGGTGGAGGCTATCGCCCGGCGCTTTGAAGTGTGGATCTCCGTTGATACCTCCAAACCCGAAGTGATCCTTGAAGTGGCGAGAGTGGGCGCTCACATTATCAATGATATCCGCTCGCTGACCGAGCCGGGCGCAATTGAAGCCGCCGCTGAAACCGGGCTACCGGTGTGTCTGATGCATATGCAGGGCCAGCCTAAGACAATGCAGGAGGCGCCAAAATATGAAGATGTGTTTGCCGACGTCACCCGCTTCTTTATTGAGCATATCGAACGCTGTGAACGTGCGGGTATCGCAAAAGAGAAATTGCTGCTCGACCCGGGCTTCGGTTTCGGTAAAAATCTCTCACACAATTACGCGTTGCTTGCGCGCTTATCAGAGTTTCATCAGTTCGGCCTGCCACTGCTGGTGGGAATGTCGAGAAAATCGATGATTGGTCAGTTGTTGAATGTCGGGCCGAACGAACGTCTGAGCGGCAGTCTGGCCTGCGCGGTGATTGCCGCGATGCAAGGTGCACACATCATTCGCGTCCATGACGTAAAAGAAACAGTAGAAGCCATGCGTGTGGTGGAAGCCACACTGGCAGCGAAGGAAAACAAACGCTATGAGTAATCGTAAATATTTTGGTACCGATGGCATCCGTGGGCGCGTAGGCGATGCGCCAATTACCCCTGACTTTGTCCTGAAGCTGGGTTGGGCGGCGGGTAAGGTACTGGCGCGTCATGGCTCCCGTAAGATCATTATTGGTAAAGATACCCGTATTTCAGGTTATATGCTGGAGTCCGCGCTGGAAGCCGGGCTGGCGGCGGCGGGGCTTTCAGCTTCCTTTACGGGGCCAATGCCGACCCCTGCTGTTGCCTATCTGACTCGTACCTTCCGTGCGGAAGCGGGCATCGTCATTTCAGCTTCTCATAATCCGTTCTATGACAACGGTATCAAATTCTTCTCCATCGACGGCACTAAACTGCCGGATGACGTGGAAGAGGCGATTGAAGCGGAAATGGAGAAAGAGATCACCTGTGTCGACTCCGCTGAGCTGGGTAAAGCCAACCGTATTGTCGATGCCGCAGGCCGCTACATTGAATTCTGCAAAGGCACGTTCCCGAATGAACTGAGCCTGGCACACCTCAAAATTGTGGTGGACTGTGCAAACGGTGCGACCTATCACATTGCGCCGAATGTTTTCCGCGAGCTGGGTGCGAAAGTGATCACCATCGGCTGCGAGCCGGACGGTCTGAACATCAATGAAGAAGTCGGCGCGACAGACGTGCGTGCCTTGCAGGCGCGTGTACTGGCTGAAAAAGCCGATCTGGGTATTGCCCTGGATGGCGATGGCGACCGTGTGATCATGGTTGACCACGAAGGTAACAAGGTCGATGGCGATCAGATCCTCTACATCATTGCGCGTGAAGGCCTGCGTCAGGGGCAACTGCGCGGTGGCGCGGTGGGCACGCTGATGAGCAATATGGGTCTGGAGCTGGCGCTGAAACAGCTGGGCATCCCGTTTGTTCGCGCGAAAGTGGGTGACCGCTACGTGCTGGAAAAACTTCAGGAAAAAGGCTGGCGCATTGGCGCGGAAAACTCCGGCCACGTGATCCTGCTCGATAAAACCACCACCGGTGACGGCATTGTGGCGGCGCTTCAGGTTGTTGCCGCGATGGCGCGTAACCATATGAGCCTGCACGATCTCTGCAGCGGCATGAAAATGTTCCCGCAGATCCTGGTAAACGTGCGTTTCACCGCTGGTAAAGGCGACCCGCTGGAAAATGATAACGTGAAAGCGGTGATGGCAGAGGTGGAAGCGACGCTTGGCAGCCGTGGACGCGTCCTGCTGCGTAAGTCGGGTACCGAGCCGCTGATCCGCGTGATGGTGGAAGGCGAAGACGAAGCGCAGGTAACTGAATTTGCGCACCGCATTGCGGATGCAGTGAAAGCTGCATAATCTTTCAGAATAAGTGTTTAAAAAGGCGGCGTTTGCCGCCTTTGTTTTAAGCAATTAATGGCTTTTTGCTGTTTTTTTCCGCAGTTGATACAATGCCTCGAAAATGCCCTTGCGAAGGTGATTCGCTTTGGTTAGTATTCACACCCGCTTCAGTGGGAAACAAAATCCTGCTAATTGGTCGAAGCATTGGTATGCGGCAAATCCGCAAGGAACAGGTTGATTATGTACGAAGCTCTTTTAGTTATTTTCCTTATTGTAGCCATCGCTCTCGTAGCGCTGATTATGCTGCAGCAAGGTAAAGGCGCTGATATGGGAGCCTCCTTCGGAGCAGGCGCTTCCGGTACGCTGTTCGGTTCAAGTGGTTCTGCGAACTTCATGACCCGTACGACGGCGATTCTGGCTACGCTGTTCTTCATCATCAGTCTGGTGCTGGGCAATATCAACAGCAACAAGACCAGTAAAGGAAGCGAGTGGGAAAATCTGAGCGCGCCAGCAAAAACTGAGCAAACTCAGCCAGCTGCACCGGCTAAGCCAACCAGCGATATCCCGCAGTAAGTATTCAGTACCGAGGTGGTGGAATTGGTAGACACGCTACCTTGAGGTGGTAGTGCCCTAACGGGCTTGTGGGTTCGAGTCCCATCCTCGGTACCAATATTCCAGAAGAAAGACGTCGCAAGACGTCTTTTTTTTCGTCTGTAGATTCTGTGTTTCCGATCTATTGTAGGGCGGGTAAGCGCAGCGCCGCCCGCCGTTTTGCCCGGTGGCGCTGCGCTTACCGGGCCTACGAAGACCACAAAAAAGGCGCCCATTGGGCGCCTTTTGCATGTCTTGCTGTCGATCACTTCTTATCGCTGTGTTCCAGGTTCTCAACCTGCGGCAGACCATTACCGGAATTCGCGGAGAGCAGGCCATTCTCAACATAGTTGAACAGCTTCTCACGGGTATCGGTGATGTCCAGGTTACGCATGGTCAGCTGGCCAATACGATCGTCCGGAGAGAATACTGACTCACCTTTCTCCATGGTCAGACGCTCTGCTTTATAGGTCAGGTTGTCAGACACGGTATTGAGGATGGAGTAATCATTGCCGCGACGCAGTTCCAGCGTCACTTCGCCGGTGATTGCGCTCGCCACCCAACGTTGCAGGGCGTCACGCAGCATCAGCGCTTGTGGATCAAACCAGCGACCCTGATACAGCAGTTTGCCCAGCTGACGGCCATGAGCGTGATACTGCTCAATGGTGTCTTCGTTGTGAATACCGGTCAGCAGACGCTCGTAAGCGATGTGCAGCAGCGCCATCCCCGGAGCTTCGTAAATGCCACGGCTTTTCGCTTCGATGATACGGTTTTCGATCTGATCGCTCATACCCAGACCGTGACGACCGCCGATGCGGTTTGCTTCCAGCATCAGTTCAACATCGTCTGAGAAGGTTTTACCGTTCAGGGCAACCGGATGACCGCGTTCGAAACGCACGGTCACTTCTTCCGCCGGGATCTTCACGTTCTCATCCCAGAATTTTACGCCCATGATCGGGTTAACGATCTTCACGCTGGAGTTCAGGAATTCCAGGTCTTTCGCTTCGTGCGTCGCACCCAGCATGTTGGAGTCGGTTGAGTAGGCTTTCTCAACGGACATCTTATAGTCAAAGCCGCAGGCAATCATAAACTCAGACATTTCATGACGGCCACCCAGTTCGTCGATGAAGTCGGTATCCAGCCACGGTTTGTAGATCTGCAACTCGGCGTTGGTCAGCAGACCGTAACGATAGAAACGTTCAATATCGTTGCCTTTATAGGTACTGCCATCACCCCAGATGTTCACGCCATCTTCTTTCATGGCGGCGACCAGCATGGTGCCGGTGACAGCACGACCCAGCGGAGTGGTATTAAAATAGGTCAGGCCGCCGGTAGTGTTATGAAAAGCACCGCACTGGATAGCGGCAATGCCTTCAGCGACCAGTTGCTTACGGCAGTCAATCAGACGTGCGTTCTCTGCGCCATACTCCATGGCACGACGAGGGATCGCGTCATAATCTTCCTCGTCCGGCTGACCCAGGTTCGCAGTATATGCATACGGAACCGCTCCCTTCTGGCGCATCCACAGCAGTGCAGCGCTGGTATCCAGGCCGCCTGAGAAAGCGATGCCAATACGTTGTCCTACCGGAAGATGCTTGAGAATCGTCGTCATAGAATAAAACCCTGCTTGATTGACTGATTAGAGACCGCTTTCGCTCTCTTGTGCATTTTTATGCAAAATAAGTGAGTATTCATTTAATCATCTTTTGTCGAAGACCGGAAGAGACTCGTGCGTTTTTTGTAAAAAAATTGGTCTGTTCTGTCTGGCAGAAGCTGGGTTGACAGGTGGGGTCAACTATCAATATACTAAACGCCGATTTTACGTCCCGTCTTCGGTACCAAATCCCAGCATTATTTGCAAATTCTGTCCAAAACGCGTAGAATTTGCCACGTTTCAGGCGCGGGGTGGAGCAGCCTGGTAGCTCGTCGGGCTCATAACCCGAAGGTCGTCGGTTCAAATCCGGCCCCCGCAACCACTTTCCTATAAAGTTCTTTTTCAAATATACTGTGAAGACTTAGAGCCTTCGTAGCTGGATTTGAAAAAATTCTTTCGGAAAGTGCTCCAGGCCACAGTTGTGGCTATAGGGTTCAGTTATCTAAAGCCCCGATTTATCGGGGTTTTTTGTTATCTGACTACAGAATAACTGGGCTTTACGCCCTTTTTTTATGTCTTGGGGGTGGGCTTGTCCACATTAGAGCAAAAATTAACAGAGATGATTACTGCACCGGTCGAAGCACTGGGCTACGAACTGGTCGGCATCGAATTCGTTCGCGGCCGCACATCGACGCTGCGCATCTATATTGATAGTGAAGATGGCATCAATGTTGATGATTGTGCTGATGTCAGCCACCAGGTGAGTGCGGTTCTTGATGTTGAAGATCCGATTACCGTTGCGTACAACCTGGAAGTTTCCTCACCTGGCCTCGATCGTCCGATGTTCACGGCCGAGCACTATGTGCGCTTTACCGGTGAAGAAGTGGCTCTCGTTCTGCGTATGGCCGTACAGAACCGCCGTAAATGGCAGGGAATTATCAAAGCCGTTGATGGTGAAATGATCACGGTGACAGTCGAAGGCAAAGATGAAGTGTTCGCGCTGAGTAATATCCAGAAGGCGAACCTGGTTCCCCACTTTTAACAGTCTGGATTGAGGTGAAAAGCCCGCGATGAACAAAGAAATTTTGGCTGTTGTTGAAGCCGTCTCCAACGAGAAATCACTGCCGCGTGAGAAGATTTTCGAAGCGCTGGAAAGTGCACTGGCTACAGCAACCAAGAAAAAATACGAACAAGAGATCGATGTTCGCGTAGAAATCGATCGTAAAAGCGGTGACTTCGATACATTCCGTCGTTGGGTAATCGTTGAAGAAGTGACCCAACCGACCAAAGAGATCACCCTGGAAGCGGCACGTTTTGAAGACGAAAGTCTGAACGTGGGTGACTACGTTGAAGATCAGATTGAATCTGTCACCTTCGACCGTATCACCACCCAGACCGCGAAGCAGGTTATCGTGCAGAAAGTTCGCGAAGCCGAGCGCGCGCTGGTTGTCGATCAGTTTCGCGATCAGGAAGGCGAAATCATCACTGGCGTGGTGAAGAAAGTGAACCGCGATAACATCTCTCTGGAGATCAAATCCGAAGGGCTGCCGGGTAACGCTGAAGCTGTTATCCTGCGTGAAGACATGCTGCCGCGTGAAAACTTCCGCCCAGGCGACCGTATTCGTGGTGTGCTGTATGCCGTACGTCCTGAAGCACGTGGTGCACAGCTGTTCGTGACGCGTTCTAAACCAGAAATGCTGGTTGAACTGTTCCGTATCGAAGTGCCGGAAATCGGCGAAGAAGTTATCGAAATCAAAGCGGCGGCCCGCGATCCGGGTTCCCGTGCGAAAATTGCGGTGAAAACCAACGACAAGCGTATCGACCCGGTCGGTGCTTGCGTCGGTATGCGTGGCGCACGTGTTCAGGCGGTTTCTACCGAACTGGGCGGCGAGCGTATTGATATCGTTCTGTGGGACGACAATCCGGCGCAGTTCGTGATCAACGCAATGGCACCGGCTGATGTGGCGTCTATCGTTGTTGACGAAGACAAACACACCATGGATATCGCTGTAGAAGCGGGCAACCTGGCGCAGGCGATTGGCCGTAACGGTCAGAACGTACGTCTGGCGTCACAGCTGAGCGGCTGGGAACTCAACGTGATGACCGTTGATGACCTTCAGGCCAAGCATCAGGCTGAAGCCCACGCGGCGATCGATACCTTCACCAAATACCTGGACATTGACGAAGACTTCGCCACTGTGCTGGTTGAAGAAGGTTTCTCTACGCTGGAAGAACTGGCCTACGTGCCAATGAAAGAGCTGCTGGAAATTGACGGTCTGGATGAACCAACCGTTGAAGCCCTGCGTGAACGCGCTAAAAACGCACTGACCACCCTGGCGCTGGCTCAGGAAGAAAGCCTTGGCGATAAGAAGCCGGCTGATGACCTGCTGAATCTGGAAGGTCTTGATCGTGCGATTGCGTTCAAGCTGGCTGCCCGTGGTGTTTGTACGCTGGAAGATCTCGCTGAGCAAGGCGTTGATGACCTGGCCGATATCGAAGGTTTAACCGACGAGAAAGCCGGCGAACTCATCATGGCCGCACGTAATATTTGCTGGTTCGGCGACGAAGCGTAATAAACTGTAGCAGGAAGGAACAGCATGACTGATGTAACTGTAAAATCGCTGGCTGCTGAGATTCAGACCTCCGTGGACCGCCTGGTACAGCAATTTGCTGATGCAGGGATCCCGAAGGCCGCTGATGACTCGGTGACCGCGCAAGAAAAACAAACCTTGTTAGCGCACCTGAACCGTGAACACGGCTCTACGCCTGACAAGTTAACGCTGCAGCGCAAAACGCGTAGCACGTTGAACATCCCTGGTACCGGTGGCAAAAGCAAATCGGTACAAATTGAAGTCCGCAAGACGCGCACCTTTGTAAAACGTGATCCGCAAGAGGCAGAACGCCTTGCTGCGGAAGAGCAGGCACAGCGTGAAGCGGAAGAACAAGCTCAGCGTGAGGCAGAAGCCACTGCCAAACGCGAAGCAGAATTAAAAGCTGAACGTGAGGCCGCAGAAAAAGCGAAACGCGACGCCGGTGAAAAAGCGAAGCGTGACGCTGCGGAAAAAGACAAAGTGAGCAATCAACAGACCGACGAAATGACCAAAACTGCCCAGGCTGAAAAAGCCCGCCGTGAAAATGAAGCTGCCGAGCTGAAGCGTAAAGCGGAAGAAGAAGCCCGCCGCAAGCTTGAAGAAGAAGCTCGCCGCGTCGCCGAAGAAGCGCGTCGCATGGCAGAAGAAAACGAGAAGAACGGTGTGAATACCGCTGAACCAACTGAAGACAACAGCGATTATCACGTAACCACTTCTCAGCATGCGCGCCAGGCAGAAGACGATAACGACCGTGAAGTTGAAGGTGGTCGTGGCCGTACTCGCAGTACAAAAGCGGCGCGTCCTGCGAAAAAAGGTAACAAGCACGCTGAATCTAAAGCTGACCGTGAAGAAGCACGTGCAGCGGTTCGCGGTGGTAAAGGCGGTAAGCGTAAAGGTTCCGCTCTGCAGCAGGGCTTCCAGAAGCCAGCTCAGGCCGTTAACCGTGACGTTGTGATCGGCGAAACCATCACCGTTGGCGAACTGGCTAACAAGATGGCGGTGAAAGGCTCTCAGGTCATCAAAGCGATGATGAAGCTGGGCGCAATGGCCACCATCAACCAGGTCATCGACCAGGAAACCGCACAGCTGGTTGCCGAGGAGATGGGCCACAAAGTTATCCTGCGTCGTGAAAACGAGCTGGAAGAAGCAGTAATGAGCGACCGTGATACGGGCGCAGCGGCTGAACCGCGCGCACCGGTTGTGACCATCATGGGTCACGTTGACCACGGTAAAACCTCTCTGCTTGACTACATTCGTTCTACTAAGGTTGCCTCCGGCGAAGCGGGTGGTATTACCCAGCATATCGGTGCTTACCACGTAGAAACCGAAAACGGCATGATCACCTTCCTGGATACCCCAGGCCACGCAGCGTTTACCTCAATGCGTGCTCGTGGTGCTCAGGCAACGGATATCGTTGTTCTGGTTGTTGCTGCCGATGATGGCGTGATGCCACAGACCATTGAAGCTATCCAGCACGCGAAAGCGGCGCAGGTGCCTTTGGTTGTTGCAGTCAACAAAATCGATAAGCCAGAAGCCGATATGGATCGCGTTAAGAACGAACTGTCACAGTACGGCGTTATGCCGGAAGAGTGGGGCGGTGAAGCGCAGTTCATCCCTGTATCTGCAAAAGCAGGCACCGGTATCGACGACCTGCTGAACGCTATCCTGCTTCAGGCTGAAGTTCTGGAGCTGAAAGCGGTTCGTAAAGGTATGGCGAGCGGCGCGGTAATCGAATCCTTCCTGGATAAAGGTCGTGGTCCGGTTGCAACCGTTCTGGTTCGCGAAGGTACTCTGCACAAGGGCGACATCGTTCTGTGTGGTTTCGAATACGGTCGCGTTCGTGCGATGCGTAACGAACTGGGTCAGGAAGTGCTGGAAGCGGGTCCGTCCATCCCAGTGGAAATCCTCGGCCTGTCCGGTGTTCCGGCTGCCGGTGACGAAGTAACCGTGGTACGTGACGAGAAGAAAGCACGTGAAGTGGCGCTGTATCGTCAGGGTAAATTCCGTGAGGTGAAACTGGCTCGCCAGCAGAAATCTAAACTCGAGAACATGTTCGCCAACATGACTGAAGGCGAAGTTCACGAAGTGAACATCGTTCTGAAAGCGGACGTACAGGGTTCTGTGGAAGCGATCTCCGACTCCTTGCTGAAACTGTCTACCGACGAAGTGAAAGTGAAGATCATCGGTTCTGGCGTAGGTGGTATCACCGAAACCGACGCAACCCTGGCAGCCGCGTCCAACGCTATCCTGGTTGGCTTCAACGTTCGTGCTGACGCATCTGCGCGTAAAGTTATCGATGCTGAAAGCCTGGATCTGCGTTACTACTCCGTCATCTATAACCTGATTGACGAAGTGAAAGCAGCGATGAGCGGCATGCTGTCTCCTGAGCTGAAACAGCAGATCATCGGTCTGGCTGAAGTACGTGACGTGTTCAAATCACCGAAATTCGGTGCGATCGCGGGCTGTATGGTTACCGAAGGGACCATTAAGCGTCACAACCCAATCCGCGTACTGCGCGACAACGTGGTTATCTACGAAGGTGAGCTGGAATCCCTGCGCCGCTTCAAAGATGACGTTAACGAAGTTCGTAACGGCATGGAATGTGGTATCGGTGTTAAGAACTACAACGACGTTCGCGTTGGCGATATGATCGAAGTGTTCGAGATCATCGAAATTCAGCGTACCATCGCGTAATCTTCGTCAACTGAAGATTAATTAGCGTAGGCCGGGTAAGCGAAGCGCCACCCGGCAGTAATTTTAAAAAGGGGCTTAAGCCCCTTTTTTGTCTGGAGAATTTATTATGGCGAAAGAATTTGGTCGCCCACAGCGCGTCGCGCAGGAGATGCAGAAAGAGATCGCTCTCATTCTGCAACGTGAAATCAAAGATCCACGCGTGGGGATGATGACCACCGTGTCTGGCGTGGAAATGTCCCGCGACCTGGCGTACGCCAAAGTGTTTGTGACATTCCTGAATGACCAGGATGAAGACGCCGTGAAGAACGGCATTAAAGCGCTGCAGGAAGCCTCTGGTTTCATCCGCTCTCTGCTTGGCAAAGCGATGCGTCTGCGTATTGTGCCGGAGCTGACCTTCTTCTACGACAACTCGCTGGTTGAGGGTATGCGTATGTCCAACCTGGTGACCAGCGTGGTGAAACATGACGATGAGCGTCGTGTTAACCCGGCGGACGACAGCAAGGAGGACTGATGAGTCGTCCTCGTCGTCGCGGTCGTGACGTGCATGGCGTGCTGTTGCTGGATAAACCACAGGGCGCATCCAGCAACGACGTGCTGCAAAAAGTAAAGCGTATTTATAACGCCAATCGCGCGGGGCACACCGGCGCGCTGGATCCGCTGGCAACCGGGATGCTCCCGATCTGCCTGGGTGAAGCGACAAAGTTTTCCCAGTATCTGCTGGATTCCGATAAGCGCTACCGCGTGATTGCCAAACTGGGCCAGCGCACGGACACTTCCGATGCGGATGGTCAGGTGGTTGAAGAGCGCCCGGTAACCTTCAGCGCAGAGCAACTTGATGCGGCGCTGGAGAGCTTCCGGGGCGACACAATGCAGGTGCCGTCGATGTATTCGGCGTTGAAATATCAGGGCAAGAAGCTTTACGAATATGCGCGTCAGGGCATTGACGTTCCGCGTGAAGCCCGTCCGATTACCGTGTATGAGCTGTTGTTCATTCGCCACGAAGGTGATGAGCTGGAGCTGGAAGTACACTGTTCGAAAGGGACCTACATCCGCACCATCATTGACGACCTCGGTGAAAAGCTGGGCTGCGGCGCGCATGTGATTTATCTGCGTCGTCTGGCGGTCAGCAAGTATCCGGTCGAACGTATGGTAACGCTTGAGCATCTGCACGCCCTGGCTGAACAGGCGCAAGCGCAGGGAATTGCGCCGGCAGATCTGCTGGATCCGCTGCTGATGCCAATGGACAGTCCGGCAGCAGATTTCCCGGTTGTTAATCTTCCTTTAACATCGTCCGTTTACTTTAAGAACGGAAACCCGGTCCGCACAACGGGGGCGCCGCTTGAGGGCCTGGTCCGTGTGACGGAAGGGGAGGAAGGCAAGTTTATCGGGATGGGCGAAATGGACGGTGAAGGGCGCGTTGCCCCGCGTCGTCTGGTCGTCGAATACCCGGTCGAAGCGTGACGGTGATAACGCCTCACCTTGCGATAAGCAGGGGAGACGAGTAGAATATCGCCGCTTAACGCCTGGTAAATTGTTTAACAATCTGCGGGGCGTACATGGGATAGCTGAATTAGAGATCGGCATCCTTACATTCTTTATACTTTGGAGTTTGAAAATGTCTCTAAGCGTTGAAGCTAAAGCTAAAATCGTTTCTGAGTTTGGTCGTGGTACTAACGACAGCGGTTCTACCGAAGTTCAGGTTGCACTGCTGACTGCACAGATTAACCACCTGCAGGGTCACTTTGCAGAGCACAAAAAAGATCACCACAGCCGTCGTGGTCTGCTGCGTATGGTTTCTCAGCGTCGTAAACTGCTCGACTACCTGAAGCGTAAAGATGTTGCACGCTACACCGCGCTGATCGAGCGTCTGGGTCTGCGTCGCTAATTCTTGCGAGTTTCAGAAAAGGGGGCCTGATGGCCCCTTTTTTCAACCAGACGGCAGCAATTCAGGGGAAACTATTGTATTGTTGCTATAAATGATCTTCATTGCAGAGGTTCGCGCGGCTAATGAGAGGCTTCACCCATGGGGGTGTCGGTTGTCATTAGTCGCGAGGATGCGAAGAAGGTCGGGTTAAATCGTCAGCACACCTGAGGTGTGCTTTCAAACATTTAAGAAAGGACAGAATTTTGCTGAATCCGATCGTTCGTAAATTCCAGTATGGTCAGCATACCGTCACGCTGGAAACCGGCATGATGGCTCGTCAGGCTACTGCTGCCGTAATGGTAAGCATGGATGACACTGCTGTATTCGTTACCGTAGTTGGCCAGAAAAAAGCTAAACCAGGTCAGGACTTCTTCCCACTGACCGTGAACTACCAGGAGCGTACCTACGCTGCCGGTAAAATCCCGGGTGGCTTCTTCCGTCGTGAAGGCCGTCCAAGCGAAGGCGAAACCCTGATCGCGCGTCTGATTGACCGCCCGGTTCGTCCGCTGTTCCCGGAAGGTTTCGTCAATGAAGTGCAGGTTATCGCAACCGTTGTTTCCGTTAACCCACAGGTTAACCCGGACATCGTAGCGATGATCGGTGCGTCTGCTGCCCTGTCACTGTCTGGTATCCCATTCAATGGCCCAATCGGTGCCGCGCGCGTCGGTTACATCAACGACCAGTACGTGCTGAACCCAACTCAGGAAGAGCTGAAAGAGAGTAAGCTGGATCTGGTTGTTGCCGGTACTGAAGCAGCAGTTCTGATGGTTGAATCTGAAGCAGAATTGCTGAGTGAAGACCAGATGCTGGGTGCAGTGGTCTTCGGCCACGACCAGCAGCAGATTGTTATCCAGAACATCAACGACCTGGTGAAAGAAGCTGGTAAACCACGTTGGGACTGGCAGCCAGAAGCGGTAAACGACGCGCTGAACGCACGCGTAGCTGCACTGGCAGAATCTCGTCTGAGCGATGCATATCGCATTACAGACAAACAGGAGCGTTATGCTCAGGTTGACGTGATCAAAGATGAAACCATCGCAACCCTGATCGCGGAAGACGAAACGCTGGACGCTAACGAGCTGAGCGAAATCCTGCACGCTATTGAGAAAAACGTTGTTCGTAGTCGCGTACTGGCAGGCGAGCCGCGTATTGATGGCCGTGAAAAGGACATGATCCGTGGTCTGGATGTGCGTACTGGCGTGCTGCCACGTACTCACGGTTCCGCGCTGTTCACCCGTGGTGAAACCCAGGCGCTGGTTACCGCTACCCTGGGTACTGCACGTGACGCACAGAACATCGATGAACTGATGGGCGAGCGCACTGACAGCTTCCTGTTCCACTACAACTTCCCTCCGTACTCTGTGGGCGAGACCGGTATGGTTGGCTCACCGAAGCGTCGTGAAATTGGTCACGGTCGTCTGGCGAAGCGCGGCGTGCTGGCAGTAATGCCAGAAGCAGACAAATTCCCGTACACCGTACGTGTCGTGTCTGAAATCACTGAATCCAACGGTTCTTCTTCCATGGCTTCCGTGTGTGGTGCCTCTCTGGCGCTGATGGATGCAGGCGTGCCGATCAAAGCCGCCGTTGCGGGTATCGCAATGGGTCTGGTGAAAGAAGGCGACAACTTCGTTGTTCTGTCTGACATTCTGGGTGACGAAGATCACCTGGGTGATATGGACTTCAAAGTGGCGGGTTCCCGCGACGGTATCTCTGCCCTGCAGATGGATATCAAAATTGAAGGTATCACCAAAGAGATCATGCAGGTTGCTCTGAACCAGGCTAAAGGTGCGCGTCTGCACATTCTGGGCGTGATGGAACAGGCTATCAACGCACCACGCGGTGATATCTCTGAATTCGCTCCGCGTATTCACACCATCAAGATCAATCCAGACAAGATCAAAGATGTTATCGGTAAGGGCGGTTCTGTTATCCGTGCACTGACCGAAGAAACGGGCACCACCATCGAAATCGAAGATGACGGTACTGTGAAAATCGCAGCAACCGACGGTGAGAAAGCGAAATATGCTATCCGCCGTATCGAAGAGATTACAGCAGAAATCGAAGTGGGCCGTATCTACAATGGTAAAGTGACCCGTATCGTTGACTTTGGTGCATTCGTTGCCATCGGTGGCGGTAAAGAAGGTCTGGTACATATCTCTCAGATCGCTGACAAGCGCGTTGAGAAAGTGACCGATTACCTGCAAATGGGTCAGGAAGTACCGGTGAAAGTTCTGGAAGTTGACCGCCAGGGCCGTATCCGTCTGAGCATTAAAGAAGCAACCGAGCAGTCTCAGCCTGCTGCGGCGCCGGAAGCTCCGGCTGCCGAACAGCAAGGCGAGTAAGGTTGCCATTTGCCCTCCGCGCAGGCGGAGGGCTTATTATCAGGCAGGACGCCTTGTTAAGCCGCCGGGGGACAGGACGTTCATCCAATAGTTGTCTTCGGGAGTGGGAAATGAAGCCTTTTTTGCGCTGGTGTTTCGTTGCGACAGCTTTAACGCTGGCAGGATGCAGCAACTCTGCCTGGCGTAAGAGCGAAGTCCTCGCAGTGCCATTGCAACCGACTTTGCAGCAGGAAGTGATTCTGGCACGCATGGAACAAATACTTGCCAGTCGGGCTTTAACCGATGACGAACGCGCACAGCTTTTATATGAGCGCGGAGTGTTGTATGATAGTCTCGGTCTGAGGGCATTAGCGCGAAATGATTTTTCACAAGCGCTGGCAATTCGACCTGATATGCCTGAAGTATTCAATTACTTAGGCATTTATTTAACGCAGGCAGGCAATTTTGATGCTGCCTATGAAGCGTTTGATTCTGTACTTGAGCTTGATCCAACTTACAACTACGCGCACTTGAATCGCGGTATCGCATTGTATTACGGCGGTCGTGATAAGTTAGCGCAAGATGATCTGCTGGCGTTTTATCAAGACGATCCTAATGATCCTTTCCGCAGCCTGTGGCTTTACATCGTTGAGCAGAAGCTCGATGAGAAGCAGGCCAAAGAAGCACTGAAACAGCGCTTCGAGAAATCGGACAAGGAACAGTGGGGATGGAACATTGTCGAGTTCTACCTGGGCAACATTAGCGAAGCAACGCTGATGGAACGCCTCAAGGCGGACGCAACGGATAACACCTCGCTCGCTGAGCATCTCAGTGAAACCAACTTCTATTTAGGTAAGTACTACCTAAGTCTGGGGGATATGGACAGCGCTACGGCACTGTTCAAATTAGCGGTTGCTAACAACGTACATAACTTCGTTGAGCACCGTTATGCATTGTTGGAATTATCGCTCTTGGGCCAGGAGCAAGACGACCTGGCAGAATCGGACCAGCAATAGCTGACGACATAAACATCAGCCCGTAATCTTTTGATTGCCATCACCTTCACTGGTGAGGGCGTTGTTGTTCGTCAATACACCTAATTTGAGCCGGTTCACACTTTTCAATGAAAATTGCTAATCATTTTCACGATGAGCTAAGTAGACTGGCCGCCATTAATATCGAGGCACTTGTACTACATGGCTGAATTCGAAACCACTTTTGCAGATCTGGGCCTGAAGGCTCCTATCCTTGAAGCCCTTAACGATCTGGGTTACGAAAAACCATCTCCGATCCAGGCTGAGTGTATCCCACACCTGCTTTCTGGTCGTGACGTGCTGGGCATGGCCCAGACCGGTAGCGGTAAAACCGCAGCATTCTCGCTGCCGCTGCTGAACAACATTGATCCGGACCTGCGTGCACCGCAGATCCTCGTCCTGGCTCCAACCCGTGAACTGGCTGTTCAGGTTGCTGAAGCAATGACGGAATTCTCTAAACATATGCGCGGCGTAAACGTGGTAGCCCTGTACGGCGGCCAGCGTTATGACGTGCAGTTACGCGCCCTGCGCCAGGGCCCACAGATTGTTGTCGGTACGCCGGGCCGTCTGCTGGATCACCTGAAGCGCGGTACCCTGGACCTCTCTAAGCTGAGCGGCCTGGTACTGGATGAAGCAGATGAAATGCTGCGTATGGGCTTCATCGAAGACGTTGAAACCATCATGGCGCAGATCCCGGAAGGTCATCAGACCGCTCTGTTCTCTGCAACCATGCCAGAAGCGATCCGTCGCATTACCCGCCGCTTCATGAAAGAGCCGCAGGAAGTGCGTATTCAGTCTAGCGTGACCACTCGCCCGGACATCAGCCAGAGCTACTGGTCTGTATACGGCATGCGCAAAAACGAAGCGCTGGTCCGTTTCCTGGAAGCGGAAGATTTTGATGCGGCGATTATCTTCGTACGTACCAAAAACGCGACCCTGGAAGTGGCTGAAGCGCTGGAGCGTAGCGGCTACAACAGCGCAGCGCTGAACGGCGACATGAACCAGGCGCTGCGTGAGCAGACTCTGGAGCGTCTGAAAGATGGTCGTCTGGATATCCTCATTGCAACCGACGTGGCAGCACGTGGTCTGGACGTTGAGCGTATCAGCCTGGTTGTAAACTACGATATCCCAATGGACTCCGAGTCTTACGTTCACCGTATCGGCCGTACCGGTCGTGCGGGTCGTGCGGGCCGTGCGCTGCTGTTCGTTGAGAACCGCGAGCGTCGTCTGCTGCGTAACATTGAACGCACCATGAAGCTGACCATTCCAGAAGCTGAGCTGCCAAACGCAGAACTGCTGGGCAAACGCCGTCTGGAAAAATTCGCCGCGAAAGTACAGCAGCAGCTGGAAAGCAGCGATCTGGATCAGTACCGTGCGCTGCTGTCCCAGATCCAGCCTGTCGCTGAAGGCGAAGAGCTGGACATGGAAACACTGGCCGCAGCACTGCTGAAAATGGCGCAGGGCGAACGTAGCCTGATCGTGCCACCTGATGCACCGATGCGTCCTAAGCGTGAGTTCCGTGACCGTGACGATCGTTTCGAACGTCGTGGCGACCGTAACGACCGTGGTCCACGCGGTGACCGTCCAGAGCGTGGTGGTGAAGACCGTCCACGTCGCGAGCGTCGTGACGCTGGCGAAATGGAACTGTATCGCATTGAAGTGGGCCGTGATGATGGTGTTGAAGTTCGTCACATCGTTGGCGCGATCGCTAATGAAGGCGACATCAGCAGCCGTTACATCGGTAACATCAAGCTGTTCGGTTCACACTCAACGATCGAGCTGCCAAAAGGCATGCCGGGCGAAGTACTGCAGCACTTTACTCGCACCCGCATTCTGAACAAGCCAATGAACATGCAACTGATGGGTGATGCACAGCCTCGCTCTGACCGCGGTGGCGAGCGTCGTGAAGGCGGTCGTAGCGAAGGTCGCACTGGCGAACCTCGTCGTTTCTCCGGCGAGCGCCGTGAAAATCGTGGCCCACGCCGCGAAGAAGGCACCAGCCGTCGTCGTTTCGGTGACGCGTAAGCCTTTTCGCTTTTGACGTAAAGTAAAATATACAGCCCCGATAGTTGTTATCGGGGCTTTTTTTATTCCTTTTGTACTCTTGTACTGGTACAGTGCATCACATTAAAATGCACACCACATTTTTGACTGGAGATAAGGCCGCATGGCAACACTAACCACCACCCAAACGTCACCTTCGCTGCTTGGCGGCGTGGTGATCATCGGCGGAACCATTATTGGTGCCGGGATGTTCTCCCTGCCAGTGGTTATGTCCGGTGCGTGGTTCTTCTGGTCGCTGGCGGCGCTGGTTTTCACCTGGTTCTGCATGCTCCATTCCGGGCTGATGATCCTTGAAGCAAACCTGAATTACCGCATTGGCTCCAGCTTCGACACCATCACCCGAGATCTGCTGGGCAAAGGCTGGAACATGGTGAACGGGGTGTCCATCGCGTTTGTACTCTATATCCTGACCTACGCGTACATTTCAGCGAGCGGATCGATTCTGCATCACACCTTCTCCGAGATGTCGCTGAATGTTCCGGCGCGTCTGGCGGGTCTCTGCTTCGCGCTGGGCGTGGCGTTTATCGTCTGGATGAGCACCAAAGCGGTCAGCCGCATGACGGCGATCGTGTTGGGCGCCAAGGTCATCACCTTCTTCCTGACCTTCGGCAGCCTGCTGGGGCACGTCACGCCGGCCACGCTGTTTAACGTTGCGGAAGTGAACACCTCCTACACGCCATACCTGCTTATGACGTTGCCATTCTGTCTGGCGTCGTTCGGCTACCACGGCAACGTACCGAGCCTGATGAAGTACTACGGCAAGGATCCGCGCACCATCGTGAAATGCCTGATTTACGGCACGCTGCTGGCGCTGGGGCTGTATGTGATCTGGCTGCTGGGGACGATGGGTAACATCCCGCGTCCGGAATTTATCGGCATTGCGCAGAAGGGCGGTAACATTGATGTGCTGGTACAGGCGCTGAGTGGCGTGCTGAACAGCCGCAGTCTGGATCTGCTTCTGGTGGTCTTCTCTAACTTTGCGGTGGCGAGCTCATTTCTCGGCGTGACGCTGGGCCTGTTTGACTACCTGGCAGATCTGTTTGGTTTTGATGACTCTGCGATGGGGCGCTTCAAAACGGCGCTGTTAACCTTCCTGCCGCCGATTGTGGGCGGCCTGCTGTGGCCGAACGGTTTCCTGTACGCCATCGGCTATGCAGGACTGGCGGCTACCATCTGGGCGGCGATTGTACCGGCGCTGCTGGCGCGTAAATCACGTAAGCGCTTCGGCAGCCCGAAATTCCGCGTCTGGGGCGGAAAACCGATGATTGCGCTGATCCTGGTATTTGGTCTCGGCAATGCGGTTGTGCACATGCTGTCGAGTTTTAATCTGTTGCCTGTGTATCAGTAAACAGAAAGCCCGGTGGCGCTACGCTTACCGGGCCTACAGGGATCGCGTAGGCCGGATAAGGCGAAGCCGCCATCCGGCAAAAAACTACCCCACCAACTCCTCTTTCACCTGCATCGCCAGATCAAATGAATGCAAACGCGCCTGATGATCGAAAATCTGGCCGTTGACCATAATTTCATCCGCCTGCGTTTCTCGTAGCACTGCCTCCAGACCGTGACGCACCTTCGCCTTATCACCCACCAGCGACATGCTCAGGGCCTGCTGCACGCCATACTGCTCGGAGGCCGACCACAGCTGATGCATATTTTCTACCGGTGGTGGCAACTGGCCCGTCTCGCCGCGACGCAGCTTCACAAACGCCTGCTGCATGGAGGTAAACAGGAATTCCGCGTCGCGGTTGCTGTCGGCGGCAATGATATTGATGCACACCATCGCATACGGCTTCTCAAGACGCTCGGAAGGCTTGAAGTTTGTGCGGTAGAGATGCAGAGCCTGATGCAGCATATCCGGTGCGAAGTGGGAAGCGAACGCGAACGGCAGCCCCAGCTGTGCGGCAAGCTGTGCGCTGTACAGACTTGAGCCTAACAGCCACACCGGGATTTTCTCGCCGTAGCCCGGCACCGGGCGCACGTGCGGGTTAGGATCGCTCGCATCGAACCAGTCTACCAGCTCCGCTACATCACGCGGGAAGTTGTCGATATCGCCGCTCATATGGCGACGCAGGGCGCGCATGGTCGGCTGGTCGCTGCCCGGCGCGCGGCCAAGACCCAAATCAATGCGACCGGGGTAGAGTGTATTCAGGGTGCCAAACTGCTCGGCAATCACCAGCGGGGCATGGTTCGGCAGCATCACGCCACCGGAGCCAAGGTGCAAAGTAGTGGTATTCGCCGCCAGATAGCTAATCAGCACTGAGGTGGCAGCGCTGGCGATGCCCACCATATTATGGTGCTCCGCCAGCCAGTAGCGGTGATAGCCACGTTTTTCGGCAAGCTGAGCCAGATCCAGAGAGTGCGAAAAGGCTTCTCTTGCCGAGGAGCCTTGTGGAATCGGTGCCAGATCCAGCACCGAAAACGGAATGGTTTTGTCAGTCATAACAGCTCACTTTGTCGACGGTCAATCTTTAATACTGCATTAAAAAATGATAACCGTTGTTAACAAAGTGAGCTTTTTTACCCCTGCAATTCCAGTCCGGCGAGACGTTTCCAGTAACCGTTGCAGTCGCTGTTTGCCGTCAGCGGCAGCGGCGAGGTGCCGTTTTCGTTGGCACGGAAGGCGTCCAGCATGGCGAACACGCCGGTATCGAGCGGCGAAAGACGCACCATATCCACCAGCCCATGCATTGACGCCAGCTCGTTGCCGAGGTTATAGACGTAACCGCTCATAGTCTGAATGCCGTTGAGGACAAACACCTGCTGATTCTCCTGCGACAGCATGCTGCGTCCGTTCGGGTACTTAATGCAGCAGGTTTCACACTCGTCTTTCGGGCGATCTTCGGAACGCGCGGTGAAGCAGCGGGCAGAGTAGGCCAGCGGCAGATGGCCGTAGCTCAGCACTTCGACTTCAAACTGATTGCGAATGCCCAGCTCGTCACACTGATTTAGCAGGTTGACCAGCCAGTCGCGGGAGAGCTCAACCGGCATGCACCAGCGTGTCATCCCCTGTTTGAGCAGCAGGCGCAAGGTCACCGCGTTATAGCAGTTCAGCGCATGTCCGGCGACAAACGGCAGCTTACGCTCGGCGCACATGTTCACCACGCCCAGGTCGCTCGCCTCCAGCAGGAACTCACCGTTTTCGACGTAGCGCTTCAGCTCGCCCAGTTCAGAGGACGCCTGCACCAGCGCCAGCGTCGAGAGCACCACCTGCTTGCCGCTGCCGGCCAGGCTTTTCGCCATATCCAGCCAGTCGCCCACTTTGGTGGCGCGGCGCTTGCTGCACACCGCTTCGCCGAGGTAAATCACATCGGCGCTGCTGTTAGCCGCCTGCTGGTAAAAATCTTCCAGCGTCTCTTTTGGCCAGTAGTAAAGCACCGGCCCTAATGAATATTTCATGATTATCTCACTGCCATTTACGGTGATACGCGCCGAGCGTGGTTTGCGTGCCTTCGGACATCGCGCCGAGCGTCTCCATCCAGGCCGCCTGCGGGGCGTAGTTTTGCGGGTCGGCCATGCAGCGGTCGATGGCCTGACGCCACACCTTCGCCACCTGGCTCACGTAGGCCGGGCTACGCTGGCGGCCTTCGATTTTCACCGAGGCAATGTTGGCGGCCAGCAGTTCCGGCAGCAGCTCCAGCGTGTTGAGGCTGGTGGGCTCCTCCAGCGCGTGGTAGCGCTCGCCGTCCACCAGATAGCGGCCTTTGCACAGTGTCGGGTAGCCCGCGTTTTCACCGTCCTGATAGCGGTCGATTAACACGTTATTCAGGCGCGACTCCAGTCCCTGCGGCGTTTGCTGCCAGCGAACGAAGCGGGCAGGCGAGCAGGCACCGACGGTGTTTGGCGATTCCCCGGTAAGATAGGAAGAAAGATAGCAGCGGCCTTCGGCCATGATGCACAGGCTGCCGAAGGCAAAAACCTCCAGCGGCACTGGCGTGACGCGCGCCAGTTGCTTAACCTGATGAATAGAGAGCACGCGCGGCAGCACCACGCGAGCCACGTCAAAGTGTCGATGATAAAAACGCACGGCCTCTTCATTGGTGGCCGATGCCTGAACAGAGACGTGGCGCTCAATATGCGGATAACGTTCTGCCGCATACTCAAGCATAGCGAGGTCGGCCAGGATCAACGCATCGGCGCCCAGCTGGGCCGCCATATCCACGGCGCGCTGCCAGCGGGCGTAGCCATCAGGATGGGCAAAGGTATTGATGGCGATGTGCAGTTTGCGCCGGTGCTGGTGAACGAAGTTAACGGCTTCCTGAAGCTTTTTCTCCGTAAAGTTAAGACCCGCAAAATGGCGGGCATTGGTATCATCTTTCAGCCCGATATAGACCGCATCGGCCCCATTTTCGATGGCCGCCTTAAGCGCCGGAAGGTTTCCGGCAGGGCAGAGCAGCTCCATAATTTATCCCGATGTTGTCGATCGCAGGGATCGTAAAAAATGTTAACGAGCTGGGATTTTAATTAACCCATACGCGACAATTTTTGATTTAAGGCAGCTAATGGCGTATTGATGGCACCAATAATGAGGTATACCGGACAACGGTTTGTTGATTTACGCCGCTATCTTCTTGTCGGGATATGGCAAAATAGCAGGATTATAGCTATCAGGGAGTAAAGCTCGTGCTGGATAAACTGCGTTCACGTCTCGTACAATTCGGTCCATCAATGCTGAGCGTGCCGGTAAAACTGGCGCCGTTCGCGCTTAAACGCCAGGTGCTGGAACAGGTACTGAGCTGGCAGTTCCGCCAGGCGCTACAGGACGGTGAGCTTGAGTTTCTGGAAGGCCGCTGGTTAAAGATTGAAGTACGCGATATCGGGTTGCGCTGGTTTACTTCCGTAGAGAACGATCGGCTTATCGTCCGTGAAACCGCCGAGGCGGATGTCAGCTTTAGCGCGGATGCCAGCGATCTGCTGATGATCGCCGCGCGCAAACAGGATCCGGACACCCTCTTCTTCCAGCGTCGTCTGGTGATTGAAGGCGACACGGAGCTCGGTCTGTACGTCAAAAATTTAATGGATGCCATTGAGCTGGAGCAGATGCCGAAAGCACTGCGTATGATGTTGATGCAAATGGCAGATTTCGTTGAGGCCGGGCTAAAAACCCCGCCGGACAGTAAACACACTTCAGTAGGTGAACCATGCTGATTCGAGTCGAAATTGGGATTGATGCGCCGGGTATCGATGCGTTGTTACGCCGCTCTTTTGCAGGCGACGCCGAAGCTCAACTGGTTCACGATCTTCGCGAAGATGGCCTGATTACGCTGGGTCTGGTTGCCACCGACGATGAGGGGCAGGTGGTCGGCTACGTGGCGTTCAGTCCGGTGATTGTGCAGGGCGAAGAGTTACAGTGGGTCGGCATGGCGCCGCTGGCTGTGGATGAAAACTACCGTGGACAGGGCCTGGCACGCCAGCTGGTCTATGAAGGGCTGGATTCCCTGAATGAATTCGGCTATGCCGCTGTCGTCGTTCTGGGCGATCCGGCGTTCTACGAGCGTTTAGGCTTTGAGCCAGCGTCCAGATACGATCTGCGCTGCCACTGGCCAGGCACGGAAACATCTTTCCTGGTACATCCTCTGGCGGACGATTCGCTCGACGGCGTTACCGGTCTGGTGGAGTACCACGATCATTTCAATCGTTTTTAAGCAGGCTTTCGCGTAGCGCTTCGAAAGAGCCGTCCCCGTTGACGAGACGCTCTTTCTGGCGCTTCGTCAGCTGCTTGATGCGGTATTCCAGCCTGAGCGCCAGGGATCTGTCGCCCACGGCGGCTGAAAACGCCAGCTGAAGTTCACCTTTCCCCCGCAGTGCTTTCGCCCCTTTTCCCGTTTGATGTTGTAAAAAACGCCGTGCCACATCGGTAGTGATCCCGGTGTAGAGTGCGTTATCAGCGGTTCGGACAAGATAGAGAAACCAGCACACGGTAAACAGATTCAGTATGTTAAGGTGAACGCACCATAGCATGAGAGAGAGCGAAAATGGAAACACTGGCCGCCATTAACCGCTGGCTGGCAAAGCAGCATGTTGTGACCTGGTGCGTCTGTAAAGACGAGGAGATGTGGTGCGCAAATGCCTTTTATTACTACGATCCCGAGCGCGTGGCCTTTTACGTGATGAGCGAAGACAAAACGCGGCATGCGCAGATGACGGGCCAACAGGCAAAAGTGGCGGGCACGGTAAATGGTCAGCCTAAAACCGTTGCGCTGATCCGCGGGGTCCAGTTTAAAGGCGAAATTCGTCGCCTGGAAGGTGAGGAAAGCGACGCCCAGCGTAAACGCTATACGCGCCGCTTCCCGGTGGCCGCAGCGCTAAAAGCCCCAGTGTGGGAAATCCGCCTCGATGAGCTGAAATTTACCGACAACACCCTGGGCTTTGGCAAGAAGCTGCACTGGTTACGCACCGAGCAGGCGTAGCGCTTCGCGGTTAAACGCTGGAAGATCGTCCGGCGTACGGCTGGTGATCAGCTGATCGTTATCGTTCACCACTTCCTGATCGTAGAACTCGGCACCGGCGTTTTTCAGATCGATAACGATCGGTTTCACCGCGGTGAGCTTACGCCCGCGTACCACCTCGGCGCTGATCAGCAGCTGCGGACCGTGGCAAATGGCAAACACCGGTTTACCGGTGCCGACGAAGTCACGGGTAAAGGTGACGAAACGCTCGTCCCCGCGCAGGGAATCCGGTGAATGGCCGCCCGGTAACAGCAGGGCGTCGAAATCCGACGGGCTGACGTTATCAATGGATTCGTCAATGGTCACGCTGGCTTCACCCTTGTGGCCCTTCACGGTTTTACCCGCTTCTTTTTCGATGGTGACCACCTCGTGGCCCGCCTTGCGGAATGCCTCTGCTGGCGACGTAAATTCTGAATCTTCAAACTCGTCGGTAATCAAGACTGCGATTTTTTTACCCATGCTTCCTCCGTTGTTTTCGCTTCAGACTGTTTTTTTCCCGTTTGTGGTAAATACTTACCGGTAACAGACTTTTAAGTGTGGTAGAGCAGGCCCAGATCGCAAACGGACAATTCTGTAAAGGGGACAAGATGAGTCAGGTACTGATTACCGGCGCAACCGGGCTGGTGGGTGGACATTTGCTGCGGCTGTTGATCCAGGATCGGCATATCAACTATATCGCCGCCCCGACGCGTCGCCCGCTGTTGGATATCACCGGCGTCTATAACCCGCACGATCCCCAGCTTACCGACGCGCTGGCGCAGGTGCAGGATCCCATTGATATCGCCTTTTGCTGCCTTGGCACCACCCGACGGGAAGCGGGCAGTAAAGAAGCCTTTGTCCATACAGATTACACGCTGGTGGTAGATACCGCCCTGACGGCCAAGAAGCTGGGTGCTAAGCATTTCCTGGTGGTCAGCGCGCACGGCGCGAACGCAGGCTCGCCGTTTTTTTACAACCAGGTGAAGGGCAAAATGGAAGAGGCGTTAATCGCGCAGCAATGGGAGCGCCTGACCATCGTACGGCCTTCCATGCTGATGGGCCACCGCGACGAACGGCGTTTTAACGAGTCTTTTTTCGCTCCGCTGTTTCGCATCCTGCCCGGTAACTGGAAGTCCATCGAGGCGCGGGATGTCGCGCAGGCGATGCTGAAAGAGGCACTGGCTCCGTCGCAAGAGGGGGTTAATATTATCCCTTCGGCAAAACTGCGTGAAATCGCGCAGGGCGAGGCGTAAACTTCCCCGGCTTATTAAATAACACCTTCCGGGGAATGGTATGACTGGTCAGTCTTCATCTCAGGCGGCAACACCTGTTCAGTGGTGGAAGCCCGCACTCTTCTTTATCGTGGTCATCATTGGCCTCTGGTATGTGAAATGGCAGCCGTACTACGGTAAAGCCTTCACCGCCGCCGACACCCACAGCATCGGTAAATCGATTCTCGCGCAGGCCGATTCCAGCCCGCTTCGCGCGGCGTGGGATTACGCAATGGTCTATTTTCTTGCCGTCTGGAAAGCGGCGGTATTAGGCGTATTGCTGGGCTCGCTGATTCAGGTACTTATCCCGCGTAACTGGCTGATAAAAACCCTGGGACAACCGCGCTTGCAGGGCACGCTGCTGGGAACGATTTTCTCCCTGCCGGGCATGATGTGCTCCTGCTGCGCTGCACCGGTGGCGGCGGGTATGCGCCGACAGCGCGTGTCGATGGGCGGCGCGCTTGCCTTCTGGATGGGTAACCCCCTGCTGAACCCGGCAACGCTGGTGTTTATGGGCTTCGTTCTCGGCTGGCATTTCGCGTTTATCCGTCTGGCGGCTGGCCTGCTGACGGTGGTGCTTGTCGCTACGCTGGTGCAGCACCTGGTGAAAGACAACGAGGCCGGGCCTGCCTCCGTTGAGCTGGACCTCAGCGATCCGCAGGGCAGTTTCTTATCTCGCTGGGGCAAAGCGCTGTGGCAGCTTTTCTGGAGCACAATCCCGGTCTATATCCTGGCCGTACTGGTGCTCGGGGCGGCGCGCGTCTGGCTGTTCCCGCATGCGGATGGCGCTATCGACAACACGCTGATGTGGGTGATTGCGATGGCGGTGGCCGGTTGCCTGTTTGTGATCCCAACCGCGGCGGAGATCCCGATTATTCAGACCATGATGATGGCTGGCATGGGTACCGCACCGGCGCTGGCGCTGCTCATCACGCTGCCGGCGGTGAGCCTGCCGTCGCTGATCATGCTGCGTAAGTCATTCCCGGCGAAAGCGCTGTGGCTGACGGCGGGGCTGGTGGCGTTGAGCGGAGTGATTGTGGGGAGTATGGCGCTGGTGTGAAAGAAAGCCCGGTGGCGCTGGCGCTTACCGGGCTTACAGTCAGGTGTGAATTACTTGATATAAGTAAAGGCGGTGGTGACGTGCTTCACGCCGCTCACCCGGCTGGCGATATCCGCCGCCGCTTTCCCTTCACGTTCTGTCACCAGGCCCAGCAGGAACACTTCGCCGTTCTCCGTGGTTACTTTCACGTTTGAGGATTTCACCTGGTCGGTACCCAGCAGCTGGGAACGCACTTTGGTGGTGATCCAGGTATCAGATGACGCGGTGCCGAGACCAATCGGCTGGCCCTGGCGGATCTCGTTAAACACTTCTGCCGTACCTTCTACGCCCATCGCGATCTGTTTGGCGCGCGAGGCGAGTTCAGGGGTTGGCGCCTGGCCTGCCAGCAGAACTTTGCCCTGATAAGCCGTCACGTTAATGCGTGCTTCCTTCTTGATCTGTTCGTCTTTCGACAGCGCACTGTTTACGCGCAGCTCAAGCGTACCGTCATCCACCTGCGTCCCAACGGTACGCGGATCGGTCGCTGCTTTGGTGCCGACCGCTGCGGTACCGACTACAGCGGCAGCGATGCATCCCTGAAGCAATAATGCAGACATCACGACTGCAAGGGCCGATAAAACCTTCATGAGAACTCCTTAATCATCCTGGTGAGGGAAAAGCGTGTTATCGATCAGATCGCATAAGCAGTTCACCGTGAGCATATGCATCTCCTGGATGCGGGCGCTACGGTGCGAAGGAATGCGGATTTCCACATCCTGCGGCCCCAGCAGGCCAGCCAGCTCACCGCCGTCGTAACCGGTCAGGGCGACAATCGTCATGTCCCGGGTTACTGCCGCTTCAACCGCCTTAACGATATCCCGGCTGTTACCGCGCGTGGAGATCGCCAGCAGCACGTCTCCGGCATGGCCTAAGGCGCGCACCTGCTTGGCGTAAATTTCGTCATGCAGACGATCGTTGGCAATCGCAGTTAAGACCACGTTATCGGTGTTTAGTGCAATGGCTGGTAAACTCGGTCGCTCGGTTTCGAAGCGATTGATCATGCTGGCAGCAAAATGCTGTGCGTTGGCGGCGGACGTGCCATTGCCACAACAGAGGATTTTGTTGCCGTTGAGCAGCGACTGAACCAGCGTCATCGCTGCACGCGAGATCGCGTCCGGAAGGGCTTCCGCTGCGGCAATCTGCGTTTGAATGCTTTCTGTGAAGCACACTTTTATTCGTTCGAGCACGGTATCCCTTTAAAATCTTATTTATGCGTCTTCGCCAAACGCGTTTTTAAGCCAGTCGATCGCATTTCCGGTGAAGGCTACCACATCGAAACGGCAATCCACAGTATCAAAACTCCCATTATGGCGGGCAAGCCACAAGTGGGCAGTCTGTAATAATTTTTGTTGTTTGGCGAGCGTCACGCTGGCGGCAGCACCGCCAAAACGGGACGACTGTCGGTAGCGTACTTCAACAAACACGATGGTTTGACCGTCTTTCATAATCAGGTCAATCTCGCCGCCGCGCCCGCGAACGTTGGCGGCGACAAAGCGCAGTCCTTTGCCTTCAAGCCAGCGGCGCGCTTTTAGCTCCCACGCGTCGCCGGTCTCTTTGCGGCTTAACTGGCCGGGACGATCTGCCCCTGCTGGTATTTGAGCCATGATAACTTCCTGTTAATCACACAATCCTGATCGGCGGTCAGATCGCCGGTATTCCCGTTAAGCTCAAAGCCCGGTACCTGGCGCATCTGGGTAAAGTGGTTTGCCAGCGCCCAGGCATCGACGCCCATCGCGTACAGACGCGCCAGGGAATAATCATTGCGCACCGCGCCCAGCGCCTGCTGCATCAACTGCGGGTTGCTGCCTGCCAGCATAGGGATCTCGCTGTATTGCAGTCCTTCCATTTCCAGACGGAAATCCGGGCCTGCGGTACCCTGTGCGCTGCGGGAGCTGGCGTAGAGCGTTGCGCCGCTCTGGCTGCCGTTACGCATGGCGATCATTGGTTTGATAAAGGCGATCTCTTCCGGCGTAGCGACGATGTACGCCGAATCCACTTTACCGCCGCCGCTGATTTGCGCGTCGGTAGGGGGGGCTGGGATCGTCAGACCGCCGATGGTGACGCTCTGCTGCTGCGGCAGGCTGGCGGATACCGGGCTACCGTTGAGGGCAATACCTGCCCCGCCGTTCACGCCCGCTCTCAGTTCGGAAGCTGAGCCAAATTTCTGCTGCAACACCACGCCACCGCCAAGGGTCTGCCACTCTTGCGCAAAGGCGTTGGCAACGCGGTCGCCCAGCGTGCTGCGTGGGATCAGCAGCAGCGGCGCCTGTTTGCCCTGCTCGTGGATATGACGGGCCGCATCGCGGGCTTCATCCTCCGGAGAGAGGGCGAAGTAACAGATATTGGCGCGGTTCTGAACCTGCTCTGGCTGGTTCAGCGCAAGCACGTTCAGCGTGGTGTTGCTCTTCATCAGCGCTTCCACGTTGTTTTTCAACAGCGGGCCGACAACGATGCTGGCCCCGTCCTGCTGAACCTGCGCCAGCACCTGGTCAAGCGGCTGGGCGCTGGTGTCGTAGATTTTCAACTCTGCACCAGGGTTAGCGCTGGTGGTGGCCACAGCCTGCGGCTGGGCTGCTGGCTGCTGTTCCGGCTGCGCGGTTTGCGGCTGAGGTTGTTCTGCCGTCGCGGGCGCCGGAGTTTCAGCCGGGGCCTGTGTTGCCGCAGGCGCTGAGGTAGCGGGTTGCGTCGTTGGGGCGGTAACCGGATTCTGCATGGTGCCCTGGGCAGGGGTTTGCGCGGTGGTCAGGTCGCTGGTTTCGGCGGCTGACGGACTGACGACGTCATTCACATTCGCCGCCTGTGCTGCCTGCGCCGGAACGGCGCTGCCGGTGACGGCGGTAGTGCCGTTTTTCGCGGCTTCAAAACCTTGCTGAATGGCGCGGCCAAACACCGCTGCCTGGCCGTTTAACGGCAGCAGCAGGGCGATTTTGCTGGTGGAGGCGGGCTTAAAGTTTTGCACGTTCACCAGCTGCGTTGGCAGCATTTTTGCTCCCGGGTTTTGCGGGTAGCGCTTTTGCCAGTCGGTAATGCCGGCTTTCAGCATGTTCGGATCGCTGCGGTTGTTGAACCACATCTGTTGCAGATCCAGCCAGCCTTGCAGGACATTTTCATCGGCGTTGATCACCAGCGCTCTGGCCTGATCCTGGGTCATGGAGGCGAGTGCCTGCCAGGTTGCGTCAATATTTTTCTGCTTGTCCGCACCCGCAAGCAGAGGCTCCTGGGCAATCAGCGCGCGGAGAAGCGTCAGGGAGGGGCGACCCTGCTCAGCGGTGATACCGGCCTGCCAGAAACGGGCCTGCTGATTCTTATCCAGCGCGCTCAGTTCGATAGTGCCGAGGATCTTCTTCGCGCCGTCGAAATCTTTCAGCGCGACCTTCAGTTCTGCCGACAGCAGCGTCTGCTCATGGTGCTGATCGTCGTTAAGATCCTGCGGCAGCTGGCTGAACAGCTCGGCGGCCTGCTGGGTTTTTCCTTCCTTCAGCAGTGCACGAATGGCGAGTAATTGCCAGTTGATCCTGGTATCATTTGAACTCTGCGACATTTGTTGCAGATAAAAGCCAGAATCAGCCTGAGCGGATCCCTGCATATGAGCAGTGCTCTGGTCGGGTGCCTGAGTGCCGCAGCCTGTAAAGATCAGAGCTGCCAGCAGGAGGGGCACGCTGTGCGCGGCTTTTTTACGAAGAAACGTTAACGGTACCATACTGTATCCAGTGATTTTTTACGCAATGCTCAATATTAAATCGGCAATACGGACGAAACAATGAAACAACACGAAACGGCAGATAATTCTCAAGGCCAGCTTTATATTGTACCTACTCCTATCGGGAATTTGTCTGATATTACCCAACGTGCACTCACTGTATTGCAAGCTGTTGATTTAATTGCTGCTGAAGACACCCGTCATACCGGTTTACTGCTGCAGCACTTTGCCATTAACGCCCGTCTGTTTGCCCTGCACGATCACAATGAGCAACAAAAAGCCGAAACGCTGGTGGCGAAGCTGAAAGAAGGGCAGAACATCGCGCTGGTCTCCGATGCGGGTACGCCGCTTATCAACGATCCGGGCTACCATCTGGTGCGCACCTGCCGTGAAGCAGGGATCCGCGTTGTGCCGCTGCCGGGGCCGTGTGCTGCTATTGCCGCATTAAGTGCGGCGGGCCTGCCGTCCGATCGTTTCTGCTACGAAGGTTTCCTGCCTGCTAAATCCAAAGGCCGTCGCGACGTGTTAAAGGATCTGGAAGCAGAGCCGCGTACCCTGATTTTTTACGAATCAACCCACCGCCTGCTGGAAAGCCTGGAGGATATGGTTACCGTCTGGGGCGAATCCCGCTACGTGGTGCTGGCGCGCGAGCTGACCAAAACCTGGGAAACCATTCACGGCGCGCCGGTTGGCGAACTGCTGGCGTGGGTGAAAGAGGATGAGAACCGCCGCAAGGGCGAAATGGTGCTGATTGTCGAAGGGCATAAAGCGCAGGAAGACGCCCTGCCTGCCGATGCGCTGCGTACGCTGGCCCTGCTACAGGCTGAACTCCCCCTGAAAAAAGCGGCGGCGCTGGCGGCGGAGATCCACGGCGTGAAGAAAAATGCGCTGTATAAATATGCGCTGGAGCAGCAGGGGGAGTAAGCCCCTGCCGCCTGTTTTGCCGGGTGGCGGCTTCGCCTTACCCGGCCTACACCGTGTCAAAGCCTCACTATTTTCCCGGCATCGCCTCAAACACCAGCGTTTCCAGCGGTTGCAGCGTAATCACCACAGCGTTTTTATACTCCTCTGGTACGGTCGAATTACTGCCGTACACGGCTTTCAGGGTAAACTGCGAGCGCTCTCCTGCCGGGATCTCAAAATCTTTGGTTAAATCCAGGTAGTAACGTTGCGGCTTATCCGACGGGTTGCGTAAACCAAAAATCGCTTTGTCTTTACTCCATGAGGCCCAGCCGTAAACCTCAAGCGAAGTTGGGTCACCGCCAATCCAGTGCGTATCCACCAGCACGCTGGCATTCTCACGCGACCACTTCGCCGCCTGTGCCAGGGTGTCCCACTTCGCCTTGTTAAGCATGGACGGCGTGATGTACAGCTCCTGAAGTTGAGTTCCGGTCGCGAAGTAGCTCCAGACCTGATCGGCAAAATCACCGTCCGTTTGTACTTTCTCCAGTCCATAGTAAGCGTTCTCTGCACTGACGATCCCGTGGTACATCAGGGAGTTCAGCGGGAACAGCGGGCCTTTGCGTACGATGGAGCGATAAGTTTCGGCATCCCGGTAGGTCATCCACTGCTGCACTGGCGTGCCGGGACCGTACAGGTTGATATCATCGCCCTGACGCCAGATTGAATCAGCATAGAACAGCCAGGACGGGCTCGCGTCGGTCCCGGTGGTCAGGTTGATAAACAGGTTCGGGTTTGCGCTGCGCATGTTGTGCAGCAGGGCAATGGACGCGTCAAAATCCGATGCAAATGGGCTGTCCTTGATATGCGAATTGGCGTTACCCATTCCGTCGAGCTTGAACGAGGTAATGTGCTCGTTTTTGATCAGCTTAATGATCTGATCGTTAAAGTTTTTAAAGTAGTTCGGCCCCGACAGCGCCAGCTTGCCGTCTACGGTTTCGAAACCATACTCTTTTGCATGCGAGACGCGAATATCGCGCGGCTTGTTGTAACCGCCCCACGGTGAAAGCCACAGCCCAACCGAGCTATGCAGGCTATCGGCTTTTTCCCTGACTTTGCCAAAACCGTTGCTGAATGCCGGGCCAAACAGCCAGCGTCCGGTGCGATCGTCCCAGCCATCGTCCAGCAGGAACGCGTCCAGCGCCACCCCGCGTCCGGCAATAAAGTCTTTATTCCATTCGTCCATCCGCCCAATGACATCCTGCTCGGAGTAAGGAGTAAAGAAGCCAATGTCCATCCAGCTGTTGTAGTGCAGATAAGGCTTATAAGGCCGCGGGCGCACGGCATCGATAAACTGGTTTACGCTGCGCCGCAGCTGATTAGTTTCCGGGAAAGTGCCGAACCAGGTGGTAAAACTGACCGGTGTCTCAGGCAGAATTGGGGTTTTCAGCTCCACGTTGAGGTTCGTGGTGGCTTCATAAGCGTAAGTATTCACAATCGGTTTGTCTGGCAGGATGAAGAACGAGTCGGCCACGATTGGCGAGCTGTTAATCGCCCCGTCAACGTAAGGTGCCTGAGACTGCTTCTTCGTCGGGAAGAAGGTCATTTTCGCTACGTCCCGCGGCTGCCCGACGGCGGCGATGGTGTAGCCGATGCTGGCGTATTTTCCCTTCACCAGGTTCAGTTTCACCGTTACGTTAAAATCCGGATGCGTAAAGTCGATGACTATCGCGTTGTCCTGCTTTTCGACGTGCTTGATTTTGAAATCAGCGGTGTGGATTTTTGTTTCATCCGGCAGCGTCAGAAAGAACAACTCCTGGGGCGTGAGCGGATGGTTAGCTTTGCTGTCCGTTACCACTACCGTTGCATTTGCATCATCAAACGAAAGGGCAATATTGTTGTTACTGAGCGCGTAGTTTGCTGCCGCCGCGCCATGAGAAACACAGAGAGCCAGCAGCGAGAGAGTGAGCCTTGTTTTCATCGGGGTAAGATCCTTATCAGTAATGCTTCAGCATTCGGTTGATGGACTGTTCCAGCCAGTAGCGCTGGGTGCCGAAGTTAATACGCAGGTAGTTTTCGCCGTTTTGTACGTAGTGGCTGCCATCTTCGATGACCACGCCAGCCTGTTTGGCGAAATGTTGGGTTAGCGCCGTCGCACTGCGATCGTCCGCACTGACGTCTATCCAGGCGAGATACGACGACTCCGGGTTCATCATCTTCCATGCAGGGAAGTGGGTCTGGATGGCATCCGCAAGGTAGCGGGCATTGCCGCGCAGATAACCATTCAGCGCGTCGAGCCATGGCAGACCTTGCTGATAGGCCAGAATAATCCCCCACACGCCGAAGATATTCGGCGAGGTAATGGAGTTCTTCTCCAACTGCTGGCGGAAACGCTGGCGCAGCGAATCGTCTGGAATCATTGAGTAGGATGTTTTTAGCCCGCCAAGGTTGAAGGCTTTATTGGGGGAGGTCAGCACAATCAGGTTGTCCTGGGCGGCACAGCCCGAAGTCAGACAGCTGACGAATGTACCGTCCAGAATGTGCTCGGCGTGAACCTCATCAACCACCAGAATCGTGCCGTAGCGCTTACAGAGATCGGACACCTGGCGTATCTCATCCGCGCGCCAGATGCGGCCCGAGGGGTTATGCGGCGAGCAGAAGAACCACAGTTTTGGACGGTGAGTTTTGAGCTGAACTTCAATCAGATTAAAATCCAGCTGATAGCGGTTTTCCTTCACGCTCAGCGGATTTGCAAGCACCCGCACGCCCTGTCGCTGTGTCGCCATCGCAAACGGGTCATACACCGGGGTGTTCATCATCACGCAGTCGCCGGGATTGCAGAACGCCTGAACCGTATAGTGCAGCGTAGAAACGGTGCCGTAGGTCAGGGTGATCCATGACTTATGCACCTCAACCTGATGACGGGTGCGCTGGAAGGCGATGACCGCATCGTAGAATTCGTCGAAGCACCAGGTGTAACCGAAGGTGCCATGCTCCACGATGCGCTGAAAGCCTTCAATCACGGCGGGTGGCGAGGTGAAATCCATGTCTGCTATCCACAGCGGGATAAATCCCTCCGGGACATCACCGAAACGCGAACACACAAACGCATGATCCCATTTACGGCATTTATCGCTTTTACGCTCAATGATTCTGTCGAAATCAAACACAACGACCCCCTGTTAAATTAAGGCTTCAATGCCGGATTTGACGCTCTGCACCTGCGGGCCGATGATCACCTGAACGCTGTGGGCATCAAGCACCACGACTGACAAGGCGCCAGCGGCCTTCAGCGCCTGCTGGTCGATAAGCCCCATATCTTTCACCACCAGACGTAAGCGGGTAATGCAGTTGTCGAGCGACTCAATATTCTCTTTACCGCCAAGCGCGCGAAGAATAAGCCCATGATCGTATTTTGATTTTCCACGTGCCCGGGTATTGGCTTCCACCGCCTGGAGCGCACCCTGCGCGTCAACCTCACGGCCTGGCGTTTTTATATCGTGCTTGAGGATGTACCAGCGGAAGACGAAGAAGTAGATAGCAAACCAGGCAATACCCACCGGGAACAGCAGATACCATTTGGTCGACATCCCCTGCATGACGCCGAAGATCAGCAGATCCAGAATACCGCCGTCAGTGTTGCCGATGGTGACGCCGAGCAGCGCCATCACCATCAGCGCCAGGCCAGACATAACGATATGAAACGCGTAAAGCACAGGGGCAATAAACAGGAACAGGAACTCAATCGGCTCTGAAATACCCGTGACAACTGAAACCAGCACGCCTGAAAGCAGCAGCCCTTTAATCACCGGACGGTTTTCCGGGCGCGCGGTGCGGTAGATAGCGTAAGCCACGGCAGGCAGGCCGAAGATAAAGGTCGGCATAAACCCTTGCGATAAAAATGCCGTAACGTGCGGGCTAAACGGCAGACCCGCTTTCAGCTCGGCGTAGAAAATGTTCAGCGCACCGGCCACTTCCTGGCCGTTAACCATCTCAATGCCGCCCGCCGGGGTGAAGCGCACCATCGCCAGCAGAATGTGATGCAGGCCAAAAGGTTTGAGTAGCAGCACGCCCACGCCATACAGGAACGGTCCAAAGACGCTGGTGCTCTGGATGATATGACCAATCCCGGCAATGCCCATTGCCACATATTCCCACAGCAGGGGGATGACCAGGCCGACCAGCGACAGGGTGAGGGCGGTAACAATCGGTACAAAACGAATGCCGCTAAAGAAGGCAAATGCGTCGTGCAGCACCGTGTCCTGGAAGCGTTCGTGCAGGAAGTAGGTGATCACCCCTACCACAATACCGCCGAGCACGCCCATCTCCAGCGTTTGAATGCCAAGCACGATGGATTGTCCCACCTGTCTCATGGTGGCGGCATCCGCAAGCTGGTGGGTGGCGGTCAGGTAGTAGTTGATGCTCATGTTCATCAGCATGTAGCCAACGAATCCGGCAAAAGCGCCCACCGCTTTATTACGCCTGGCAAGGCCCATTGGGATCGCCATGGCAAACATCAGCGGCAGATAGGTAAAAGCAAAGCCACCGACCATGGCGATAAAACCAAAGGTGAGCTGCGTTAACTCGCCGCCCAGAAAGGGAAAACTTTTGATGGTGGAAGGGCTGGTGACAGAACTACCGATACCTAACAACAACCCCATAAAGGCCAATAGCGAAACCGGGAACATAAACGTCTTTCCCAGGCTCTGGAAAAACTCCCACGCTTTCGATTTAAACGACTTTTCCTGTGTCATGTAGGGACTCCTCGGATTTTTAGGATAATGGAAGGCGCTGTCCGGCTTAAGGACGCGCCTTCATATTTGCGAGGCTTATAGTTATTTTTTAGGTACTAACGTTATGCGCGATGGGTTCAGGCTTCAGCCGGAAGCAGCAGCCGGTTCGCCGAGCCGCAAACGGTGATTTTGCTTCTGACCACCTCTTTCATGGCATCCATGCCGACGCGCATGTAGAAGCGCGGATCGTTGCCCTGTGGGTTCTCGGCAAACCAGGCTTTGACTGCGTCAGAGAAGGCGATTTTCAGCTCTGTTGCGACGTTAACTTTGCAGACGCCCAGCTCAATGGTGCGGCGCACATCCTCATCCGGAACATCGCTCGCACCGTGCAGTACCAGCGGCACTGTCACTACCTCGCGGATCTCGGCCAGCCGCTGGAAGTCGATTTTTGGGCGTTTGGTATAGAGGCCGTGCGCGGTTCCGATGGCAACGGCGAGGCTGTCCACGCCTGTCAGTTCGACAAAGCGTTTTGCTTCCTGCGGGTCTGTCAGGAACGCGCTTTCGGCGTCGACGCTCATGTCATCTTCCACTCCACCCAGTCGGCCCAGTTCGGCCTCGACGCTACAGTCGTTGAGGTGACAGAAATCGACGACCGATTTCACCAGCTTGACGTTTTGTTCGAAGGGGTAATGGCTACCGTCGATCATTGCGCTACGTACGCCGGCATGGACTTTGCGGCGAATGTCATCCAGCGATTCGTGGTGATCGAGGTGTAGCGCCAGCGGCATGTCATAAGTAAGGGAATATGCGCTGCACAAGGCGTAGATCTCTTCCAGCGCAATATGTTTAAACGTCCCCGGCGTACCCGCGAGGATCACCGGGGATCGCATTTCGCTACAGACTTCGAGGATCGCCTGGATCGTCTCGGCGTTATGAATGTTAAAGGCCGGAACGGCATAGCCCTTTGCCTGTGCGTCCTGCAAAAGATATTTGGTGGAAATAATACTCATGAGCCTGTCCTCTTAAGCCTGCCACGGATGAATAACGACGCCCTGGACCACACGGTTAACCGTACCGCTGGCGGATGGCGTATCTGGCGTATTGCCAACGTGCAGAGACTGGGTCAGTGCGAAGACCTGGGCGTACATCAGGAAGCAGAACGCCTGCTCCATATCGTTAAATGAACGAGAAGGCGGCAGCAGGATATGCGGGCCAGCTTCAATGACCGGATCCGTTTCGGCTGCAATGGCTACCACGCGCATAGCCTGACGATCGCGACGCAGCTCGGCGAGCAGATCCAGATCGTACTGACGCGTGTACGGATGGCTGGAGACAAACACGACGACCAGCGTTTCGTTGTCCACCAGCGACTTAGGCCCGTGACGGAAACCCGTTGGCGAATCGTAGAATGCCGCCAGCTTGCCGGCGGTCAGCTCCAGCACTTTCAGCGCAGACTCCCGTGCGGCGCCCTGTAATCCACCGCTGCCCAGATAAACAATGCGTTTCCACGGTTCGTTACCAAAGACGCCGGGGCTGAAATCGCCAAGCGATGTGAGGATCGCCTGACAGCGATCGGACACGTCGCGGAACGTTTTGCTGTTGATCGTTTCCGGTGCGAATACCGCCAGGCAGCTCGCCATCATGGTGGTGATGCTGCTTGTCATCGCGAACCCGCGATCGTGCGTTTCGGCTGGCATGAGCAGAGCGCAGGCGTTATCGCTGTCGACGGCATTCTGGTACAGGCTGCCCGCTTCATTACAGGTGATCGACAGGTGGTAGCACTCCGGTACGAACTGATTCGCCAGCTCAACGGCGGCGACGCTCTCCGGGCTATTGCCAGAACGGGCGAAAGAGACCAGAAGCAGCGGGTGCGCAGGGCTGAAATAATCCATCGGGTTGGTGACCAGATCGGTCGTAGGTATCGCGGTGATGTTTTTCCCCGTGTGGCTGGCAAGCCATGGCGCAATGATGTCGCCGATAAAAGCGGACGTACCCGCGCCGGTCAGAACGATCCGCAGATCGGGCTTGCGCAACAGTGGTGTCAGAAAACTGTCGATCGACGCGCGCAGGTTATCAATATTGTTGAGCGAGCGAAGCCAGCTGGCTGGCTGCTGGCGGATCTCTTTTTCGGTCCAGGTGCCGGTGGCGGCGGTAGTGGTTTGTGGCATAACTCAGTCCTTAGTCGTGTGAATTCCACATCAGACGCTGGCAAACGTGTCGCTATCTTTCGTTTCGTTTCACTTGTTCACTTTAGCAGTTAAATAAAATCTATAGAAAAGAAATCGAAAGTTCAATGGCGTAAAAGAAATAAAACGAAAAGTGTGATCGCGAAAGGAAAGGAGAAAGTCAAGGAAAGGAAAAGAAAGGCCTTACGATCGTCTTCCGTAAGGCCAACAGGGCACACTGTGAAAGGGCTACAGGGAAAGAGCCTGACCCTGGATCCAAATCTGCCGGAGGTGTAAACCCGCATCCAGCGCAATAATATTGGCGCGTTTGCCAGGCGCTAACGATCCCAGCAGGTGATCCATACCGAGCAGACGGGCGGGATGCAGTGAAGCCATATGGATAGCTTGCTCTGGGGCGACCCCCGTATGCTCCACCATATTTCGCACGGCGGCATCCAGCGCGAGCGTGCTGCCCGCCAGCCCGCCTGAGGCCGTGCGGACAACGCCGCCCTGCATCTCGACACTTTCACCACACAACGTATAGCCCCCATCAGGCATACCCGCCGCCTGCATGGCATCGGTAATCAGCACCGTACGATCCTTCGCGCAGCAACAACACAGCCGCATGGCTCCAGGATGAACGTGATGCCCGTCGGCAATAAGCTCCAGCCACGCGCGTGGGTCCGTAAGGCCAGCGCCAACCATGCCGGGCTCCCGGTGGTGTAACCCCGTCATGCCGTTGTAGCAGTGCACCAGCCCGGCTGCGCCTGCATCAAATGCGGCCAGGGTTTGCGCGTATGTAGCGGCGCTGTGGCCCAGCATGACGCGTATCCCTTTTTGCTTGAGGTGATGGATCGCCTTCAGGGCTTCCGCTTTTTCCGGAGCAAGCGCCACTACCCGCAGCGTGTTCTGCGAAACCGCAATCAGATCATCAAGTTCCGCGAGATCCAGTTCGCGAAACAGTTCTTGCGGATGTGCCCCTTTGTTCTGCGGCGTAAAGTACGGGCCTTCCAGATAGCTGCCCAGGACCTGCGCACCGGGGCCACCGACATGACAGCGTCGGGCAATGCGCCGTAACGCGCTATGGATCGCCTCCAGCGGAGCGGTGACGGTGGTAGGCAGAAACGCCCCCACGCCTTCACGCGCTTTATGCATGGCTAACCGGTCCAGCACGTCGGGGGCATCATCCATCACATCCACACCCGCGCCGCCGTGGACGTGGATATCAATGTATGCCGGGCAAAGCAGGTCTGCCTCGCGGGTGTTAACCCCTGCCGGAATCGGCTCGATGGCGGTGATGACGCCTCTATCCATGCGCAGCTGATGGTCATCCAGCCAGCCCTGCCCGGTAAGCAGACGACGCGCGCGCAGCAGCTGGCTCATATCCCTTCCTCGGCGGGCGCTTCCTCGCGACAGCGTGCAAGCTCATCCACCAGGCTGGTCAGGCCGCGATGGCCGCACTCCAGCGCCTGCAAACGAAATGCTTCACTGCTTAACCCTTCGCGCTCCAGAACCATCTCCAGCAAAAGCTGGAGATTGGTGCCGGTGATCACTTCGCTGCCGGGGTGTTGCATCGCGAGGGTAGAGGCCACACGAAACGGCGTACCGCCGAGAAGATCGGTGAGAAACACGATATCGTGCTCTGCATCCAAATCATTCACTGCCTTCTCAAGCTGCGCGGTCAGCCGCGCAGTGGTGGAGCTTTCCGGAAAATCGATGGCGATAAACTGCGGCTGTTCGCCGAGGATTTGCTTCATCGCCTGTTCCAGCCCGCTGGCAAAACCGCCATGACCCGTCAAAATAATGCCTAACATCGCAACCTCTTTGCTTTTACAGGAAGTGACAGAATTTACCGACAACGCCCAGCACCACGGTGATACCAATCAGGCGCAGCGGGCTCCAGCCACGGCGTACCAGCCAGAACATGGTCAGGGTGTAGACCAGCGGCAGAAAGGCGGGCATCAGTTTGTCGATCACGTCGGTTTGCAGTTTGACGACCGCATCCCCGGCTTTAATCTCGAGTGTGGTATTCAGGCGCACATAGGTTGCCACCAGTGCACCAATCACCGTCATCCCGACAATGGACGCAGCATGACCAACCTTTTTGGTGTTGGCCTTGATCAGCGGGATCGCGGCGACACCCATCCGGTAGGCATAGTGCGCCAGACCAAAACGCAGGCCGAGATGCACCACGTTAAACAGCACGATAAAGACCACGGCGCCAAGAATGGATCCCTGTAGCGCCAGGCTGGCGCCAATCCCCCCGCAAATAGGCAGCAGGGTTAGCCAGAACATGGCGTCACCAATGCCACCGAGCGGTGCACCGACGGCAATTTTAGTGCTCTGGATGCTGTTCACATCCTGCTTGGAACGCTCCATTGCCAGAATAATGCCGATGACGAAGGTCACCAGGAACGGGTGGGTGTTAAAGAAGCCCATATGGCCTTTCATGGCGCGCGCCAGGTCCCGCTTATTGGTGTGGATCTTTTTCAGCGCGGGCAGTAGCCCATACAGCCAGCCGGAGGCCTGCATTCGCTCGTAGTTGAACGAGGCCTGTAGCAGCATGGAACGCCAGGCGACACGGTTAATATCCTTTTTCGTTAGCTCAGCGCCAATACTCTGGTCTTCGTAGACGTTTTCATTCACGCCGGTCAGCAGCGTCTCTTCACTTTCAGACACGCCCGGCAGGGTGGTTGGATTAGATGCCATCTTCAAATTCCTCTTTCTGGGCCGCAGGTGCCGTCGGTTCAGGCGATTTGCGCAGCAGGTCGATCAGCGCCATCGCCAGCGCAGCCGCGGCAATCGCCAGCACCGGCAGTTTCAGCCAGGCCGCGGCGACAAAGCCGATAATGAAGTAAGGGATGTAGACGTTTTTCATCATGATCTTCAGCAGCACGGCGAAGCCGATCGCTGGCATGATGCCGCCCGCGACGCCCAGACCGTCGATCAGACGTTCTGGCAGGACATCAATGGCGGTTTTCGCATGTTCAGCCCCGAAGTAGATGGGCAGAAACGCACACAGGAAGTAGAAGACGCCGAGCGCTAGCAGTGCCAGATAGTTGACCCGTTCAATACCACGGGTGTCTGCGTTAGCCGCCATGCGATCGCAGCGGGACATCACGCCGGACATCACCGAGAAGAGGAAAGTGATCCCCATCTGAACCGCCACGGCAAACGGCACGGCGACCCCAACGGCGACATCCGGTTTCACGCCTGTGGTAATGGCAAATGTGGTGCCAACGATGGTGCCGATAATCACGTTTGGCGGCTGCGCGCCCGCCAGCGGCGCGAGACCCATCCAGACCAGTTCTAACGTACCGCCGGTCAGAATTCCGGTGTGCAGATCGCCCAGAATCAGGCCAACCAGTGGCCCGAGCACCACCGGACGGTGCATGTGTGTTAAGCCGTTAAACATATCCAGGCCCGCGATAAAGGCGAGAAGCCCCAGCGCGAAAGCCTGCAACAGACTGATTTCCATTGTGAATCCCTCAGAGCAGTTTAAAGAGATCCAAAGCAGTCTCTGTTGGAACGCCCTGAACGAAGCATTCCACTCCGGCCGCCTTCAGGCCGTTAAACGCGGCGATATCGTTCGCGTCTACAGATACCGTTTTGGCAATTTGCTGTTTGCCACTGGCGTAATGCATATTTCCGACGTTGATACGGGTGATGGGCACGCCGCCCTCGACCAGCGTTAAAAAATCAGCCGGTGTTTTACAAACCAGCAGAATTTTCTGCCGGTCGGCGGCGCGATGAATGTTGTCGATCACTTTTTGCAGGGACCAGAAACGCACGGCGATGCCTTCCGCAAGCACCATCTCCATCAGGTTTTGCTGAACCGGATCGTCTGCAACCTCGTCATTTGCCACCAGCACCAGGTTCGCCCCCGCAAACCCCACCCACTGTACGCCCACCTGACCGTGGATCAGGCGTTCATCAATGCGGCATAAGACAATGTTTGGCATAGCGTTTTCCTCTTTTTTAATTATGCGTGTTGAGTCGTTACGCCTTCGCAGGCGGCATGGTACTGCTGGAGTATGTCCTGAATGTGGTCGAGAATGAGCTCCTGTGGTGTGGACCTGAGAGCACCCTCGCGAACTTTGCTGTACTGCAACGGCAGATACTGGCTGATCAGCGGCAGCGGGATCGGTTCATCCGCCAGGTTGCGTACCAGTCGCTCAAAAGCCTCGTCAATCTGACTGTCTGGCCAGTAATAGCGCACGCGGTCGGAATAGCTGTAACCGCGGGCCAGGCGACGGGCATTGCCGTCGCCGTGATAGTGGCTTTGCCAGTATTCCGGGCGATCGAGCATCACGTTTTCCAGGACGTGACGCAGTCCTGAGCAGGCTTTTGCCGGTAAAAGCTCTTCTTCAATTGCAGCCAGTGAGAACAGCGCTTCGCGCAGCGCGAAGGTTAGCGCAGGGCCGACTTTCAGAATGGCGAAGTGATCTTTCACCAACTGGCGCAGCGCCTGCGGCGTCTGGTAATCGGTAGAGTGTGCTTCAAATACGAGCGTGTCGTAGGCTTCAACCATCTTGCTCAGTGCGACGGCTTTATGCGGTTGATAGTCACAAACGTGCGCATGGTCGAACTCAACGCCAGGCTGAACCACCAGGCCAATAATGCGCGGCCAGATGTCGCTTAACCCTTCCTTCTCGAATGCGTGGCGGTGTGCCTCAAGCGTGGCACGTGCCGCCTCTGGTGTGGTGACCTCAAGCTCGGTCAGCGTTTCGTGTGCCCCACCGGTAACCGGAACTTCCGTGCCGATAACGTAGACCAGATCCGCTACGCCAAATTGCTCGAGACAGGTGGTTTCGGCAATTTTAGCCAGCCGAGCGGCACGCCCGGCAACGATTGCATCGGTTAAAGGAACCGGATCGTCTTCGCAGGACATGCTGCAATCGAGGTGAATTTTTTTAAATCCGGCCGCCACGTAGCTCCTGATCAGATCGTCGGCGTTCGCCATCGCCTGCAAAGCTGGCAGGTTTTGCCAGCGGTTAGGACCTAAATGATCGCCGCCAAGGATCAGCTGTGAGGTGGGGAAACCGAGGGATCCTGCCAGCTTGCAGACAAACCCATAAAAATCGGCGGGCGTCATACCGGTATAGCCGCCAAACTGATCCACCTGGTTTGAGGTGGCTTCAATCAGCAGAGGCGTCTGCTGTGAATGGGCGTAACGAATTGCAGCTTCAAGTACCAATGGATGTGCGGAACAGACGGCGTAAATCCCGTTTGTATTCCCCCGTTTATGTTGTTCCACCATTTCTGTCAGATGTTTCACTTTCCTCTCCATTTCGGATGGTGTTGGTATTCATCTTTCGTTTTGTTTCATTTGATACTGCATTATGGTGGGGTAAAAATAAAACGAAAGATAATAGTTTTCCAATCTGTTTCACAAAAGAAACATAATGAAAGGTTTCAGCGGCGGTTAAGCTTGCGTCTGCTCACCATACAGGGCTTGCATTCCCTCAAAAGAAAGGCGTTAATAAGCAAAACGAAATGAAACGAAAGTTTATTTACTAAGGAGCTCGTATGAGCAGCACCGATTCATCCGCAGAGAAGCGCATCACCGGCACCAGTGAAAGGCGAGAGCAGATCATTCAGCGGTTGCGGGCGCAGGGAAGCGTGCAGGTTAACGATCTTTCTCTTTTATACGGCGTGTCGACGGTGACGATCCGTAACGATCTGGCCTTTCTGGAAAAGCAGGGGATTGCCGTTCGCGCTTACGGCGGCGCGCTGATTTGCGAAGGTAATGCCCCCGGCGTGGAGCCGTCCGTTGAGGACAAAAGTTCCCTTAATACGGCTGTGAAGCGCAGCATCGCGCAGGCGGCGGCTGAACTGGTGAAGCCGGGTCACCGCATTATTCTGGACTCCGGCACCACGACCTTTGAAATTGCCCGCATGCTGCGCCAGCATACCGATGTCATTGCCATGACCAACGGGATGAACGTGGCAAACGCGCTGCTGGAAGCGGAGGGCGTAGAGCTGCTGATGACCGGCGGGCACTTGCGCCGTCAGTCGCAGTCCTTCTATGGTGACCAGGCGGAGCAGTCCTTACAGAATTACCATTTTGACCTGCTGTTCCTGGGCGTCGATGCCATCGATCTCGATCGGGGGGTGAGTACGCACAACGAGGATGAAGCCCGTCTGAACCGGAAAATGTGCGAGGTGGCGGAGCGTATTATCGTTGTCACTGATTCCAGCAAGTTTAACCGTTCAAGCCTGCATAAAATCATTGATACTCAGCGGATCGACATGATTATCGTTGATGAAGGTATTCCGGCGGAAAGCCTGGAAGGGTTACGCAAAAGCGGGATCGATGTGGTGCTGGTCTAAAGAGGCTTTTCCCCTCACCCTAACCCTCTCCCCATAGGGGAGAGGGGACTGCTCGGTGCGGTTTTTTTACCCTCTCCCCGGTGGGGAGAGGGCAGGGTGAGGGGCCATCACGTCACCGGTGCCGGGTTAAACACCGCCAGCGAGTTATGCAATCCCCATTGATCGGAGAAGGTTTTCTTCCGTCCGCTTGCCACATCCAGAATGAAGTGGAACAGCTTCCAGCCCACCTCTTCAATACTCTCTTCCCCGGTGGCGATGGTGCCCGCGTTGATATCCATTAAGTCATACCAGCGGTTTGCCAGCTCGGTGCGGGTCGCCATTTTGATCACCGGTACCGCCATCAGGCCGTACGGCGTGCCGCGTCCGGTGGTAAAGACCTGTACCGTAATGCCGGATGCTACCTGCTGGGTGCCGCACACGAAATCACTGGCAGGCGTTGCCGCGTAGATCAGACCGCGTTTGGTTGGTCGCTGGCCAGGTGAGAGCACTTCCACAATCGCGCTCTGGCCGGATTTGGCAATCGACCCGAGGGCCTTTTCCACCACGTTCGCCAGGCCGCCTTTCTTGTTACCCGGAGACGGGTTGGCGCTGCGGTCGGTTTTGCCCATGTCGAGATAGTTATCGTACCAGGCCATCTCCTCCAGCAGGCGTTTGCCCACCTCTTCGTTAACGGCGCGCGGCGTGAGCAGGTGGATAGCATCACGCACCTCGGTGACTTCAGAGAACATCACCGTGGCGCCGCAGCGCACGAACAGATCGGAGGCATAACCTACCGCCGGGTTAGCGGTGACGCCGGAAAACGCATCGCTGCCGCCACACTGTGTCCCAACCACCAGTTCAGAGGCCGGGCAGGTTTCACGCTGGCGTTTGTTCAGCTTCTCCAGATGGCGCTCTGCCACCTGTAAAATGTCGTCGACCATCGATCTGAAGCCGACATGGTGTTCATCCTGAAGACGCACAATACTGGCCTCGTCAACCGGAATGGCTTTCACATCCTCAGTACCCTGCAACAGGCGTTCTGGCTGCAATTTTTCACAGCCGAGGCCAATCACCATCACCTCGCCGCCAAAGTTCGGGTTAAGGGCGATATTGTGGATCGTGCGGATCGGCACGACCGCTGCGGGCGCGTTGATCGCCACGCCGCAGCCGTACAGGTGGTTAAGCCCCACCACGCCGTCAACGTTGGGGTATTTCGGCAGCAGATCGCGCTCAATAATTTTCACCACGTAATCCACGACACCCGCCACGCAATGCACGCTGGTGGTGATGCCAAGCAGGTTTTTGGTTCCCACGCCGCCATCCGCGTTGCGGTAACCTTCGAAGGTATAACCCTCCAGCGGAGGTAACGGCTCAGGGACGCGGGTAGCCAGCGGCAACGTCTCCAGCGGCGGGGCGGTGGGCAGCTCAACCAGCGACTCCTCAATCCAGCTACCCTGCGGGATAGCGCGCACCGCATAGCCGATGACTTCGCCGTAGCGCACGATTTCGCCCTGCGCCGGGATATCGACCAGTGCGACTTTGTGCCCCTGCGGAATGTGCTCAATCAGCTCCAGCCCGTCCGGAAAGCGGGTACCCGCTTTTAAGCCATTGTCGTTGACAATAATCGCCACGTTATCGGTATCGTGCACTTTTATATAGAACGCCGTCGGCGACGCCTGTCGAATTTCAATATCGGCCATTGTTCACTCATCTCCAGCAAAATATCTGATACTAAATATAGCCAGATGGTTAATCGTTTCTTATTGAGGAAATAAAGAATGTCAGGAGAGGAAAAGTGAGAATGTGATCGCGATCGCTCCCGACACACTAATCGTTGATTCTGTGCATCAGCGCCCACTGCATTGGGCAAATGCTCAAAATAGCGTGCTAATCCCGTTGGATAATTGAGCATTGAGACAATGTGCTGCCGGGTGGTGACGATTATACTGAATGACGATTTTATAACGCCAAAATTCAGTCAGTAAATAAATATAACGCTGACGCTGAGTCGGAATAAATAAGAAAAGCTACTGGCTAAAACTGCGGAATTAAAAAAGGTATACGTAATGAGTAACGACATCTTCCCGAATAAATTTAAAGCGGCCCTTGCGGCGCATCAGATTCAGATTGGCTGCTGGTCTGCGCTGGCCAACCCCATCAGCACCGAAGTGCTGGGCCTGGCCGGATTCGACTGGCTGGTGCTGGACGGCGAACATGCGCCAAACGATATCAACACGTTTATTCCGCAGCTGATGGCGCTGAAAGGCAGCCACAGCGCGCCGGTGGTGCGTGTACCTACCAACGAGCCGGTGATCATCAAGCGTCTGCTGGATATCGGCTTCTACAACTTCCTGATCCCGTTTGTTGAAACGGAAGAAGAAGCGGTGCTGGCCGTAGCTGCCACCCGCTATCCGCCGGAAGGGATCCGCGGCGTGTCTGTCTCGCACCGCGCCAACATGTTTGGCACCGTGCCGGACTATTTCGCCCAGTCCAACAAGAACATCACCATTCTGGTTCAGATCGAGAGCCAGCAGGGGGTCGATAACGTCGACGCCATTGCCGCGACCGAAGGTGTCGACGGTATTTTCGTCGGCCCGAGCGATCTGGCGGCCGCCTTTGGTCATCTGGGCAACGCCAGCCACCCGGACGTGCAGCGGGCAATCCAGCACATTTTTGCCCGTGCCAAAGCGCACGGTAAACCGTGCGGCATTCTGGCGCCGGTGGAAGCCGATGCCCGCCGCTACCTGGAGTGGGGCGCAACGTTTGTCGCCGTCGGCAGCGACCTCGGCGTATTCCGCGCCGCCACGCAGAAATTAGCGGACGCTTTTCAAAAATAACCATCATTGAGGAAACAGATTATGACGCTGAAAGTGGGTTTTATTGGCCTGGGTATCATGGGCAAACCAATGAGCAAAAACCTCATCAAAGCAGGTTACTCACTGGTGGTTTTAGATCGTAATTCAGACGCGGTGGCAGAAGTGATTGCGGCTGGCGCAGAAACGGCGACAACTGCAAAAGCGATCGCCGAGCAGTGCGATGTCATTATCACCATGCTGCCAAACTCCCCGCACGTGAAAGAGGTGGCGCTGGGTGAGAACGGCATTATCGACGGCGCGAAGCCGGGTCTGGTGGTGATCGACATGAGTTCTATCGCGCCGCTGGCGAGCCGCGAAATCAGCGAGGCGCTGAAAGCGAAGGGCGTGGAGATGCTGGATGCGCCGGTCAGCGGCGGCGAACCGAAAGCCATCGACGGTACTCTGTCGGTGATGGTGGGGGGCGATAAAGCCGTGTTCGACAAATACTACGACCTGATGAAAGCCATGGCTGGCTCCGTGGTGCATACCGGTGAAATAGGCGCAGGCAACGTCACCAAGCTGGCAAACCAGGTGATTGTGGCGTTGAACATCGCGGCCATGTCCGAAGCACTTACGCTGGCCACCAAAGCGGGCGTTAATCCGGATCTGGTCTATCAGGCCATTCGCGGTGGTCTTGCGGGCAGCACCGTGCTGGATGCCAAGGCACCGATGGTGATGGATCGTAACTTCAAGCCGGGCTTCCGCATCGATCTGCACATTAAAGATCTGGCGAATGCGCTGGATACCTCCCACGGCGTGGGCGCGCAGTTGCCGCTGACTGCCGCCGTCATGGAGATGATGCAGGCGCTGCGTGCGGACGGTCTGGGCACCGCCGATCACAGCGCGTTAGCGTGCTATTACGAAAAGCTGGCGAAGGTTGAAATTGCTCGCTAATGACGTCCCGCCCGGTGGCGTTACGCTTACCGGGCCTACGGCTCAGGCATACAACTATGAAAATCGTAATCGCGCCAGACTCTTATAAAGAAAGCCTGTCTGCCACTGAGGTGGCGCAGGCGATAGAAAAAGGATTTCGGGAAATTTTCCCCGACGCTCATTACGTGTCTGTTCCCGTTGCTGACGGCGGAGAAGGTACGGTTGAAGCGATGATCGCCGCGACGCAGGGCACCTGGCAGCAGGCTGTCGTCACCGGCCCGTTAGGGGAAAAGGTGAAGGCCAGCTGGGGGATCTCGGGCGACGGTACCACCGCGTTTATCGAGATGGCCGCCGCCAGCGGCCTGGTACTTGTTCCTCCCGCGCAGCGTAACCCGCTGGTCACGACGTCGCGCGGGACGGGGGAGCTGATCCTCCGCGCGCTGGATAAAGGCGCGCGCAACATCATTATCGGTATCGGCGGGAGCGCAACCAACGATGGGGGCGCGGGTATGATGCAGGCGCTGGGCGCGAGGTTTACGGATGCGAACGGGACGGAGATCGGCTACGGCGGCGGCAGCCTGATGGCGCTGAACCGTATTGATATTTCGGATCTTGATCCGCGTCTTCAGGGGTGCGCAATCCGCGTCGCCTGTGACGTGACGAATCCGCTGGTCGGTGAAAGCGGCGCGTCGCGTATCTTTGGCCCGCAAAAAGGCGCCACGGAGGAGATGATCCTCGAACTCGACGCCAGTCTTAGCCACTACGCCAACGTGATCAAAAAATCCCTGCGCATTGACGTCAACCCGGTTCCGGGGGCAGGAGCGGCGGGCGGCATGGGCGCGGCGCTGATGGCCTTCCTGGGCGCTGAGCTGAAAAGCGGCATTGAGATTGTCACTCAGGCGCTCAATCTTGAAGAACATATTCACGACTGCACGTGGGTGCTGACGGGAGAAGGGCGCATCGACAGCCAGAGCATTAATGGCAAAGTGCCCGTCGGCGTGGCGAGCGTCGCCAAAAAATACCATAAGCCGGTGATAGGGATTGCCGGAAGTCTGACGCAGGATGTTGGTGTGGTGCATCAGTACGGCATCGACGCGGTGTTCAGCGTATTGACCCGCATCGGTTCACTGGAAGAGGCGTTCCAGGGAGCGTACGACAACATTTACCGCGCCTCGCGCAATATCGCGGCCACATTGCAGGTAGGCATGCGTAGCCAGGGGTGACAGCGGCGCGCAAACCCTCTATACTGCGCGCCGAAGCTGACCAGACAGTCGCCGCTTCGTCGTCGTCCCTTTCGGGGGAGACGGGCGGAGGGGAGGAAAGTCCGGGCTCCACAGGGCAGGGTGCCAGGTAACGCCTGGGGGGGAAACCCACGACCAGTGCAACAGAGAGCAAACCGCCGATGGCCCGCGTAAGCGGGATCAGGTAAGGGTGAAAGGGTGCGGTAAGAGCGCACCGCGCGGCTGGTAACAGTCCGTGGCACGGTAAACTCCACCCGGAGCAAGGCCAAATAGGGGTTCACATGGTACGGCCCGTACTGAACCCGGGTAGGCTGCTTGAGCCAGTGAGCGATTGCTGGCCTAGATGAATGACTGTCCACGACAGAACCCGGCTTATCGGTCAGCTTCAACTTCTTACGAAACCCCGCTTCGGCGGGGTTTTTGTTTTCTGAAGGTTGCATGCCGGGTCAGCGAAGCGCCAAACGACATCAATTCTCAATTTTGCGACGCCAAGCACATTTCACTGCTTTACCGATTATGCGTTCCTTTCATCTGCTGCGCATGATCATAATCACAAAATTTAACGCTATAAAATTAGAAAATTTTAGTGTTGAACAGATGTTGTGAATGTTGACTCAGTGATGCTGAATGTTATTCATTTGATAATTTAATATTGAATCTAAAAACATTCTTCTGGTGAATGTGTGATATATCCCACTCTTTAACCGGAAGCTGAGAAAATATTCCTGATAAAGTTGATAAACCACAAAAATGTTTTAAAAGAATAATGATGGTTTATTAACCTTTAATTGCCTGAAAGATAGTCTTTATTAATATTGTTAAGGCAAAAAAATTCATGCTGGTTATTGCCATAAAATAAATTTATTACCGCGGATTTTGTTGATCAATATCAGCGTAATTGCGTATTTTTAGCTATCTAACTGTTTGAATAATAAGATTATAAATAGATTTTAAATGTGGTTGTAAAAAGGGCATCCTGGCAAATTGTGAGTAACAGCACATACCCCCTGAAACAATATTGGGTAGAATCCGCTGCGTCATAGGGAAATAAGCGCAGAATATTATGAATACTATTATTCTACCGAAAACACAGCACCTCGTGGTATTTCAGGAAGTCATCAAAAGTGGCTCTATAGGTTCTGCTGCAAGACAACTGGGGCTGACGCAACCTGCCGTCAGCAAAATCATCAGCGACATCGAATCTTACTTTGGGGTGGAAGTGATGGTGCGTAAAAACACCGGCGTAAAACTCACTGCCGCCGGTCAGGTGCTTCTGTCCTACGCTGAGTCGATCACCCGCGAAATGAAAAACATGGTGAGCGAGATCAACAGCCTCAGTTTCAGTACCGTCATGGACGTCTCCTTCGGCTATCCGTCGCTGATTGGCTTCACCTTCCTGTCCGGGATGATCAAAAAATTCAAGGAAGTGTTCCCGAAGGCGCGCGTCTCAATGTATGAAGCGCAGCTCTCTTCATTCCTGCCCGCCATTCGCGATGGCCGGCTGGATTTCGCCATCGGCACGCTGAGCGACGGGATGTTGCTCCAGGATCTTCACGTTGAGCCACTCTTTGAATCTGAGTTTGTGCTGGTGGCGAGTAAATCACGAACGTGCACCGGCCCGACCAGACTGGCGTCGCTCACGCACGAGCAGTGGGTGATGCCGCAAACCGATATGGGCTACTACAACGAACTCCTGACCACCCTGCAAGATAACCACATCAGCATTGAAAACATCGTCCAGACCGATTCCGTCGTCACCATCTATAACCTTGTTCTCAATGCCGATTACCTGACGGTGATCCCCCGTGACATGATTGCGCCATTCGGCTCGGACCAGTTTATTGTCCTGCCGGTGGAAGATGCATTACCTGTGGCGCGTTATGCTGCCGTGTGGTCAAAAAATTACAGTATTAAAAAATCGGCGTCAGTATTAGTTGAACTGGCAAAACAATATTCGTCGATGAATATCGAAAAACGACGATAGAAATAATGATGATTTAAAATACCCGGAGCGACGCTTTTTAACGCTCTGATACCCTGACTTTGCCTGAAAATAATGAATTATTATAACGAGGATATTATGCACATTACTTACGATCTCCCGGTGACCATTGAAGATATTCAGGACGCCAGAAAAAGACTGGCGGGAAAGATCTATAAAACCGGTATGCCGCGTTCAAATTATCTGAGCGAACGGTGTAAGGGTGAGATATTCCTGAAATTTGAAAATATGCAGCGTACCGGTTCGTTTAAAATACGTGGGGCGTTTAATAAATTAAGCTCGCTGACCGATGCGAAAAAACGCAAGGGCGTGGTTGCCTGTTCCGCAGGGAACCATGCGCAGGGGGTGTCGCTCTCCTGCGCCATGCTCGGCATCGACGGCAAAGTGGTAATGCCTATGGGCGCGCCGAAATCCAAGGTGGCCGCCACGCGCGACTACTCCGCCGAAGTGGTGCTGCATGGCGAGAACTTTAACGACACTATCGCCAAAGTGAGCGAAATCGTCGAGATGGAAGGGCGCATATTTATCCCGCCTTACGACGATCCGAAAGTGATCCCCGGTCAGGGCACCATCGGCCTGGAAATCCTCGAAGATTTATACGACGTGGATAACGTGATTGTTCCCATCGGCGGTGGTGGTTTAATTGCCGGTATTGCGACAGCAATTAAATCCATCAACCCAACTATCAATATTATCGGCGTGCAGTCTGAAAACGTGCACGGAATGGCGGCGTCGTATCAGACCGGTGAAATAACGAACCACCGTATTACCGGCACATTAGCGGACGGCTGCGTCGTGTCTCGCCCGGGTAATTTAACCTTCGAAATCGTTCGTGAACTGGTTGACGACATTGTGCTGGTCAGCGAAGACGAGATTCGCAACAGCATGATCGCGCTTATTCAGCGAAATAAAGTGGTTACGGAAGGTGCTGGCGCGCTGGCGTGCGCGGCGTTATTAAGCGGCAAGCTGGACCACTATATTCAGGGCCGTAAAACCGTCTGCATTATTTCCGGTGGCAATATTGATCTCTCCCGTGTTTCCCAAATTACCGGCTTCGTTGACGCATAAAGGTGACCTATGAGCAACACAGAAAGCATTATCGTTGGCCAGACAAAAACGTCCTCCTGGCGTAAATCGGATACCACCTGGACGCTCGGCCTGTTTGGTACCGCCATTGGCGCTGGCGTGCTGTTCTTCCCCATCCGCGCAGGCTTTGGTGGCCTGATCCCTATTCTGCTGATGCTGGTTCTGGCGTTCCCCATTGCCTTTTACTGCCACCGCGCGCTGGCGCGTCTGTGTTTGTCCGGCAGTAACGTCTCCGGCAACATCACCGAAACGGTGGAGGAGCATTTTGGTAAGACCGGCGGGGTGGTGATCACCTTCCTCTACTTCTTTGCTATTTGCCCGCTGCTGTGGATTTACGGCGTCACCATTACCAACACCTTTATGACCTTCTGGGAAAACCAGCTCCAGATGCCTGCCCTGAACCGCGGCGTGGTAGCGCTGTTCCTGCTGCTGCTGATGGCCTTTGTGATCTGGTTCGGTAAAGACCTGATGGTGAAGGTGATGAGCTACCTGGTGTTCCCGTTCATCGCCAGCCTGGTGCTGATTTCTCTCTCGCTGATCCCGTACTGGAACTCAGCGGTGATCGACCAGGTTAACCTGAGCGATATCGCCTTCACCGGTCATGACGGCATTCTTGTCACGGTGTGGCTGGGGATTTCCATTATGGTCTTCTCCTTCAACTTCTCGCCTATCGTCTCCTCGTTTGTGGTCTCCAAGCGCGAAGAGTACGAGCCGGAGTTTGGTAAAGAATTCACCGAGCAGAAATGTTCCAAAATCATCGGTCGCGCCAGCCTGCTGATGGTGGCGGTGGTGATGTTCTTCGCCTTTAGCTGCCTGTTTACGCTCTCTCCGCAGAACATGGCGGACGCCAAAGTGCAGAACATTCCGGTGCTCTCTTACCTGGCGAACCACTTTGCGTCGATGTCAGGCAGTAAATCCACGTTCGCCACGGTGCTGGAGTACGGCGCGTCCATCATCGCGCTGGTCGCTATCTTTAAATCCTTCTTCGGTCACTACCTGGGCACGCTGGAGGGGCTGAACGGCCTGATCGTTAAGTTCGGCTACAAGGGCGACAAGAAGAACGTCTCCGTGGGCAAGCTGAACACCATCAGCATGGTCTTCATCATGGGCTCCACCTGGATTGTGGCCTATGCCAACCCGAACATTCTGGACCTTATTGAAGCCATGGGCGCGCCAATTATCGCCTCTCTGCTGTGCCTGCTGCCGATGTACGCTATCCGCAAAGCACCGGCGCTGGCGAAATACAAAGGCCGGACCGAGAACATCTTCGTCACCGTGGTCGGCCTGCTGACCATTCTGAACATCGTGTACAAACTGTTTTAAACCAAAGCTCAGGAAGAGCGGAGCCATACCATGATTGAGTTTCCGGTAGTACTGGTCATTAACTGCGGATCGTCCTCTGTTAAGTTTTCGGTGCTGGACGCCGCAGGCTGCGATGCCCTGCTGACGGGCATTGCGGACGGCATCAACACAGAAAAAGCCTTTATTTCCGTGAATGGGGGTGAGCCAGTCAGACTGGCTCATCAGGACTACGAAGGGGCGCTGGCCGCCATCGCCCTGGAGCTGGAGAAGCGCGACCTGATGGGCAGCGTGGCTTTGATTGGCCATCGCATTGCCCACGGCGGCGATCTCTTCAGCGAGTCGACCCTGATCACGGAAGAGGTGATGGAGCAGATCCGCCAGGTCTCCCCGCTGGCGCCGCTGCATAACTACGCTAACCTGAGCGGCGTGGAAGCCGCAGAGCGACTCTTCCCCGGGGTGCAGCAGGTGGCGGTATTTGATACCAGCTTCCACCAGACCATGGCGCCGCAGGCGTATCTGTACGGCTTGCCGTACCGCTATTTTGAAGAGCTGGGCGTGCGCCGCTACGGCTTCCACGGTACCTCTCACCGCTACGTGGCGGCGCAGGCGCACGCGCTTCTCGGGCTCTCCGCCGAAGACAGCGGCCTGGTGATTGCCCATCTCGGCAACGGGGCGTCCATTTGCGCGGTGCGTAACGGCAGAAGCGTGGACACGTCCATGGGGATGACGCCGCTTGAAGGACTGGTGATGGGCACGCGCTGTGGCGACGTAGATTTTGGCGCGATGGCGTGGATTGCCCGGCAGACCGGCCAGACGTTCGAGGATCTGGAGCGCGTGGTCAACAAAGAGTCCGGGCTGCTGGGGATCTCCGGCATCTCCTCCGATTTGCGCGTGCTGGAGAAAGCCTGGCATGACGGCAACGAGCGGGCGCGGCTGGCGATAAAGACCTTTGTCCACCGCATAGCGCGGCATATCGCCGGTCATGCCGCATCCCTGCACCGTCTGGATGGCGTGGTGTTTACCGGCGGGATCGGTGAGAACTCCGTGCTTATCCGCGCGCTGGTGGTGGAGCACCTGAAGGTGTTTGGCATCATCCTCGACGAGTCCAAAAATGCCCTGCCGGGCAGCGCGGGTGAGGGCGTGATCTCCACCGAGTCGTCCCGCGCGGCCTGCGCGGTGATCCCTACCAATGAAGAAAAAATGATCGCGCTGGACGCCCTCCGTCTTGGGAAGGTCACCCCGGCTGCGGCTTACGCCTGATAAAGCGAGAATCTGATGAAAGTAACAATCGATACGGGCGTCGCGCCTTACAGCGACGCATGGGCCGGGTTTCGCGGTGAAGAATGGAAAAACGCCGTTAACGTGCGCGATTTTATTCAGCATAACTACACCCCTTATGAAGGCGATGAAGCTTTCCTCGCGCAGGCGACGCCAGCAACGACGGCGCTGTGGCAGAAGGTGATGGTCGGCATTCGCCAGGAGAATGCTACTCACGCTCCGGTGGATTTTGACACCAACATCGCCACCACCATTACCGCGCACGGGCCGGGCTATATTGACCAGGAGCTGGAGACGATCGTCGGCCTGCAAACCGACAAGCCGCTCAAGCGGGCCCTGCATCCGTACGGCGGAATCAATATGATCCGCAGCTCATTCGAAGCCTACGGTCGCGAGATGGATCCGCAGTTTGAATATCTCTTCACCGACCTGCGCAAAACCCACAACCAGGGCGTATTTGACGTTTATTCCCCGGAGATGATGCGCTGCCGAAAATCCGGCGTGCTCACCGGTCTGCCGGACGGCTACGGGCGTGGACGCATCATCGGCGACTACCGCCGCGTGGCGCTGTACGGCATCAGCTATCTGGTGCGCGAGCGGGAACTTCAGTTCGCCGATCTCCAGGGGAAACTGGAGCGCGGAGACGATCTGGAGGCCACGATCCGCCTGCGCGAGGAGCTGGCGGAGCATAAACGTGCGTTGCTCCAGATCCAGCAGATGGCGGCGAACTATGGCTTTGATATTTCACGTCCGGCGATGAATGCGCAGGAAGCGGTGCAGTGGGTCTACTTTGCCTACCTTGCCGCAGTGAAATCCCAGAACGGCGGGGCGATGTCGCTGGGGCGCACGGCCTCGTTCCTCGATATCTACATTGAACGCGACATGCAGGCAGGAAGGCTGAACGAGGTGCAGGCCCAGGAGCTGATCGACCACTTCATCATGAAGATCCGCATGGTGCGCTTCCTGCGCACGCCGGAGTTCGACACGCTCTTCTCCGGCGATCCGATCTGGGCCACGGAAGTGATTGGCGGCATGGGGCTGGATGGCCGTACGCTGGTGACCAAAAACAGCTTCCGCTATCTGCATACCCTGCACACCATGGGGCCTGCGCCGGAGCCAAACCTGACGATCCTCTGGTCCGAACAGCTGCCGATCGCGTTCAAGAAATACGCCGCGCAGGTCTCGATCGTCACCTCCTCGCTGCAATACGAGAACGACGATCTGATGCGTGCCGACTTCAACAGCGACGACTACGCCATTGCCTGCTGCGTCAGTCCGATGGTGATCGGCAAGCAGATGCAGTTCTTCGGCGCACGCGCCAACCTGGCGAAAACGCTGCTGTACGCGATTAACGGCGGGGTGGATGAGAAGCTGAAGATCCAGGTGGGGCCGAAAACCGAGCCGCTGCTGGATGAGGTACTGGATTACGACACCGTAATGGCGAGCCTCGATCACTTCATGGACTGGCTGGCAGTGCAGTACATCAGTGCGCTGAATCTCATTCACTACATGCATGATAAATACAGCTACGAAGCCTCGCTGATGGCGTTGCACGACCGGGACGTTTACCGCACCATGGCCTGTGGCATTGCCGGGCTGTCGGTGGCGGCGGATTCCCTGTCGGCCATCAAGTACGCCACGGTAAAACCGGTGCGCGACCACACCGGTCTGGCGGTCGATTTCGTCATCGAAGGCGACTATCCGCAATACGGCAACAACGACGATCGCGTGGACAGTATCGCCTGCGATCTGGTTGAGCGCTTTATGAAGAAAATCCAGGCGCTGCCGACGTACCGCAACGCCGTGCCGACACAGTCGATCCTGACCATCACCTCCAATGTGGTTTACGGGCAGAAGACCGGCAACACGCCGGACGGACGTCGCGGCGGTACACCGTTTGCGCCTGGCGCCAACCCGATGCACGGGCGCGACAGAAAAGGAGCGGTGGCGTCGTTGACCTCGGTCGCCAAGCTGCCGTTCACCTATGCCAAAGACGGGATCTCCTACACCTTCTCCATCGTGCCGCAGGCACTGGGCAAGGACGAGCTGGTGCGCAAAACCAACCTTGTCGGGCTGCTGGACGGGTACTTCCACCACGAAGCGACCATTGAGGGCGGGCAGCACCTGAACGTCAACGTGATGAACCGGGAGATGCTGCTGGATGCCATCGCCCATCCGGAGAACTATCCGAACCTGACGATCCGCGTTTCAGGCTATGCGGTGCGGTTTAACGCTCTGACGCGCGAGCAGCAGCAGGACGTGATTTCGAGGACGTTTACGCAGGCGATCTAACACAGGCTCCATCTTCAGCCTCCTCAGATGAGGAGGCTTTTAATTTTGTGAACACCGTCAATTTTAGAAAACTCGCTCTCTTTTCTGCTATCCCGAAGTAATATTTTCCTCTCGCCTAAGGAAATCCCTATAAAAGTTGTGACTTTTTTCTCCCGCGCTCCGGATATGATCTCCCCATACCAATAACTCACACCTGCACCCTCTGACTCGCAATCGCTGGCGATCGGAACCTTATAAAAACAAATCGTTACCCTACAAAATAAGCGAGTGCCCAATGAATATGGCAACAAACAGCAGTGTGATTGTGAGTGATTCCCCTGCGGCAAGGCGGGCGGGAATGAGCGAAAGCGAATGGCGAGAGGCGATTAAATTCGACAGCACCGATACGGGCTGGGTCATCATGAGTATTGGGATGGCTATCGGCGCGGGCATTGTTTTTCTTCCGGTGCAGGTTGGATTAATGGGGCTATGGGTATTTTTACTCTCGTCGATAATTGGTTATCCGGCCATGTACCTGTTCCAGCGCCTGTTTATTAATACGCTGGCGGAATCGCCGGAATGTAAAGACTATCCGAGCGTTATTAGCGGATATTTAGGCAAAAACTGGGGCATCTTATTGGGTGCACTTTATTTCGTGATGCTGGTGATCTGGATGTTTGTCTATTCGACGGCCATTACCAACGACAGCGCATCCTATTTACACACCTTCGGCGTAACCGACGGTTTGCTCTCGGAAAATCCGTTCTACGGCTTATTCCTGATCTGCATTCTGGTCGCCATTTCGTCGCGCGGTGAAAAGCTGCTGTTTAAAGTCTCCAGCCTGATGGTGCTGACCAAATTATTTGTGGTGGCGGCGCTGGGGCTTTCGATGATTGGCCTCTGGCATTTAGCCAACGTCGGCATGCTGCCGCCAATGGGGCTGCTGATTAAAAACGCCATTATTACGCTGCCTTTCACCTTAACCTCCATTCTGTTTATTCAGACATTAAGCCCGATGGTGATTTCCTATCGTTCACGGGAAAAATCCGTTGAGGTGGCGCGGCATAAAGCGCTGCGGGCAATGAATATCGCCTTTGGCGTGCTGTTTGTGACGGTCTTTTTCTACGCTGTCTCCTTCACCCTGGCGATGGGGCACGACGAGGCGGTAAAAGCCTACGAGCAGAATATTTCCGCCCTGGCAATCGCAGCACAGTTTATCAGCGGTGACGGCGCGGGCTGGGTCAAAATTGTCAGCGTAATCCTCAATATTTTCGCTGTGATGACCGCGTTCTTTGGCGTCTATCTCGGCTTTCGTGAGGCGACGCAGGGCATTGTGATGAACATCCTGCGCCGCAAAATGCCGGCGGAGAAAATCAATGAAAATGCCGTCCAGCGCGGGATTATGCTGTTTGCCATCCTGCTGGCCTGGAGCGCGATTGTGTTAAACGCGCCGGTGCTGAGCTTCACTTCCATCTGTAGCCCTATTTTCGGGATGGTGGGCTGCTTAATTCCGGCGTGGCTGGTCTACAAAGTGCCCGCACTTCATAAATATAAAGGCGTATCGCTGGTGATTATTGTAATTACCGGGCTGCTGCTTTGTGTTTCTCCTTTCCTCGCCTTCTCATGAGGTTAAATAAGGTCGTAACGATGTCTGAGCAAATTAATCCTTTATGGAACCATTTTATTCGCGCGGTGCAGGAAGAGGTAAAGCCTGCGCTGGGCTGTACCGAACCCGTCTCGCTGGCGCTGGCGTGCGCGATGGCTGCCGGACAGCTTGACGGTGAGGTGACGCGTATCGAGGCGTGGGTATCGCCGAACCTGATGAAAAACGGGCTTGGCGTAACGGTGCCCGGTACCGGTATGGTCGGTTTACCCATCGCGGCCGCGCTGGGCGCGACAGGCGGTAATGCACACGCCGGGCTGGAGGTGTTGAAAGACGCGTCGTCCGAGGCGCTAACGCGCGCCAAAGCACTGCTGAACGCGGGTCTGGTGCAGGTAAAATTGCAGGAGCCGTGCGATGAGATCCTCTATTCACGTGCCTGCGTTTACGTCGGTGAATCCTCGGCGATGGTGACCATCGCTGGCGGGCACACTCGCGTGGTGGAGGTAGTTTGTCAGGGCGAAACGCGCTTCAGGCTTGACGATAATCAGAGCCAGAACAGCGACGATCCGCTGGCGGTGCTCTCGACCACCACGCTGTCGCAGATCCTTGAGTTTGTAGAGCTGGTGCCGTTCGACGCGATCCGCTTTATCCTCGATGCGGGACGGCTGAACGATGCGCTCTCCCGCGAAGGTTTACGTGGCAACTGGGGGTTGCATATTGGTGCGACGCTCAATAAACAGCGCACACGCGGATGGATGGCGCAGGATCTGGGTTCAGACATTGTTATCCGCACCAGCGCAGCCTCGGATGCCCGCATGGGGGGCGCGACGCTGCCGGCGATGAGCAACTCGGGTTCCGGGAATCAGGGCATCACCGCCACCATGCCGGTGGTGGTGGTGGCTGAGCACGTTCAGGCCGATGACGAACGGCTGGCGCGGGCGCTGATGCTCTCGCACCTGTCGGCGATCTATATCCATTACCAGCTTCCGCGCTTGTCCGCGCTGTGTGCGGCGACAACAGCCGGAATGGGGGCTGCGGCGGGGATGGCGTGGCTGATGGGCGGATCTTACCAGACCATTGCCATGGCGATCGGCAGTATGATCGGCGACGTGAGCGGGATGATCTGCGATGGGGCTTCTAACAGCTGTGCAATGAAGGTCTCGACCAGCGTCACCAGCGCCTGGAAAGCCGTGATGATGGCGCTGGATGATACTGCGGTGACGGGTAACGAGGGGATTGTGGCGCATGACGTGGAACAGTCTATCTCTAACCTGTGCGCTCTGGCGTGCCGCTCAATGCAGGCGACGGACCGGCAGATCATTGAGATTATGGCGAGTAAGGTGTAAAAATTTCCCCTCACCCCAACCCCTCTCCCCATAGGGGCGAGGGGCTCGATCGTTCCCTCTCCCCTTTGGGGAGAGGGCTAGGGTGAGGGGGGGGTTAAACCGGCAAATCAATCAGCAGCGCGCGCAGCGGCGTATCCGCCACCAGGGTGATATTCGCTTCATCACGAATAAACGCGCCGTCGCCGCAGGTGAGCGCCTCTTTCTCTTCCGCGTGCGTCACCGCATGCACCGTACCGTGAATGGACTGCAGATAGGCGCGCGGACCATGAAGCTGGAAGCTCGCCTGTTCACCTTTCTTCAGCTCGATATGGTGCAGCCACACCTGCTGGCGCAGCTGCAGGCTGCCTTTGCTGCCATCAGGGGATGCAATCAGCTGCTGTTTATCGCCCTTCAGATCGATTTTTTGCACCAGCGGATTTTCCCGCTCCGGACAGGCATCCAGCCACAGCTGCATGCGGGTCAGCGTTTTGTCTTTGCTGAGGTTATGCTCGCTATAGCTAATACCCGGCTGCGTGGAAATTAACAGCGCCTCGCCAGCCTTCGCCTGGACATGATTGCCCTCGCTATCGCGGTATTCTGCCTCGCCTTCCAGGATCAGGTTCAGGATATCGACTTTCGGGTACGTGCGCGGCTGGAAGGACGCGCCCGGGGCGAGCACTTCCTGGTTCAATACGCGCAGTGAAGCGTAACCGAGAAGTTTAGGGTCAAAGTAGTGTCCAAAGGAAAAGGTGTAGCGGGCCTGCAACCAACCGAAATCGGCTTGTCCGCACTGTTTCGCTGTTCTTGTCGTAATCATAAACTTGACCTCTCTTTACACTAAATCAATGGTAAAGGTATGGACGCTGCATTGTTAGCCAGATATTCTGCCCGGTATGTTCAAATTTCCTGAATGAGAACGAGATGGCTAAAGAGAGAGCATTGACGCTTGAGGCGCTTCGCGTCATGGACGCGATTGACAGGCGCGGCAGTTTTGCCGCGGCGGCAGATGAACTGGGGCGCGTTCCGTCTGCGCTGAGCTATACCATGCAAAAGCTGGAGGAGGAGCTGGATGTTGTGCTCTTCGATCGCTCTGGTCATCGAACAAAATTCACCAACGTTGGGCGGATGCTGCTGGAGCGCGGCCGCGTATTGCTGGAAGCGGCGGATAAACTGACGACCGATGCCGAAGCGCTGGCCCGCGGCTGGGAAACCCATCTGACGTTAGTGACCGAAGCGCTGGTGCCCACCGAGGCGCTGTTCCCGCTGGTGGACAGACTCGCCGCGAAAGCCAATACCCAGCTGTCGATCATCACCGAGGTACTGGCCGGGGCGTGGGAGCGTCTTGAGACGGGCAGGGCGGATATCGTCATTGCGCCGGATATGCATTTCCGCTCATCGTCAGAAATTAACTCGCGCAAACTGTACAGCGTGATGAACGTCTACGTCGCTGCGCCGGGTCACCCGATCCATCAGGAGCCGGAACCGCTCTCTGAGGTCACGCGCGTGAAATACCGCGGCGTGGCGGTGGCGGATACCGCGCGCGAGCGCCCGGTGTTAACGGTGCAGTTGCTGGATAAACAGCCGCGTCTGACGGTGACGTCGCTGGAAGATAAGCGTCAGGCGCTGCTGGCGGGGCTGGGCGTGGCGACCATGCCGTATCCGTTCGTCGAAAAGGACATTGCAGAGGGACGGCTGCGCGTTGTCAGCCCGGAATACACCAGCGAAGTGGATATTATTATGGCGTGGCGTCGTGACAGCATGGGCGAAGCCAAATCATGGTGTTTACGCGAAATTCCGAAGCTTTTCACGCAATATAATAAATAAAATCGTAATTTGTAGGCCCGGTAAGCGAAGCGCCACCGGGCTTTTTTTTATGCGCAGATCTTCGGATCCGGACCAAAGCGGTTTTCTCCCGGCGTTCCGCTCTGACAGTTGAAAATCAAAATCACGATCCAGCCGATAAGCGGGATCAACAGCAACAGCAGCCACCACGCCGAACGATCGGTGTCGTGAAGACGACGAAACAGTACGGCCCATGAAGGCAGCAGAACCAACACACCATAAATGGTGGTGAGAATGCCTTCGCCCCCCTCGCGTTCCCAGCCGAGGATTTTGTCCACAATACCCAGCACCATAATCAGGACGAAGTTCACCAGAACGAACATCCAGTACTCTTTACGGCGGGCACGGCCACCAAATCCAACGTAGTTGCGCAGTACTTTTAAATACCAGTCCATTTTTCCTTGCCTCTTAGTCAGTCAATCACTTGTTTTCTAAGCGATCGAGGTAAGGATAGATGTATGCCGTGAATTAAAAAAGGGAATCAATTGATTCCCTAAATAATTATCCGAAACGCACGTCGCGCCCGTGTGGTTCATCCAGATCCTGCCACGGACCAATGGAGATAATGCCCGTTGGGTTGATGGTCTTATGACTGCGGAAATAATGGGTGCGAATATGGTCAAAATTGACCGTCTCCGCAATACCCGGCATCTGATAGATGTCGCGCAGGAAACCGTGCAGGTTCAGATAATCGCTGATGCGATGCTTGTCGCACTTGAAGTGGGTGACATACACCGGATCGAAGCGGATAAGCGTCGTCCACAGGCGGATGTCTGCTTCGGTGAGGCGATCGCCCGCTAAATAACGATGCTGGCCGAGGATCTGCTCCAGACGTTCCAGGGATCCAAACACGTTGCCGACCGCTTCGTCGTACGCTTCCTGACTGGTGGCAAAACCGGCTTTATAGACGCCGTTGTTGACGTTGTCGTAGATCCAGCCGTTCAGCTCGTCAATTTTCTCGCGCAGCTCAACCGGATAGTAATCCCCGGCGCGGGCGCCGTGCGCGTCAAACGCGGTATTGAACATGCGAATGATTTCAGCGGATTCATTGCTGACGATCGTCTGGTTTTTCTTGTCCCACAGCACCGGTACCGTCACGCGCCCGGTGTAGTGCGGATCGGCGCGCAGATAGAGCTGATACAGGAAATCGTGATGATAAAGCTCATCACCCGTCGCGGCCGGGAAGTCACTGTCGAACGTCCAGCCGTTTTCCAGCATCAGCGGGTTGACCACCGAAACCGGAATTAGCGATTCGAGACCTTTAAGTTTGCGCACAATCAGCGTGCGGTGCGCCCACGGACAGGCGAGAGAAACATACAGATGATAACGATCTTTCTCCGCCGCAAAGCCCCCTTCGCCACTCGGGCCGGGCGCGCCGTCGGCGGTCAGCCAGTTACGGAAGGCCGAAACAGAGCGCTTAAAGCGTCCACCGGTGGATTTGGTGTCATACCAGACATCCTGCCAGACGCCGTCTACGAGTTGTCCCATTTTTTACTCCTCCGTCAGATAGCAAAAGCGAGGAGATGTCTCCTCGCTTTGAATTTAATCAGTATAGCGTGCTTACCACTTCTTATTCAGAAGACGGTCGATGCTGTAGGCGCCCGGACCCGTGATAGCCAGCAGCAGGAAGCCACCTGCGATGGTCAGGTTTTTCATGAACATCAGGGAGTTCACGCCTTCCGCAAAGTTGCTGTGGAAGATGAACGCGGTCAGCAGGGTAAAGCCTGCGGTGAACAGCGCCGTGGTGCGGGTCAGGAAACCGAACAGCACTGCCAGGCCGCCGCCGAACTCAAGCAGGATGGTCAGTGGCAGCAGGAAACCCGGTACGCCCATCGCTTCCATATACTGCTGAGTGCCCGCATAGCCGGTAATTTTGCCCCAGCCTGCGGTGATGAACAGCACAGGCATCAGAATACGCGCTACCAATACACCAACATCATCTAATTTTTTCATTTTACTCTCCAGGAAACCACATCAGCGGCTAAACGTTATTTGCGTGCAAATTCGGGTAGATACCGCGTCTTTGCTGTCGATGGAGAGGAGTGTAAACGGGGCGGATGGCAATTGTTAGCAAGGAAAACTGTCAATCTTTTTCAAAGATATTGAGTAAGGGAGCATAAAGAGATTTTGCCGGGTGACGGCTACGCCTTACGCGGCCTACTTTTTAACCGTAGACCTGATAAGCGCAGCGCCACCCGGCGAGAAGGCTAGCGCAGCTGCTGCTGACGAATCGTTGCTTTCACCAGACGCCATGCGCTCCAGACACCAAAGCCACGGCGTGCCCAGCGAATAAGCATGTTTGGATGACGAATCGTCCAGATCGCCATCACGCTGCTACCCACCAGCGCCCACGATCGCAGGCTCAGAAGAGTATTCCAGCCGCGATCGTAACGCTGGGTCAGCTCCAGCCAGTCGCGACGGCTGGCGGACAGGTCCAGCCGCTGCTGCTGGATCTGGCTCAGCAGATACGCTTTCCGCTTTTGACGTTCGGCTTTGTCGCTCACGACTTATCATCCTCCAGCAGGGCGCGGTCGTTGGCCAGCTCCTGGCGCGTATGGCGCAGGAAGGTCGACGTGCGCGCTTTATGCAGGGTCCAGATACCGCCTATCAGCGCCGCCACCAGCAGAACCACGGTAGTCGCAATCATCGCGTTCAGTCGATACTGTGGATCGATAGCCCAGATGATTAACACCATCAGGTTCATCAGACCAAACGCGGCAAAGAGCATCGTAAGCCCAAGCATGAGCAGCATCTGGAAGAGATTGGCTTTCTCCTCTTCCAGTTCCACTACCGCAAGCCGGACGCGCGTTTCGGCAATCCCGACCAGCGTCGTAAGAATACGCTGGCCGATGCCGAGGACGTTTTTAGCAGGCCCTTGTGCGTGACGTGGATCTTCCATAATCAACGACGCGTCAGCAGGACACCCAGCACCACACCCACTGCGGCACCAATACCAACGCCTGTCCATGGATTGTCACGTACATATTCGTCTGCGCGCGCAGCCGCTTCGCGGGTCTGTTTCGCCAGTGCATCACCGGTTTCACCCAGACGGTAACGGCTCTCTTTCAGTGCCTGCTCCGCTTTGCTGCGCAGTTTGCTGACTTCTTCTTTCGATTTATCGGCAGAAGAGTTCAGCACCTCTTCCAGGGTGTCCGCCAGGGATTTCAGCTCAGCGCGCAGATGTTCTGAAGTTGTATCTTTTGACATGATTCTCTCCTGTTGAGATTTCCGTTAACTCAATAATCGCGAGCTTCCAGCGCTTTCAGTTCGTCCTGCGCCTCTTGCAACTTCCTCTCGCGCTTGGCAATTTTTTCCGCATCACCTTTCTCTCTCGCTTCTTGCAGGTCTTGACGGCGCTCGGCTATCTCGTCCTTCTGTTCAGCGATTTTTTCCTGATGATCGGCACGCAGCTTGCTGTCCGTACAATTGTCTTTCACTTCGCTCAGCGCTTTTTTCAGTCCGTCGATCCGGTGCTGATTGTTATGCTTTTCGGCATAACTGATTTCGCGTTGAATATCCTGTTCTTTCTCCTGACAAAGAGACATAGCGAAGGAAGCTGTGCTTAAAGAAAAAAGGGCCAGAGCCAGGGTGATGCGGTATTTCATTATAGAAACCTTCCATTGTGTTACGGCGTAAGCCGTGTTCCAGAACTATGCGGAGAACATCTGAGGGGTGCTCCGCGTACTTAAGCATAGTAAGTAAACGGGAGTTTCACCAAAGTGGGTGAAAATATTCGGAATATTAGTCGTTAGCCAAATCGATGCGACGTGTCGCGTAACCGTGACATCCAGGAGGCTACGTGGCTGTCATCATCCTGTTGCGCGATGATGTAACCCTGCGGCAACGTGCGGTCCAGCACCGCTTTCGCCGCGGCGCTTTGCGCACTGGAGTCAAATTTTATCAGCAGCACATCGTCTTGCGGCGTGATGCTCTTAAAGCGGATCCCGTTAGCATCCAGATGATGCCAGATGGAAAAACCATCCGGCACGCTGGTTCCTTGACTCACAGGACGGATAGTCAGCGTCGACTCCTGGTGCTGTAGGGCAGACCATAGCAGGATGAGAGCGCTGAACATCATTAGCGCGACGATGGCGTAAGAGAAGCGGCGCAGCGCGAGCGGGGAGATAACCATCGTTAACCCCTGGCTCCGTATTTCTTTTTCCACAGTACGACCAGTGAACCGACCAGGCCAAACACCAGCAGGACGACGGGCAGCAGCATCAGGCAAGACATCAGCTGGTCTTCATATTTCATAAAGACCGGCGTTTTACCGAGCGCGTAGCCGAGCGTGGTCAGGATCAGAACCCACAGCAGGCCGCTCATCCAGTTAAAGAACTGGAAGCGCGCGCTGCTCAGGCCGGACAAGCCCGCAATGGTCGGCAGCAGGGTGCGTACGAATGCGATAAAGCGGCCAATCAGCAAGGCGGAGAGCCCGTGCTTATGGAAAAGGTGGTGCGCTCGCTGGTGATAATGTGCCGGAAGATGCGAAAGCCAGTTCTGAACGATTCGCGTGTTGCCGAGCCATCGCCCCTGAATATAACTCACCCAGCAACCCAGGCTGGCGGCAATGGTCAACAGCAGAACCGTTTGTGGGAAAGCCATCGCCCCTTTTGCACAGAGCACCCCAACCAGCACCAGCAGGCTGTCGCCCGGTAAAAAGGCAGCAGGCAGCAGACCGTTCTCAAGGAACAGGATCATAAATAACACAAAGTAGAGCATGCCAATCATGGACGGGTTGGCCAGCGTTTCGAAATCCTGAGCCCAGAGGGCGTTCAGTAGTTGGGTCAAAAGTTCCATTCAGTGTTCCTGGAAATCGGTTAACGTCACGCCTGTCATTCGGGAAAACAGCACGGCGACATTGTTATGATTTCATTATGGTCGCTCGCGGACACAATGATGTGTGGCCAACACTGTTCCCTGTTAATTGGCTGGTTAGCAAGCACTAACTTACAAAATAACGAAGTGAATCCAATTGTAACAAAGCCCGACGTTCTGCGTCACAGAATTTGAGGGGAAACACGATTTTGGCGTAAGCCACGGAGGGGAGCGAGAGATTTTACAAAGGCTGACACTATAGAGGTTTTCTTACCCTGTCTGGCCGGAAGGCGCGGCGGTGCGCCTGCCAGCAGTTCAGGAGGTTATTTTGCGACATTGGTCGCGGTATCGAGGTGAACCACCGGATTATCAGCAAAAAGATAGCGGTCAGCGTTAAATTCAAAGTCATCACTCGTTTCATTAAAAAGCATCTGTTTAGTGTTCTCCAGATGCTGCCACATTGCCAGTTTCGCCGCATGCGGATCTTTACGAATCAGGGCCTTAAGAATCTGGTCGTGGTCGTCACACCAGTTATCTACCGTGCGGGAATCAATGTGATCGTGCAGTTTCTTCCAGTACGGGTTGTGAACGCGCTGAGTCCACATTTTTTCAACGATTGCCGCCAGCGCTGTGTTTTGAGTCGCAAGGGCGACCTGGACGTGGAATTGCAGGTCCCATTCGGAATCGCGGAAACATTTTTCTTTACGCGCATGATCCTGGATTTCCATCAGCTTCATGATGTCCTGCTTGGTGACCTGCGTCGCTGCGAATTCTGCGATATTGCTTTCAATCAGCTGGCGAGCCTGGAGAAGCTCAAACGGACCGTAGCTGGCAAATTCCAGACTTTCGTCCGGCGTGGGGGAGTGTTTCGCCTGGCTGGAAATCACGTGAATACCGGAACCTTTGCGTACCTCAACATACCCTTCAACTTCCAGCATGATGATGGCTTCGCGGACCACCGTGCGGCTGACGCTTTTTTCATCCGCAATAAAACGCTCAGCGGGAAGTTTATCACCGACAAGATAGACCCCTTGCTCGATGCGATCTTTCAGCTCGGCGGCAAGTTGTTGATATAAACGACGTGATTCGGTGATTTCCATATGCGCTCCAGGCAGGGTACGGCGAATGATTTGTTATACCACTTTTGCGTGCCACTCTCCAGATTTCGCCATTAAAAAAGCCGCCCGGATGAAGTGAACCCCGAAAGTT